>NZ_CAJHGI010000002.1:0-550286 GCF_904886855.1 Acinetobacter sp. 'aerobic (ED)'
TCAGCTACTGGTTATCAAGGTGCAGCGTCAGCTACTGGTGAATATGGTGCAGCGTCAGCTACTGGTAATCGTGGTGCAGCGTCAGCTACTGGTTATCAAGGTGCAGCGTCAGCTACTGGTGAACACTCAGTTGCATGTGGATTAGGCTGGAATAACAAAGCTATGGCTTGTGATACGGGTGCAATCGTTCTGACATATCGAAACATGCAAGATGAAATTATCCACATCCGTGCTTCAAAAGTTGGTGAGAACGGTATTAAAGCTAATACCTGGTATCAGCTTGATGAGAATGGCGAATTCGTTGAAGTAGAGGCTTGATATGAACATAAAAACGAACGTAGTCAAACTGGCTGTAGGTGCGAGCGTTGTAAGCGCGGCAATTGCTGCTTATGCATTCGGCCCAGCGCCAGAAGCTGAACCGGTTAGTATCACTGCTCCATTCAAACTTGAATCAATCAACGTTAAGTCAAATAAAGCCGCTGTAGAGACTCTAAATGAACAATACGTTGTTGAGTTTGAGTATGTGGCTGACTTCTCTACTCACAGCAATAGCGTAGGCGGAAGCTGGAACGAAGTTGAAGTTAAAGAGATTAAAGAACCTCGTATCTATGACGAAGATGGCTTGGTAGAAAACTACTACTTAGACAGCCGGGATGTTCAAGAAATCGTCCAAGTAATCGAACAAGAATTGAGAAAGCCCGCTTAAGGGCTTCGGAGAAGAAGAATGACTACTAAATATGATTGGTCAAATGTTCCAAATAATGTGCTTTGGCTGGCCAAGGATTCACTTGGTTGTGTATGGGGGTATGAAAATAAACCAGTACCAATGTCAAATCATGGCGGGTATTACGACACTATTAATGTTAAGTCCTTCAGGCAATTCCACTTAAGTCTTCCTAATTTGCACTGGAAAGACTCCCTAGAGCAACGCCCGGGAGAACCACAATGACTCCATGGCAAGCGTTTAGCGCATTTATGGTTGTTTGGTTTTTACTGTTTGTCGCTGCTTTGATGGCAATTCTACATTACTTCGGATTAGTGGGAGCTTGAGATGAATAACTACAAAATCAAAGTGAATGATGAGGCTGAGAGTAAAGAGGCTCAGGAGTTGTTATTCCAACTTGGGTATAAGTGGGAATATAAAAACCTAGGTAAAAAGATCTTTAATGAGGAACCTATTGGTTTTTTATATGCAGAGGAAGATGGTTCTATTTTATCTGGAGGACCAGAAAAATTAGATTTTTTCAATTCAGATGAAAACAAAGAACTCACCCTCCCTCAGCTTAGAGACCTTGTTGTACAAAGAAAGTCTAAAGTGCGTGAGTATTTAGATCCAAACGACAACTACAAGTTATGCCTTATCAATCCCTCTGATGCAACACATTGGATGATTGAAGTGCCAAAAGGTGCTGAACTATATGTTTATTGGCCTCTTAATGGCGATCATAACTTTCAATCAGGTCAGAGTTTTTATAAAGACGGCATATGGAATCCATGTTCATTTTCTGTTGAGGAAATCAAGAAAGGTGATGCAGGTGCAGAAATCTTATGGTTCCGCGAGCCAATCCAAGAACAAGGCCTGATTAGTGGGGCTGATGCAAAACTGGCTTGGGCTAAGGGTGATATTGTGCAGTTAAAACCAACACCAAATGTTTACTCTTGGCGCGATATTACAGCCAAAGATACTTTAAGTATTTTTGAAGATGGCGACAATTTATTCCGCCTCAAACCCCGCACCATAAAGCTTGAGCTAGAGATTCCAGCTCCTTTTGAGCCGAAGGATGACGATCGAGTCTGGGTTCTAGATGTTCATAGAGAATGTGGATATGGCCCTTTGTTCTTTAATTCAGCAGAGCCTAAATACACTCAATTCGGAGCATGGCGCACCGAAGAAGAAATCAAGCAAGTTGTTGCAGCGCTGAGGGGGGATTAAGGGATGGATAAAAACTACATTGGAAAAATTTGTATTCGCAGAGGCAATAAGTTTCAAGAGCCTTCAGCATGCTTTATTACTGGCATTAATGGCTTTGGGATGCTTGTTTGTCGAGTCATCAATACAGGTTCGCTGGTAATGACAGAGCCTGACGAAGAAGGCGAATTGATTGACTTTGATTTCAAGAAGCTGGAGTTATTGAGAGCTGAATGGGCTGTAGAGAATGCTAAGAAATCAGTTCAAGTAACTGAGGAAAGATACCAAGAGCTTTTGGAGAAAAACCAATGAACGCTCAAGTCAACTTAGAAAGCCTAATCAAGTCTGAGTCTTATGTTTGCAAGGCTTGCGGATCAACTACTAACAGTCGTTTTCTATCTAAAGGCGGCTACACATGGCATTGCAAATGCGGAGTTAATCAACGTGTTTGGTCTTGCAGTGAATCTTACACAAAAGCTTTAGTCAAAGTTTTAGCGGCTTAGGAGATGACGATGGAAGTTAAAAAGGTTCATTCGCATCATATTCCTGCTGCAAATGGTGTCGATCCTATTGATGTTTTTGTTGCTTGGTATGGTGAACAGGCTTTTCAAATCACTATTCGTTGTTGGGATTGTGCTTGGACAGCCTACCGTGGTAGCTGCGGCAACGATTCAATTGAGGAATATTTTCTATACAACTGGTACGAACGTGAATGCCATGAACACATTATTCAGTTATTCCATACAACCTCAAGACACACTACTCAAAAAGAAGAAAAGTGGTTGTTCAAGATTGTACGGAATGTTTGCCAGCACTTCAAGAAATTAGCTGAACAGGCTTAGGAGAAGGTTATGAATGCGCCAGTACAACATGTAGGACAGAATCCTTTTGCGGTATCAGCTCCTACTACCCAAGCTATGTCGACTGTTCAAGCAGATAGTCAACGTGCAATTGCAGAGGTTCAGGCTGCTTTGGTTATTGCAAAACAGTTTCCACGCAACCCAATTGAAGCTTATGACAAGATTATGAATGCATGCCAGCGTTCAGGCTTGGCTCAATCTGCTGTTTATTCTTATGCCCGTGGTGGAAGCTCAGTAACCGGACCATCAATCCGTTTGGCTGAAATGCTTGCTCAGAATTGGGGGAATATTCAGTACGGTATCCGGGAGCTATCTTCTGAAAACGGTGAATCTACCGTTGAGGCATTTGCTTGGGATGTGGAGACAAATACACGTCAAACCAAAGTGTTCCAAGTGCCACATATGCGTTACACCCGCAATGGATCTAAAAAGCTTTCTGATCCTCGTGATATTTACGAGTTGGTGGCAAACAACGGTGCGCGTCGACTTCGGGCATGTATATTGGGTGTTATTCCAGGTGATGTTATTGATGATGCAGTTGCTCAATGTGAAAGAACAATTCATGCAAGTGCTGATACTTCACCAGAAGCAGTACAGAAACTTGTCCAAGCATTTGAGCAGTTCAGTGTAAGCAAGAAGGACATTGAGGATTATATTCAGCGTCGTCTTGAAGCAATCACCGCTGCCAACATTGTGGCTTTGCGAAAGATTTTCACAAGTCTACGTGATGGCATGAGTACGCCAAAGGATTGGTTTAAAAATGCACTATCTAAAGATGTTGGTGAAGTTGAAGTGCAAAAGCCTACTGTATCAGAACAGGACTTCCCTTCTCTAATTGAGCAGCTCAAAGCGGATGCAATCTCTAAGGACTACGTTTTAGAAGGTTATGCGCTTACTGAAGCTCAGCGTATAGCGGTGGAGGATCAGTAATGACACGCAAATACTTTGATGAGTTTTATTCTGTTGATACCAGTAGTGATTTAGAAAGGTTTAAGGAATATATCGCTACTATTAGGTACAACGGTTTTTCAAGCGTACGACAAGCTAAAAATGGACGCTTTATTTGTGGGCTACATGTTGATTCAAATAAAAGATTGGCTGCATCTTCGGCAACAAAAGAAATGGCTGAGCTTGCTTATATAGCAATTCAGGAGCGCATCAAATGAAGTTATTTAGATGCTCAAGCCTACATAAACTTGTAGGCGACTCTAAAACTAAAGGCTCAGTTCTTAGTGATACAGCTAAGACTGAGATCAGAACAACAGTTAAGGAGGACTTGACCACGTTCAAGTCATTCAAGGGAAACCAGTACACAGCCAAAGGCAATGCACTTGAAGATATTGCGATTGATTTATCTGGAAAGGTTCGCTTTCGTCAACTTCAGAAACACAGTGGCCGAGTCAACAATGATTTGATCACCGGTGAATGTGATGTGCTGGATCTAAACAACAGTTTGATCATCGACACGAAATGCACTTGGGATATCGGCACTCACCCATTCTTTCATGATGAGGCACAAGAGAAGGCGAAAAAGGCTGGCTATGACTGGCAGATGCAGGGCTATATGTGGCTTTACGATTGCCAAGCAGCTGAGGTCGATTTCTGGCTATTCCCTTGCCCAGTTGAGCTTACAAATGATTGGGATGATCGAGAACAATTGATTGATCTTGTTGAGCAGATTGATTTGCGTGAGCGCCTGACAACTGTTCGTTATGAACGTGATGAGTCAATGATTCAAAAGATAAAAGACAAAATTCCACACGCTCAAGAGTACTACTCAAAACTATATCAAGAGCGTATTAAAGCGAAGGTTACCCCATGAAAGAACTCACTTTAGGTTTATCAATTTTGTTGGATTTGGCGGTTGGGCTTTTATTAATTGCTGTGGTGGGAGTTTGGTGATGGAAAATAAATTAGAAATCGAAATTGAAGCACATAACCTAGATTGCAAAATTGATGCAATCAAAGCTAGGTTCTCAGAACAATTTGATGAAGAAGATGTTGAGATGCTTATTCAGCTATCCATGAAATTGGGTGAATTGTATGCTCAGCGAGATTTTAATAAAAAGCTTGAAGGCTGCGTGGTGGTACCGGTTCGCTCTGATAATGAAATCATTGATCAGACGATTGAGTTAATGGACCTCCTTGCAACTTCGACAAATCGCTTTCAACGTGATCCTGATTGCCTGTTTCCTTTTGAGTCGAACAATCCACGTATTAAAGAATGGTGGTATGTGGCTTGCCAGATTCAAGAGCTTTTAACAAATACTGATCCTACAAATTGTGATTTTGATGAATATAAGGCAGATGTAGAAGCAGCAAGGGGCGGAAAATGATTAAATCATATGAAATTCGAACCTTGACTGACTTGTTAAAGGTTCCATCTGACAGATTACATGACTGTATGGCAGAGCTTGCTGATGGGATTATAGCTTTCAAAGCTAATTGTGAAGCATTAGATATTCACAATGGCCTTGATGAAATCACTTGGCATGATGATCAAAAGAAAGACCAACGACATAGCTTCTATAGTGACGATGGTAGAGAACTAAGAATTGATTTGAAAGCGGATGCGGAGGGTGAAGATGGGCGCATTTAAATACACTATCACTGTAGAGGCTGATTCTCCTCCACATATTCTACTCGGACAGAATCTTGGTGGTGCTATTGTCACCAAACTTGAGCAGGAAAAGCAAGTGCTGGTAAGTGCAGCTGAGTTAGCTAAAATTTATAATTGGAGCGTGCCAACTATCAGAGACAAATTGATCACTATTAATCAAGGCACTGGTGGTAAGCACATGTACAACCCAGAACTAGCTCACCAGATGCTAACACAAAAGGAAAGTCCTAAACGTGGTAGAAAGAGAGCTAATTAGCTCTCTTCACCATTAAACATCGCAACCAAATCCTGTGCATTTGGATTATAGTAAGTATTAATTAAGACGCCAATTGTCTTGTGCCCAGTGATTTTAGCCAAAACTTCTACTGGTAACTTCCGATTTCTAACCATTCTTGTAATAGCTTCATGGCGTGTATCATGGAAGTTGATCTGATCTAATCCTGCTGCATCTCTTATTTTTATCCAGGTTCTTTTAAATGTTTTGATATTTACTGGGAGTAAAAGATCGTTTTCAGTGGGTATGAGGGTTAAAAGCCTTTTTGCTTCAGCTGATAAAGGTACATTCCTAGAATCACCATTTTTAGTAATGGGCAAATGTATAAATCCCTCTTTTATGTCTTCTCTTTTCATAGCTAGAATTTCACCCTGCCTCATCGCAGTTTCTAGGGCAAATGAAAATGCCCAACACACATAGTGCTTCACATAAAAAGGTATAGTTGTGTTGTCCCACTTAGCTTGTTTAAGTATTTTAGTTAAATCTTCGTCTGTAATGCGCTGATTTCTGCTTTTCCCCTTTTCAGGCTTTACAACTGATTGCCATACATTACTTTCAATTAAAAATAATTCTTTTTGAGCGTATGTAAAAACAGAAGAAAATATAGAAAATTCGTATAGTGCTGTACTACTTTGCACTTCTTTAACTCGTTTGTTTCTCCATTTGACAATATCGTTTGGCTTAATATCAAAAATAGATTTATCTGCAAGCTCCCCAAGTATCTTATCAATATTGTCGAATTTGTTTCGTATACCATCTTTAGATTTCAGCTTTAAACCTTTTTCTAAGTAATATCGCTCACAAAGACTTCTGAATGGTAAATTTGGTTTAACGCCTTGCTCTTCTAAAGCTTTCCCAGTTTTAAGCTCTAAAAGTTTCATGGCAGCCCATTGTTCACACTCCTTAATTGTGTCTCGTGTGCATGAGTAGCGCTTCTTCTCATATGTCACAGTGATGCGATAAGTTTCACCACGTTTAATGGGTTTAGGTAGCTTCATTCTTGGTGCAGATTTGGTGTAGATAATTTTCAATTCTAACAATAATGCTGAAAAAATAGTAAAAATAGTGGTGTTTTTGATGTAAATATAGGTGACTAGAACTTAATAAACAAACCTCAAAAAAAATATAATTTATTGTTTTTATTATATTTTTAACAAATAAAACGACTAACATGCTGTATTTATAGACACAAAGGCATCCATAAATACAGCATCGGTGTTCAGTACCCTTATCCTAACGCGGATATATAAAAATTATAATGTTGGCGTAAAACGGTTGTTTTGTGTCGATAGTCCATTCGCGATCACAGCTTGATCATAAATACGGGCTTCTGCCAATGCAAATGGATTAAAGTTCTCATGGGTCAACTGTTCAGCAATATGTGCCACCACATTCATATGACAGACCACTGCAATTGACTCATACGGTAATTTTGACAACCATTCAATCGCATCTTTGGCATCATCATCCGGTTTGATTTTATCGCAAATCAATACGGGAATACCGTGAAAATGTGCCTTGATATGGGCCAAAGTTTCCTGGGCACGCAACAAAGGGCTCACCACAAAGATGTCTGGCTGAATTACATCTTTTAAAAACTGCCCGGTTTGCTCAGCCTGCTGATGACCACGCTGGGTTAAGGGGCGTTGCATATCGTTTCCATTAATGGCTGGAGACGCTTCACCGTGACGAACTAAAGTTAACTGCATAAAACGACCTTATTTTTTATAGCGGTATCATAACGCGAATAGATGACAGTTTTTTGATACATCTCATGATTTTGCTTAGACTTCATGATGAGGTAAAACAAACTCTACATCACTACGATGACCATTTTTCATTAACGACAATGCAATATTCATGGGTGGTGCGCCTTCAAAAATCACTTCATATAGCGCATTGGTAATCGGCATATATACATCCAGTTCTTGTGCTTTGGTACGCACCTGAACAATGGTATTAATCCCTTCAGCGGTCTGCCCCAATTCTTTGCTTGCCTGATCCAGTGTTTTACCTGAACCCAGCGCAAAGCCAATCTGATAATTACGGCTTAATGGACTATTACAGGTTGCGAATAAATCACCGACACCCGACAATCCCAAGAATGTTAAAGGATTGGCACCCTGCTTGACCGCAAAACGACTCATCTCAGCCAAGGCACGGGTCAGGATCATACTCTTGGTATTTTCACCAATCTTGTAGGCATCCCCCATCCCCATCGCCACGGCATAGATATTTTTCAATGCACCGCCCAATTCCACACCATGCACATCATCGCTACCAAACACACGGAATAAAGCACTGTGTAAGGCATGCTGAACGGCATAGCGAACCAGTTCAGAATCACTGGCAATCACCGTACCTGATGGCATACCTGCCATGATTTCTTTGGCAAGGTTGGGACCCGATAACACACCGTAGGGTACTTCCGGCAATTCTGTGCGAATAATATCGCTCATGAAACTGAAGGTTTTGGCCTCAATCCCTTTGGTCAATGAAACTACAGCCTGAGAAGTAATAAACGGTGCAATCTGCTTTAACACATCACGAAATGAATGGCTCGGAATCGCCACCAGAATAATGTCACGGTCACGTACTGCAAGCTCCAGATCAGCGACTGCACGCAATCCGGCTTCCAAAGTAAAATCAGGTAAATAGCGTTTATTGACGTGAGTCTGGTTAATTTCTTCTGCGACGGCAGCATCACGAATCCAGATCATGGTATCGCAGCCATTACGCACGGCCAGGTTAGCCATGGCTGTACCAAAACTACCACCACCCAATACTGTAATTCTTAATGCTGTTTTTTGATCTACAGCCACCGGTTCAACTAAATCGCTAAATTTTAACTCTGTCATTTTTTATCCTGAAACCTGTTTTCTTTCTTTCATCATTACAAACCGAGCTTAGTTTGCTTGCCACACCTTGACAAAATCCTGACTGTTTATTTCTGCACGTGGTGCAATCGCCTTTGCCGCAGTGCCAATATAAATAATTCCTGAAATTAAATCTTGCTCTTTTAAACCCAACTGCTGTTTTAACCAGTTTGACTCAACGACGGCACCTGAACGCCACATGCTGGCAAACCCTTGGGCCTGTAAAGATAACAAGAAGTTCTGAATCGCTGCGCCCGTGCTCAGGATCTGTTCAAAGTGCGGTACTTTGGGATGATCCTGAAGCGTCGTTAAAGCCAGAACCAGCAACGGTGCACGGAACGGATGCTGCTTGACCCGATCGAGCTGGGCAGGATCTGTTTCTCCGAGGTCTGCCAAGGCTTTAGCCAGATGCTCACCAAAAGCAGCGCGTTGCTCAGCAGTAACGATGACAAAACGGGTCGGTTTTAAACGATGATGATCTGGGGCAGTCAGCGCAGCTTGCACTGCTTTTTCAAGTTGTTCTGTATTCGGTGCAGGCTCAATGAGTTGCCCAATAGATTGACGTTGATGAATATTTTGATGAATTGTCTCTATATTTGAGTCCGTCATTGAAATGAATCTAACTAACACAAGGATGGCGCTAGATTAGCATAATCTGAATCAATTCCACTATGCCTAATTCCTGCTTGTAAGGATGGGTTATATTGCTTTTTTGTCAATAAATGGAAAACCTCATGATTACTAAGCTCATCATTCATTTGACAAAATTAACAGAGTCTCTGCACAAACTGTACATAACCTGCCAAAGCACCCATAAATTATATGTTCAAATAATATGATTACGTAATCACTTGAGAACAAGCAATGAAAAAAACCTTCATCATGAGTTTACTTGGCGGCCTGGCATTGGGTCTGACGGCATGTGCATCTACACCGACCAATACCTTGGCCATTCAAAAAGAAAATAATCAGTTTGAAGTGACGGGCATTGGTAAAACCAACCTGATCGCCAAAAATAATGCGATTAGCGCTGCTCAAAAAACCTGTACCCGCAATACCGCACCTGTTGTTGTAGATGAAAAAACAGCCTATCAAGGCGTACTCAAAGGTGTGGTGGATGAGCAAACTGGCAAGATGGTTGAAGCCGCCGCAGGTGTGATTGGCACCATTACAGGTAAAAATGCCTCATTAGCTAAAGATGATGATTACCAGACTACCCTCACCTTCTATTGCAAGGCCAACGCCTAAATACAAAAAAGCCGATGTTTCTACATCGGCTTTTATTTTCTGTATGGCTTAGTGAGCTTGGCTCGCAGCAACTTCTGAAGCCGCCCCATGCTCTGCAACATCGCTATTATGTTCATCTAGATTGGGCTTATCAATGGCATCAATTGCAGCTTGTTGTTCTGGAGTGGTCTGTGTCGATTGAGTAGATACAGCAGAAGCTGCCTGATCTTGCTGTTCAGCATTCTTCGATTCATCTTTCTTCGCACATGCAGTCAGCATGATTGGAGCAATGATTAGCGCGGCAAGGGTCAATTTAAATTTCATCACGGCTTTCCACAGTAACTTGATTAACTTGTGACAAGCATATTTCAGATATATGACACTTTAATGACGGCCATGTTATCCAAAAGTAAAAAGAGCCGATTTAAATCGACTCTTTTTTATTTCTTTATTTAATCAAAGCGCTACGTCTTGATTAAGCACGCTCAAGTAGAACCGCAACCGCCGGTAAAGTCTTGCCTTCTACGAACTCAAGGAAAGCACCGCCACCCGTTGAGATATAACCAATTTGGTCAGCAACTTCATATTTATCAATCGCAGCCAATGTGTCACCACCACCTGCAATCGAGAAACCAGCAGATTCAGCAATCGCCAAAGAAAGTGCTTTGGTCCCTTCACCGAATTGATCCACTTCAAATACGCCCACTGGGCCATTCCAAAGAATAGTTTTTGAAGATTTCAGGATTTCTGCAAATGCTTTAGCCGTTTCAGGACCAACATCCAGAATCATATCGGTGTCAGTCACATCTGCAACATTTTTCACAACAGCTTGCGCGCTTGCCAATGAACCCAGGAAGTCCTCAAAGTTGATCTGGCTAGCATCTGCAACCACAACATCCGTTGGCAATGGCACACTGACTTTTGCAGCAATTTGTTTTGCCGTTTCAACCAGATCAGCTTCGTAAAGTGATTTGCCCACGTTATAACCTGCTGCTGCCAGGAAGGTATTGGCAATACCGCCGCCAACAATCAATTGATCGCAGATGGTAGACAATGAATTTAATACATCAAGCTTGGTTGATACTTTAGAACCGGCAACAATCGCCACCATTGGTTTTTCTGGGGTTTGCATGGCACGACCAAGCGCATCTAACTCAGCAGCCAGTAATGGACCTGCTGCTGCAATTGGTGCAAAACGTGCAGCACCTTCTGTTGATGCTTCTGCACGGTGCGCTGTACCAAATGCATCCATTACGAATACATCACAAAGCGCTGCATATTTTTTTGCCAGTTCTTCGTTATTTTTCTTTTCACCGTGGTTGAAACGCACGTTTTCAAGTAATACCACCTGGCCTGCTGCAACGTCCACACCATCTAGATAGTCTGTGAATAATTTAACGTCTTGACCCAAAGCCTTACTTAAATAAGCAGCAACTGGCGCAAGTGATTGTTCTGGTTTTGGCTCACCTTCTACAGGACGACCCAAATGAGAAAATACCATCACTGCCGCGCCTTTCTCTAAAGCAGCTTTAATGGTCGGCAATGCCGCACGTAAACGTGCATCACTGGTAATTTCCCCATTTTTTACAGGAACGTTTAAGTCTTCACGAATAAGGACACGTTTACCTGCTAAATCAAGATCAGTCATGCGCTGAAAATTCATGGATGGCTCTCTAGTTGATTTTAAAAACGGCACAATTTTAAATGATTCTCTGAAATAAAGGTGAGTTTTTTTGCAGAAAAGCTGCCGAAGCCGTCACTTTTGATTATGATAATCAACGTCACTCGATCTTTATTATTATTATGTCTATTCATCCAGATCCTAAAATTAATCGTTTAAATGTGCTTGGCGAACCTTTAGCCAGCTGTTGTTATGATCCCTTAACCGGATATTTCCGTAATGGTTTTTGTCATACCGCGGTCACCGATTCAGGCCAACATACCATGTGCGCGCAAATGACCTCTGAGTTTCTGAATTTTTCGCAAAAGGTCGGCAATGACTTGATCACCCCCTTACCTGAAGTCGGCTTTCCCGGACTTAAACCGGGTGACTTCTGGTGTATCTGTGTCACGCGCTGGGTTGAAGCCTATCAGGCTGGGCATGCACCGCCGATTAAACTGAATGCATGCCACAACGCGGTACTACACT
The DNA here is from genome assembly GCF_904886855.1 of Acinetobacter sp. 'aerobic (ED)'. Taxonomy (NCBI): domain Bacteria; kingdom Pseudomonadati; phylum Pseudomonadota; class Gammaproteobacteria; order Moraxellales; family Moraxellaceae; genus Acinetobacter; species Acinetobacter sp. 'aerobic (ED)'. The sequence continues at coordinate 11,916 of NZ_CAJHGI010000002.1, forward strand.
ATGTACCGCTCAATATTCTTGTGGAATATGCAGTGTAATGCGTCAATATGAACTGATTCTGGCATCCGGCAGCCAGACCCGTAAAGACCTCATGGATCGTTTAAGGCTGGATTATCGCTGTATCTCTCCTGATATTGATGAATCTGCAACAGGTGAATTACATGCCGATGATTTGGCTAAACGTCTCGCTTTTGAGAAAGCAGCTGTGATTGCTGCACAACATCCAGATGCGATTGTGATTGGTTCCGATCAGGTCGCTTGGCGTGAACATGCACCTTATGATTTCATTGGTAAGCCGCTAAGTGTTGAAAATGCCATTCAGCAATTACAGGCCAACTCGGGTCAAACCGTGTTTTTCAGTACTGCGCTCAGTGTTCAACATGTACAATCTGGCTTTGAAACGACACTGGTCGAACATTACCAAGTCAAATTTCGTCAGCTAACCTTGGCAGAAATTGAGCGCTATATTGAAATTGACCAACCCTTGCATTGTGCCGGCAGTTTTAAATGTGAAAGCCTAGGCATTAGCTTATTTGAGAAAATGGTGGGTGATGATCAAACTACCTTGATGGGCTTGCCGATGATTCAGTTGTGTAAAATTTTACGTCAGTTTGGGGTAAATACGCCTTAAAAAAACACCCTGATCCAAACTACTTTAGATCAGAGTTAATCATTATTCCTCAACAACCTTGACTCGCTTTGGTAAAGCAAACCAGATAAAGATCGACAAGATCAAGAATAATAAGGCTGCCACATTCAACACGGAACGATGCGATTGGCTAAAAGCCTGTTTTGCAGCTGCAATCACATGCTCAGCAATCATGGGTTGTAATTGCTTGGCAGCTTGAACTGCCTCACCAATCGAGCTACTCACCTGTTCAATAATGCTAGACGGCACATCGGCTGGTACCACAATCGAGTTGGCATAGAACCATGACAACATCAGTCCAAAAAAGGCAATGCCTAGACCTGCACCCAATTCATAGGCCATCCCTTCAATTGCCCCTGCTGCCGTGGCTTTGCTTGGCGGCACTGACGACATAATGGCCGAGGTGGATGCCAGTAAAGCAATTTCTACGCTGATTCCCAGCACAACCATCCAGCTCCAGACCTGCATCTTCGCCTGCATAAAGTCTGTATTGGCCAGGCCCCACAAACTGACAGCGCTCATCAACATCCCCAGCGATGCCACTGAACGCAGACCGAAACGGTTGACCAGCATACTGGCAATTGGACCACCCAGACTGATCGCCACCATAAACGGTAAAATGAATGCACCCGCAGCCAATGGTGAAAGCTGGTAAACAAATTGTAGTTCCTGTGAAATCAGCAATTCAAAACCGACCAGCGCCATCATGGAGACAATTGCCATCACTACACCCGTTGCAATCACCGGATGTTTAAACAATTGAATATCGATCATTGGCGAAGTTGAGATGAGCTGTTTACGGATAAAGCCCACCAGCAAACTAAAGCCCACCGCAAATATCAACACCGACCAGATGCTAAAACCATGCATCACGGTTTTAACGGCATAGATCATACTCAGGATTGCAACCACCAGCACAATCGCCTGTAACAGATTAAGGTTCTGTTTTGGTTGCCCTGCCTGTTTGGGAATCACGAAGACCGTTAAAGCCAATACAGCCAGCATAATCGGCACATTAATCAGGAACACTGCGCCCCAATGAAAATGCTCCAATAAGAAACCACCGAGTAACGGACCAAAGGCAGCACCACCCCCGCCGACCGTTGCCCAGATGCCAAGCGCAAAGTTACGTTGCTTTTCATCCAGAAAAGTATTACGAACTGCAGATAAAGTGGCAGGCAGAATCATGGCTGCACCCACGGCCAGTAAAGCCCGCGAACCAATCAAGGCATAAGCAGTCGAAGAAAATGCAGCTGCCAATGAGGCCAGACCAAATAAAATGCCGCCAATAATCATCAGGCGTTTAAAGCCAATTCGGTCACCCAATGCACCCATGGGTAAAATCAGACCAGCCATGACCAGAGAATAGATATCAATAATCCACAGCAACTCATTTGCTGTTAAAGAAAGTGACTCACTCAACGTTGGTGTCGCCACGTGTAAAACGGTTGCATCAATCGATACCGGGAGATAAATCAATACAACGATTGCAAGAATCAACCACTTGCGTGACATAAATGCCTCTAAATTGGACAATTGTTCAAATTGATGTCATTATAACCAAAATTGAACACTTGTCCAACTTTTAAATTTGGAGTAGTGTGTTCCCGATTTATATCTTGGTAGAGGTGCGAATAAAGAATGGCTTATTTAAATCGCGAACAACGTCGTGAAATGATTCTACAGGCAGCCATGCAGGTCGCCTTAAACGAAGGTTTTTCTGCGATGACCGTACGCCGTATTGCCACCGAAGCCCAAACATCGACAGGACAAGTTCATCATCATTTTGCCTCCAGCTCGCATTTAAAAGCAGAAGCATTTATCAAACTGATGCAACAACTGGACGAAATTGAAAATCAGGTCAGCACAGCCAACGCCTTACAACGTCTTTCCCTCCTGCTGGGTTGCGAAAATATTGAACAGATTCAGCCTTATTTAAGACTCTGGAATGAAGCTGAAGTGCTGATTGACCAAGATGAAGAAATTAAACGGGCCTACAATATCGCCATGCAAGATTGGCATCTTTCCATTGTCAATATGATCAATGAAGGTCAGGCACAGGGAGAGTTTCATTTTGAGAGCAATAGCCATGACATTGCATGGCGGTTAATTGCATTTGTATGTGGTTTGGAAGGAATTTACAAACTTGGGCTGAATGGTTTAAATGAAATCGACTTTAAACGTCATACCGAAGCCATGATTCAGGCAGAATTGTTTAAAAAACTAAAATGAGCAAACAATGAGACACCCTTTATTACAAAGCCAAAGACTTAATTTATTTATGTTTCAACTGGATGATCTTGCTGATATCTACCCATGCGTTACAACAACGCTAACGCGCTATATGAGTTGGGAACCTGCACACAGTTTTGCAGAGCAGGAAACAATTGCTCAGCAATGGTTAGTCAAAGCAACAAAGCATAGCGACCAACACTTTGTATTGCGCCATAAACAAGACCAGCGCTTTATTGGCCTGATCGGTGTGCATGGCATGCAGACATCGACACCTGAACTGGGCATATGGATTCGGGAAGATTGCCACCATCAAGGTTTTGCCAAAGAAGCGATCCTTGAGGTTTTCTGTTGGGCCTCTGCTCATCTATCCGCTCAATATTTCTTATATCCAGTAGCAGTGAATAATCAGTCTAGTCGTAAACTGGCTGAATTTTTAGGTGGTACTATTGCGGGCTACAAGACGGAAAGAAAATATCAAGCAGTGATTTATCACATTCCACCCTATCAAATTCAGGCGAATTAAAACCAGCCTTTGCGCCCATTTAAAATTGCATCGGCACAACGTAATGTTTCCTGGCTCAAGCCCCACAGACGATAATCACCGGTTGCTGAAGTCACATTAAAATTGTGGGTATAAGCAAAACTCAGTTCACGATCAACATCACACCAAGCTCCCGAGCCATTAAAGCCCACATGTCCAAAGCCGTGTGGCGCACGTTTGCCCAGGGTGAGAATACGGTGATAGCCCAAACGCCAGTGCATTGGAATCGGCATGACCTGATCACGTGCTTTGCTTTGTACCGTACTGAGTTGCTTGAACACTTCTGGTCGAATCAGTTGCTGACCTTGCCATTGCCCCTGATTGGCCAGCATGGCATACACTTTAGCCAGACTATCTGCGGTAAATACCCCATTTGCCGCAGGAATGACCGCTTGTAAGCCCTCATCACTATAAAAGCTAAAATGGCGCATCCCTTTAGGAATCATGGCATCCTGAAAATCTTGCGGGTTTTGCCCGGAAAGCTCCAATAAGCGTTCCGATAAAGAGGCTTTACGGGATTGACTGTTTTTCTTGTTCTGCGGTTTAGCTTGAGATGCCGTTTTGGGTTTTTCCAATAAACGTGCAACACGATCTAATTCTGAAGCAGGCGTTCCAAAATAAGCGCCATCCAGTTCAAGCGGTTGTACCAGATAACGTTGCATCAGCCAGCTTAACGGCTGTTTGGCTGCTTTTTCAATGACACCACCCAGAATCCAGCCATAGGTCAAGGGTTGATAAGCATAGCTTTGCCCTGCCATAAAACGTGGTGTTGCTGCAGCCACCACGTCCAGCATATGCGACCAATCCAGCATTTCTGTCGCAGCATCAATCATATTGCGAATATCAAACAAACCGCTTTGATGGGATAACACATGACGCAAGGTAATATTGGCTTTGCCATTTTGAGCGAATTCAGGCCAATAATGTGTAATCGGCTGCTCATAATCCAGCACACCTTCACTCACTAAAATATGCGCCAGCGTTGCAAGAACCCCCTTACCGGTTGAATAGCACATGGCCAAGGTATCGGCTTGCCAGTCTTCATGTTGAGATTTCTTCCCCGTATAAATATCAACAACTTTCTGCCCTTGAAAATACACCACCAATGCCGCGCCACCTTGCTGGCTACGTGCATCCTGTAAACGGCTAAACTGGTGAGCCAGATCAATAAAGCGTTCATCAACGCTACCGTGATAATGCTGTGTATCAGCAAATAATAATTCTTTAATCAAAGCTCAATTCCTTATGATATTTATGTTTTTATGGTCTCCCTATTGCGCACAACAGGGAGCATTACAATTTAAGAATGGATTAAAGTGCCTTCACTGTACCTGCCACATGTGGCTTTTTAGATTTCAGATTACGGATCAGGAAATCTGTTTGCTTTGCTTCAGCTGCGGTAAGGAACTCAACCGTTGAAGGTAAATACATTGGTAGTTTGAACCAGACATCTGCCTCATAAGCCGCTGGAAGCTCAATGCTCGCCAAAGCTTTGGCCTTGCTCCACATACCATGTGCAATCGCCTGTTTAAAGCCAAACGCTTTTGCAGTCACCGCATGGATATGAATGAGGTTAAAGTCACCAGAAATCACCGCATAACGGCGCCCGGTATTTTCTGAAATATCCCATTCTGCCTGTGATTGATAAGCGGGTTCTTGCGTATCTTTAGCTTTTTCGCCTGCTTTTTTCTCAGTTTTCTGACGTGATAAATAGGTGGTTAAACTTTCCATCACCACTTCACCGGCAACTTTCGCAGTGGTAATGAAATCAAATTGCAAACCTTTGTCGTGCGGTTTTAGTTCACCAAACTTGCACGACAACGTGATTTGCTCATTCACAGCAATTTTACGTATTTGCTTGATCTGGTTACGAATATGCACCAAACCCAAGATTGGAAACGGGAAAGCTTCACTGGTCATCATGTGCATTTGCAGACTTTGCGACAAAACCGCCAGATAAATTGCAGGTACGACACCATCATTTTTAAAACCACAAATCTCGTTATAGCTTTCTAAATGTTTGCTATCAATTTTAAGTGTATCTACCACATACTCAACTTGTGGCAGAACTTTTTCACCTTTTGGCTTTTTGAAAATGAGACCTTGAATGACTTTTGGATAAGCTAAATAAGGTTTTGGCAACTGACTAAAATGACGTGTATTCATAATAAACCTTTCAATATTTTTATAAAAAAGGGATGCACAAGCACCCCTCTTCAAAACCCTAATGCTTAAGCACCTAACAAGCTTTGACCACAGACGCGTACCACGTTACCAGTCACACCTGTTGAACCAGTAGATGCATACCACGCAATTGCTTCAGCTACATCTACAGGTAAACCACCTTGGTTCATTGAGTTCATACGGCGACCAGCTTCACGAATCGCGAATGGAATCGCAGCAGTCATTTGTGTTTCAATGAAACCTGGTGCAACTGCATTGATGGTAATACCATTTTTCAATGTCGGCGCAGTAAATTTAACCAGACCGATCACCCCTGCTTTAGATACTGCATAGTTGGTTTGACCGAGGTTACCCGCGATACCACTGATTGATGATACACAAACGATACGACCATTGGCATTTAAACCGTCATGAGATAGTAAGTAATCGTTAACACGCTCAATGGCAGACAAGTTAATATTGATGACAAGATCCCAAAGCTCAGGCTTCATATTTGCCAAAGTTTTGTCACGGGTAATCCCTGCATTGTGCACGATCACGTCTAAACCGCCTTGTTTTGCAGCAGCAGTCTTGATTTTTTCACCCGCATCCGCAGCCGTAATGTCGATTGCCAATACTGAGCCGCCAATTGAACCTGCCACACGTTCAAGATCCGCTTGTTGTTGTGGAACGTCTAAACAAATGACATGTGCACCATCACGCGCCAAGACATGTGCAATCGCTTCACCGATACCACGGCTTGCACCGGTAACCAATGCAGTTTTACCTGCAAGTGGTTTCGCCCAGTCTAAATCAGCCACATCAGCTTTAGATACACGGATCACTTGACCTGATACATAAGCAGAACGTGGTGAAATCAAGAAACGTAAAGTTGATTCAAGGTTCGCTTCTGCACCTTGGTCGACATAAACCACTTGAGCAGTAATGCCTTTTTTGAACTCTTTACCAACAGATTTGATGAAACCTTCAAGCGCACGTTGTGCAATCGCCTGTTTGACTGTTTTTGCAGTTTCAGGTGTGGTACCGATCACAATCACACGACCTGAACTTGAGATTTGACGAGCGATTGGATTGAAAAAGTTATACAACTCTTTTAACTGCTCAGAATCCTGAATGCCAGAGGCATCAAATACAACCGCTTTGAATTTAGATTCTTTATCATCGGCATTTAATGGACGCAGATTTAAACCGACTTTTGCAGCAGTCTGCTGTAACTCAACATTATTACCGACATAACTATCTGCATGAATATTGCTAAGAACTTGAGCAATCGCAGCAGAAACCGTACTTGATGGTGCTGCGCCAAGCAATACTGCCCCATTCACAACAGGTTGGGCACTTTCAAAACGATCTAGCGTCACTGGTGATGGCAGACCTAAATTTTTTACCACAAATTTACCTAAAGGTGATTGTGTAAATGCTTGGTATTGATCAGTCATGGTTATTATCTCTCATACAAATGAATTTGTTACAAACACATGAATCATGTTGGGATATGGCATGAAATCAATGTCTGATTGACTCATCACAAATCATACTTGAGTTCATGTCTGGATGTCTTGACCTGAATGTGGTCGCAAGCGTCATTCTAGTCAATACAGCTGTATGGGAAATATGGTATGTTTGTAGCAAGAATATCGCAATTATGCTTGGAAAAGCCTTATGAGCAAAACAACTCAAGAAAATCCAGCAGTCGACAATTCTGCTCAGGAGACTGTGTCAAATACATCAACAGCAGCTTCTACGAAACGTAAAACTGCGAGCACAACTCCAAAAGCAGCAACCACGACACCAAAAACAACGCGTGCCCGTTCTACAACACGTAGTGCAGGTGCGGCAAAAAGCGCTGCTTCTTCTACAACGACGAAAGCAGCGACTGCTAAAACAACCAAACCTTCTGTTCAACAGGATAAAACCATGAGCCAAAACACTGTGCGTCGTGTTGCCATTATCGGCGGTAACCGTATTCCTTTCGCTCGCTCTAACGGCGCTTATTTCACAGCTTCTAACATCGACATGTTTACAGCTGCGTTAAACGGTTTGGTTGAGCGCTTCAACCTGCAAGGTCAACGCCTAGGTGAAGTGGTTGCGGGTGCAGTCTTAAAGCACAGCCGTGATTTTAACATGACGCGTGAATGTGTATTAAATACGCAACTTGCACCAGAAACCCCTGCTTATGACATTCAACAAGCATGTGGTACAGGTTTACAGGCCGCTTTCCTTGTCGCAAACAAAATTGCTTTAGGTCAAATCGAAGTGGGTATCGCAGGTGGTGTTGATACCACTTCTGACGCGCCAATCGCTTTCGGTGACGGCTTACGTAAAGCCCTGCTTGAGCTTAACATTGCCAAAACAGGTAAAGACCGTTTAAAAGCTTTAGCGAAAATAAATGTAAAAGACCTGATGGATGCGCCTAAAAATGGTGAACCACGTACCGGTTTATCAATGGGTGACCACCAAGCAATCACTGCGCTTGAGTGGGGTATTCCACGTGAAGAACAAGATGCTCTCGCTGCTTCTTCTCACCAAAAAATGGCAAAAGCATACGAAGAAGGTTTCTTCGATGACTTAATCACGCCATTCCTGGGTTTAAGCCGTGACAATAACTTACGTGCTGACTCAACTGCTGAAAAACTGGCAAAATTAAAACCAGTGTTTGGTAAAGGCGAAGCTGCAACCATGACAGCAGGTAACTCTACGCCATTAACAGATGGTGCGTCATGTGTACTTTTAGCGTCTGAAGAATGGGCGAAAGCCAATGGTCACGAAGTACTTGCTTACCTGACTTTCTCTGAAACTGCTGCGGTTGATTTCGTGGGCAAGAAAGAAGGCTTATTAATGGCCCCTGCTTATGCAGTTCCACGTATGCTTGAGCGTGCTGGCCTTAAACTTCAAGATTTCGACTACTATGAAATCCACGAAGCATTTGCATCACAAGTGCTTTCTACCTTGAAAGCGTGGGAAGATGAAAAGTTCTGTAAAGAGCGTTTAGGGCTAGATGCACCTTTAGGTTCAATTGATCGTAGCAAACTCAACGTTAAAGGTTCTTCTTTAGCTGCGGGTCACCCATTCGCCGCTACAGGTGGTCGTATCATCGCGACGGCTGCGAAAATCTTAAACCAAAAAGGTTCAGGTCGTATCCTTGTTTCGATCTGTGCTGCGGGTGGTCAAGGTGTGACCGCGATTATTGAAAAATAATTGCTCACCGACTGAAGCAAAAAAAGCTGAATCACTTGATTCAGCTTTTTTATTGCTCAGTGCTTTACTAGGCTTATACCCTGCTTAATCAGATGCAGATTCATCAAGTTGTATATCATTACTTACGATATATTCCTGCCAATGCTGATATTTTTCAGGATTTTTAAACTGTTCCGATTCAGCATAATAATGCAGTAACTGCTTCAATGCATAAGCATAATCAGCATACTGCAATGCCTTCTCAAAATATTGAATGGCCTTTTTAATATTCTGCTTAAACTGATGCCCTGCTTCATACATTAGTGCATAATAGATCGCCGTATATGCTTCGTCTTTATCACGCTTAATCAGCTTGGCAACTTGAGCATATGCCGCCTGTTGATAGTAGATATCAGCAAGCTGTTCTCCACTGAAATAAAACTGCTGCTCGGCACGTTGATAATATGTTGCGGCAAGCTCCAGATCCTGTTCAATGTCAATCCCGTCATAATAAAACCCTGCCAGATTTTTGCAGGCTTGCCCGTTACCTAATTGTGCACTCTTGTTAAAACATTCAATCGCCAGCTGGACATCCTGCTCAATCCCGTGCCCGTTAAGATACATACACCCCAGATTGTTCCAGCCCCACGAATTGTCCAGTTGCACTGCTTGCCAGTAATAGTCCAGCGCACGCACATAATCTTGCTGCACACCTTCACCGTTATTATAAATCAGGCCCAAGGCCACCATACTCTCACTATCCCCCTGATCCGCAGCAGCCTGATAATATTGTATGGCTTGCGCAATATCATGATGTTCTTCAAAAGATTGCGCCATTTTTAACAAGGTGTTGACCTTCAGCTGACCAAAATAGCTATCGCCTTGGGCAGCTTTCCAGCGTGAATAGAACTGCTCGAAAAATCTTAAATCCTTGCCTTGGAAATTAAAGCGCCGCAGATAAAATTGAGCAATCTGATCAGGGTCAGCTTGTACCAGTTGACGCTGCGGGTTGATAAAAAATACATTCAGCGCTTTGAATAAAGTTAATAGCCCTTGTTCCGGGTCATAACGCTCAATTGCCGGCGCAATATAATCAAAACCTGTTGTTCCCAGCATATTTTGTTTTGCATCGTAGTAATAGCTTCCCGCTGTCGTGATGCACTGGAACACGCCGTGACTGACATGCTGGATACGCTCAAACTGATTGGCAAGCGGGATCAGCCATCGCTGTTGCTTGGCATCGAACAGACCATATTGCCCTGCATGTTCAAAAGGATAAATATCCTCGAGTTCATGCAGATATTCCCCCTCAATCAGCTTATCCATACCTTGTGCTAACAAAAAGCAATGGGTTTCGGTGTGATAGACAGACCATTGCTTATTTTTGCAATAAGCAAAACTACGATAACCATAACCCGACCATTCCTTTAGCTGATCAATATCATCAATCAGTAACTCGCCATTTGGTTTTAGTACACAAATCTTGCGCTGGAACTTATTCGGCTTGACCCATAAATAGCCATTACTGAGCGGTTGTAGTACATCTTCAATATATTCTCCCAGATAGTCCCCGTTACTCAGGAAATAACGTCTTTTTGCCGAGCCTTTTTGAGCACAGTAATACAGCTTAACCTGTTCATTTAAATAATCCAGATCGAAAGGATGGTCCGATGATTCAGCGACAATAGCCTGATGCTGGAGATTAACCAGACGATACTGGCCTGCTTTAAATACATTAAAAACATCAGAGTAACGTAGCTGCTCTACTGCTTCGTAGCAGGCGGGAATCATCCATTGACCATCTTCCACACAGATCAGGCCTTCTAATTCCGGCTTTTCCTGTGGATGCACTACTGCATAATTTTTACCTTCCAGCTGAAAACTGTCATAGGCATCCGCAAACTGTGCTTCGAGCAGAATCTTCCCATAATGATTCAGATAACCATATTGTGCATTGCGCTCAAATACGGCGATTCCCTCATCATTAAATGCCCAGATCTCGTTCATCTGCGGTGCAAGAACAACTTCTCCCTGACGGTTTCTGAGTCCCCATAGGCCATTTTCCTCAAAGCTTTCCGATGCATCGCGATAAAGTGATTCTTCCCAATAGCCCAGTCCCCATTGCACCCAGTCTGTCTGTAAAATATCCAGAAAGTTTTCATAGCCCGTTCTGGCCAACACCGCATCCAGAACAGTTAAATCCCGCTGCTCCAGAGCCTGATCATACAAGGCTTTTTTCTCCAGGATGTCTTCAAGCCATTGCTGTGCCTGCTGACGATGACTGTCCTCATTCATATTAAAGACATCAGTGGCATCCATTTCTAGTTGTTCATAAGGCAAGTGCTGTAATAGCTCGAACATGGTCTGCTGGGCCTCTATACAGCCCACCTGTTCACTGAATTGATATTGTTCATTTAATAAATGGTAAAAACGTTGTAAGTACTCAACACCACCTTGGCGGTCAAAGTACAGCAAATGCCCCTTACGGGAAGGTTGTGCAAAAAACAGCGGAAGTAACAACTGTGGAATTTCATATTTCCACTCACCTAGATAGCCCAAATCGCTATGCTGTTTATCTTTATTAACATTATATAAATAAATACGATGTGCCATGCATTTGTCTCTAGTTATTATCTTTATGAAAGTTCATACTCGAATATAGGGTAAGACTACACTTTTGTAGCCACGCCTTATATGTGTTGGTTACTATTAATAGATAGTGTTGCACCTATACTGCTCTATCTCGCCCGTTTAAACTTCACATAATAATCATTTAAAACTTTAATCGCTTGCTTGAGTTCTTTGAGATTTTCTTCATTATTTTCCAACCGCTCAACAAAACGTTGCGAGTGTAATTCCAGATCAATTTTTTCATTAATTTGTGGTGCAATCCGGAATAGCTTTTCTAAATCATCAAATCGTTCTAATTTTCGGTTTGAGAAATATTCCAGACGAAAACCCAAATCATTCAGTACCACACCATTTAAAATTGGCCCCTGCTCAGCATCAAAAGACAGAGCGTGTTCTTTTAGAAATAGTTGCTCGGGTGTTTGTTTAGAACTTTTGAAGAGATTGCTAAATTGACTTAACATTTTGGGGTGATCATATGACTATTTTCAGGCCTATTAAACCGCTAAACCCATAATTGAAGCAACCGCCATCCCAGTTGATATAAAAAAAGCACCTGTTAAAAGATGCTTTCTGAACAGTTATGCTCCGTACTGTTTCTTTAAATATTCCATAATTTTGGCAGATTCAAACATTTTCACACCTGTATTCGGATCAAATAGATAAGGCACCTGAATATCGCGTCCCATCACCTCAACCACCTTTTCACGTTTGCCATTCGGCAACGGAATATACTTACCGGGTTTTAAACGCAATACGGCTGGCCCCATATCCTGCCAACGTTCTTTCGGTACATTATGCAAAATATAGGGCAGTTCTAACTCGGTCAGGACTTCACGCACCAAACGGGTATACGGGCTCGCCTCAAAACTCCACAGTTCCAATAACTGCGCTGGTGCCGGACGATCAACAATCTGCGGATCAATCCAGACGCCACGCGCTGCGTTAGCGACTGTGGCCAACGTAGACACATACGGAAGTTTTGGATAATGGCTATACTTTTTCGGTGTTTTCCCTGTTTTGCCATAGTGCTTAAACAGATGATGAATAATGGCTTGTGACTCATATAACTGGTCACCGGTATTTTCATCAATCAAAAAGGGAAACTGTTTTTTACCACCTTTGGCTTTGACGATCTGTCGATATTTTTGCCCACCTTTAGGACATGGATAAATTTCCACATCCAGATTCAGTAAGGTGATCACTTCACGGACACGGCGGCAAAATGGTGAACCTTCAAACTCATACAGTTTTATTGCCTTTGCCGGCTGATTAGGGAATGGTGTCCCCATTGCCCCTCGACCGCCTTCGATTACACTGGCAACAACCGATTGTAAAACCTTGAGCTGGTGATTCACCTTATTCAGCATCGCACTCTCCTTTTAGCAGTCGACCAGTTTTTCTTTTGCAATCACAATGCCATTATTATCTGCGTAGATATAATCGCCCGAGTTGATTGTCACACCACCAAAATACAAGCTGACATCGACTTCGCCTATGCCTTTACGATTACTTTTTTGCGGGATTGCAGCCAACGCATGTACGCCCAAATCCAGTTCTGCAAGTGCATCCACATCACGCACACAACCATAGATTACCACCCCGTTCCAGCGATGTTTCACTGCGGACTCGGCAATCATGTCTCCCATCAAGGCACAACGCATAGATGCACCACCATCGACTACCAATACTTTCCCTGTACCATCGGTTGCCAACAGCTCTTTCACACGTGAGTTATCTTCAAAACACTTTACAGTCACCACTTGACCGCCAAAGGTTTTACGCGCGCCATAGCTTTTAAAGAATTTTCCATCTAAAGACGGGATGACCACTTGTAGCTCTTTTTCCGGGTTATCATCTAACAAATCACAGGTTACAAAAGGAATTGTCGTCACTGAAATTCTCCATTATTTGCTTTGTTGTATACTCAGGTTATCGTAGAGTTTGAATGCGGCAGTCTGTGTTTGTGCTGCAACCCGCATAGTATGCGCCAATTGTTCTGCGGTAACAGGTTTAAGTTTAAACGGCCGAGTCCAGGTTTTTTCGACCAGTTTAAATGCTGTCTGTGCCAGATCTTCAAGCAGACGAACCTCACTACGTTTGCCAATTAAAAGTGAGGGCTGGAAAATTGATAGCTTATAAATTGACAGGCTCTTCAGGTAATTTTCCAGTTCACCTTTGACTTTATTATAGAAAATTGGCGAATTTGCGTTCGCTCCCAACGCACTTACCAGCAATAAATGAATATTTTTGTCCTGAATCAAATCAGCAAAATGCGCATTGATTTCATAATCAATTGCATAAAAAGCGTCTTTGGAACCTGCCTGTTTAATGGTGCTTCCCAAGCAACTAAAGGCATGGGTATAGGCATTGACATCTTCATCATTTAATAACAGGAAGTCGTCCAGAATCAGCTGAGCGACCTTGCTATAAGTGTTTAATGTTTCTGAATTTTTCCTGACAACCACGGTAATAGCATTAAAATCTTCAGCTTGTTGCAGTTCATCCACCAGTGCCTGACCGACCAGTCCTGTCGCACCAATTACAATTGCTTTTTTATCACCTGTTCTCATTTTTAATTCTTCCAAGCCATGACTAGGCTTAATGTAACGTTTTATTGGACGATTATCACCTGTTAAATGTACTTAAAAGTATCACAAGACTTGACTTCGAGGCTTAGTTTCCTCAAAATATGGCACTTGTTTACGGGCTGGTGAATGTTGCCAATGTTATTTTGGTTTTAACTTCAGCCCGCCCAGACCAACTTATTTTCAAGGAGTGCACGAGTGGCAAACTCTGCTCAAGCTAAAAAACGTGCTCGTCAAAACGTTAAAGCACGTAAACACAACGCAAGCTTGCGTTCTATGGTTCGTACTTACATCAAACGTACTGTAAATGCGATCGCTGCTGGTGATTATACTGTTGCTACAGAAGCTTACAAAAAAGCTGTTCCTGTAATCGACCGTATGGCTGATAAAGGCATCATCCACAAAAACAAAGCTGCTCGTCATAAGAGCCGCTTGAATGCTCAAGTTAAAGCATTAGCTAACTAATTTGATGCATATAAAAGAGCCCGAATTTTCGGGCTTTTTTATTGTCTTCAGTTTTTCAAATATGGCTGTAAACCTGTTCCCGCCTCTTTCACAAGCAGCATCAGTTTCTGACAGAACTTATAACTTTCCTCAAGCAACCCCAGATCACGCGCACGCGCATTGTGCTGAGTAAAAGACCGTTTATAAAACTGATAGCGCTCATTTAGATAATCATGATCCTGACTCAGTGCAATCATCATTAACTCAAATCGAAAATCCAGATCCACCATAAAGTCTGCCGGCATATCGCCATAGGCCCACGCTTGCAGTATCTCCAGTTTACCTTGCCCCAGATTTGTAAAGATAAAAGCAATATAAGCATCCAGCTGTTTAAAGAAATCCTGAATATTGGCCTTGCTTTCCCAACGTCCCGTTAGTGCAAAACAAGGTTCTGGATTATATTCCCCATTAGCACGCCGATGCACATCCATCGAACGCAGCCTAAAAATCAACCGTTCAGATAACTGCTCCTGCAAGTGCTGAGGAATAAAACGATCGGTAAAATCCATTGCAAAAGACAGCATCGGACTAATGGTCAGTTTTCTCAGCACCATCTTCAATTGATAAAACACACCCAGCTGTTTCTGGGTCAATAAAAAACACCGATAACCCGTATCCAGCGCCAGCTCCGGTCGACCAATATTCCCCCAGTTAGAAATAAAATCATGCGCCACATTAAACACATCAAGCTTGAGATGCCGGGTATCCTCCTGCTGTTCAAACCATTGACCAATCAGTTGCTCTGCGGCGGCCATATTATGTGGCATCTCAAAATCACCTGTTTGCAACAGCGATTTCGCATCTTGTACAGGCTGAATTTGTTTTAACTCTAATGGCTCCAATAAATACGGTTGCAGCATATTTGAGACAGCATTTTCAGGAGACTGCAATTCACCAATCGCCCACACATTATAATTCGGCTCATAAAACCCGACTCCGGTCTCTTGAACCGTTTCATAAAAAACCCGATACATCGCATCATTTTGAGCCTCATTGGCCAGCACTTCGACTTGCACACTGGCACATAATCCTTGAGCAAACTTACTCTTGAGCCCTTGTACCCATTGTTGAGTAGGCTCGGAAAAATAGGCTTGATATTGAGGATCGCAAATTTTATCTGAAAATAACTCCAACCAGGCTTGTAATGTTTTACCCTGGCTGGAAGTGTTGCAATATTGCTGATGCAGCTCAAAAGCAACCTGTTGAGAATCATCTTCTGCGGGCACTTTGCCTGTAAAAATCTCAGGCTCCCATAAATAAATTGTGTTTGATAACATCTTTTTATCCAATTATGTGTCGGTTTTCTCTTTTTATTTTCCTATCATGACGAAAAAAGACTGATTTTAAAAGTACCGTTTTTATTATTTTTAACTTTTTAGGACATTTTATTGATGAAAAAAATATGAAGCCGCAAAGAGCTTCATATTTTTTATTTATAAAATCAACTTAGATACTATAGTAATTAAGGTATTACTGATAAAGCCTTAGCGGCGATTGGTAAATTTCTGGCAGATAGTCCTGCAAGAAGCAAACTATCATTCATTACCGGAATACTCCATTTCTGATTGGCCCCATTGGTACAGCGATAACGGATTAAGCGCGCACGATTATTGCTTAGATACCCACCTTCCAGATCAAAACACTGATTTGACTGCTTAATTGCCTGCGCAACAGCATCTACTTCCCACACCTGACTATTTGCAGTACCACAGGGCATCAGATTAATCACATTTCCAGCCGTAGTGGTTAGGCATTGATCGATATATTGCTTGTTATGGATTTTGCCCAAGGCATCATAAACCCATTTTTCCGAATCATCCCCAACACAACCCGTCGCTCCACTAATAAAGGTATTGAGCTGTCCATTTGCCAGCTTCTCGGCTTTTAAACAGTTGCTTCTGTTTAACAAGCTACTCCATGATGCAAAACTCAGATCATCTTTCAGTTCCAGTTTTTCAATAAAGGCCTGAAAGGCATTTACCGCTTCACTATTCAAATTGCTTAAATCCGAGCGATAGACATTGATCCAGCGATTTACACGATAAAGCTTAATTTGCTGCTGGGTATAACGCATCATTTCGATTTGTGCATCTGCGGATAACTGATCCTTAAAGCTTCGATATGAATCAAACAACAATTTAGATTCAGGTGAAAGATTTACAACAGCCTTATTCTTATTATTAAGTAAAGCCTGTTCCAGCTGCGGTAACTCAATTGCTCTTAAAGCTGAATATTCAGCCTCTTTACCAATATCAACTGCTGGAGCTAAAGCAGGCGTATTAACAGGAATTGACATACTCGACAATAAAACTGCTGCCTGATTGGCCTTTTTACAATAAAGCTTGACCTGCTGTGGTGCCTCAGTTTGAGCAAGATTAATATGGAACTTATTGGCATTACCATTCATGCGCTGCGGTGCCAAAGCTATATTTTGTGTTGCACTTGCAAACTGTACATTGAGCCAGCAATTTGCGGTTACAGCAGCTGGATTTACTTGCGGTAGATCAAATACATTCCCCCAATTTCCTTTTGCTGCCGGATAAATCAAACCAACTTGCGCCTCTGGATCGTAACCACCTAAAATCGTATACACAGGCACACCAAACATTCTTGGTTTTAGATAGTTACCATCGGCACGGTTATACCAGACATTACTTGAATTTGGCGTTTTAGGTTGCGCAACCTCCATCATACGGGTGCTGGCATTCCACTTTTTATAACCGGTTGGCGAACTCGCATCCCATACATAACGATCAAAAGCCGGCTGAATTTTTAGGTAGGTGCTATAACCGGTGTAATGGGTATATTTGGAAATACTACTGGCCGTTGCACCGCCCGACATCGCATCCCAACCATAGGCATATTTATTCAGGAAGTTCGGTACGCCATTGGCACCATCGCCTAGACTGGTATTGGTCCAGTTAAGATTGCCACGCATTTTGTTTCTAAAGGCGATATACCCCCAGCCACTGTCCGCATGGTGCGCAGCCCAGAACATATTATTCCCCACTGCGCCTGGATAATGCCCAAGCCCATAATGATGGCCGATTTCATGGCTAAACTCATTGCCCACAGAATCAATTAAGGTCAACATACCATTACCACCACTTAGGCCATGCGTTGCCTCACCATTGCTATACTTCCCGCGCGCATAATGCGCTACCACACTTTGAGTCAACTGAGGTTGTTCCTGACTCGCCATTGAAGCACTGGTGATACCCCAGTTGGCCAGATTAATACCCACACCAAAAGTCGACTTGGCGGTATTTTCACGCATATCACCGCTATACACATCACCCGTAGTTGCACTGGCTGTATCATAAATAACACCACTTGCGACCATGACCTTATCGAGTTTTAAATCATCATATTTTGCAACGATCATACGCGCTGCCGGAATGGTCTGGAAGTAATCAGTGCCCGCTTTGGCTGGCTCAAGCAGCATATAATGCCCTGTTGATTTCGGCGGATCGGTTAATAAGCCTAAACGGATATTCTGTAGCACCAACTCGCCTGGTGCGGCCAGATCAATCTTGTCTGCCGCTAAATCACCACTACGATTATTCAGTGGATCAATTACCCGAAGATGCAGACCCGCTCGGATTTCATGCCATTTCAATGCGACTGTCCATGCCCGCGTCGAATAACTGACAGGCGGGCGCGCATCGGTATTGGATTGATCCGAAGCTGCAATTCTTGAGGGTTCTTTCAATTTAACCGTTCGTAGCAGTTGATTATCCCGATAAATTTCGACATTTAATGCCTGCAGATCACCCATTTCTGCCAATGGCGTCACCAGTAACAACGCATCTTTTTCCGCGGTTAAGCGTGGCATCGAATCTTTTTCATTCTGGTTAGGATTGACCACATGGCTTTGTGCAAATTGCAACATTGCCGCAAATCCGCCATTTAAATCATTGCGTAATATTCTTGGCAGTCCGAGTTTATCGTAATCATAAAAGCCCAATACCGCTGCATCGATCACATCCTTGTTAGGTTCAGGATACTTTTCCATAACAGGAGGTATCGATGGCGTTTCTGTTGTCGTAGCGCCACCTTGATTCGGTGTCTCAGGTGTCCCATCGCCTGGCAACTCACTGCTTCCATCGTCTGGCACCAGACTGCCACTTCCCGCCGTGGTATGATCATTGTTCGGTGGCTCAGTATGATGTGTTGTACTGCTGTCATCTGAACCACCACCGCAAGCCACCAGTATCATGGACAGCAAACAGGCCGTTAAATGTTTAAGTTGTAATTGCATCACATTTCCCCAAGAAAAACTTGTCAGATTATCGTTAATGATAAATTTTGTTAATTAATTAAAATTAATATAAATCATGTATTTATCATAGTAACAATTTAAATGATCGAATGTGAAGTTAATTTTTAATATTGAAATAGCATGCTTAATTTATTGTAATTTTAGAATAATAAACGCGGGTACAAGATCACGATCAGACCAATGTCCAACTACATTTCTATAACTTAAACGCTCTACTTTATGAAAATAAAATTAATTTAAATTGAAGTGTATATAAATAATTAAATATCACATGCTGGAGAGCATCATGAATAAAATCTGGAAAGTTATTATTCCCACTGCCTTTGCTTTATGCAGCAGCTTTTCCTTTGCAGCAACATGTAATAGCACCATCGATAACGATACGCTCAGTGATCTTACTATTCCAGCTGGCACCACCTGTACGGTGAATAATGCCTCCATTGAAGGCGATGTAAATATTCAAAAAGATGCCAGCCTGATTCTAAACAGCTCATCCGTTCAGGGCAGCATACAAGCGAATCAAGCCAAAGCCGTTCGCTTAATCAATTCAAGCGTGAGTGGCGATGTACGGGCAGCGCAGGCTGCAACCATGATTCACTTGGAAAAATCGGTTATTTCTGGGGATCTGCAGTGCTCTGCATCCACTAAACTACAAACCAATCTAAGCAATATTGAAGGACAAAAAACCGGTAAATGCCGCTAGCTTTTTTGCTTCAATCGTCTTTAGAACAAAGCCCAAATAAAAATATTTGGGCTTTAGTAAACACTGATATTGTTGGCATATTTAGAGCAATCCCGCCTGCCTCATTTTATACATTACAGTTCCAAATTTTCTGTACCTCTATCTATTTAAAAACTGCTTTATATTCAAAACATTTTTCTCGCCGCGCCAAATCCATTTTAACTGGCTTTCGGCAAAATCATCACCTTCAAACCATACAAACAAACCTTCCATCATCGCTGGCCAATCTGTTTGCGCAATCTGGTTTTTGCCGGAAATGACGGCAATGATAGCCGCAAGAATCGTGTCATGACTTACTGCTAGACTTAGGCTATTTTGCTGGGTGGGATGAGTATGGTACAGCAGTTCCAAGACATCAAATACGCCAGTGATCGGATGTTTCATCCCAGGCAGTGCATTATTCACAAAACTGTTAATAAAGCCCAAAGCGCCCTGCTTACGGAAATAGGGAGCCGCCTGCTTGATGTCTAGTACGAAGCTTCCTGGCTCAACCAATAAACGCTGTTCCACAATTTCAATACGATGAGTATTCACTGCCTTACGGGTCTGGTCCGCACCTTCGATCATTAAGGCTGCGGTATCGACACAACGTTGAATCGGACTTGAAATACAATGCTGAATGGCCCGATCGCTATGTTGACTTAAATACTCTCCCCAAGCATAAGCCAGATCACGCCCGGGTTCTGTCAATTGCAGATCATAACCCGCCAAGCCCTGCCCATCCACCAACTCACGCAAGGAGTGTCGGGTAAACAAGGTGACAGGGGTTGAAGCATCAGGTAATAAATCAATTGCTTCGAACATACTTTTCGGCAATAAATGCAGGGCCATATTCACACACAACTTTGAATTTAATCCACTATAGCATGAGTGGAATCACTCTCAATCCAAAATGCCAGAAAGTGCCAGAGCCTCATAAGCAATTTTTTTGCAATGCTGATCTCGAAACGCGATAAAACCGCCATTTAAAACCGTTTCACGCTGATTATATAAAAAGGGCTTTTGATCCAGCGTCATCAGGCCACCACCAATGCTTTCCAGTAAAGCCTGCCCTGAACTGGTATCCCATTCCGAGGTGGGATGAAAGCGAGGATAAATATCAATTTCGCCTTCCAGCATCATACAAAATTTATAGGCGCTGCCCGCTTCGCGGCGCTCAATGGCACGATGTTGCAAGATCGGTTGCATAAAGTTTTTATACTTCGGATTTTTACTGTTATGGCTCAGACCAATTTGCAAGGGTGCGGAACAATCATGTTCTTCAATCTGATACTGAAACCATGCTTGTCGACTAAAACTATATTTATAAGGCAATTGTGAGGTATAGCCGATATACATCACCTGCTCACATGGTACTGCAATGATCGCAAATGTAGTCCGGTCATCCTCAATCAGACTCAGATTAATGGTGAATTCATCACGCTCATGGATAAATTCCTTGGTGCCATCTAAAGGGTCCAGCATCCAGCAGCGTTGCCATGCTGCGCGCGCCGAATAATCACTCTCTTCCGACAATACCGGCAGTTGCGGGGTGATGGTCGCTAAATGCTTCATTAAAAAATGATTCACTTTCAGATCCGCCTGCGTTACCGGAGAATCATCACTCTTTTCCTGAATATTAAACTCGCACCCGGCACAATAACTTTGGTATTCTTCCAGCAATAGTTGACTAGCCTGCGCCATGATCGGAACAAGTTGTGAAATTAACTGATCTTGTGGGGCAAGCGTTTTAATAAACATAGACCAACCTTATGTCATATTCAGATTTACAGCAGCAGCCGATTGCCATGTTCGACATGGATGGCACTTTACTCGATTTAGCATTTGACGACTTTATCTGGAATCACTGTTTGCCCGAGCGACATGCTCAAGTGCATCAATGCAGCCTGGAACAAAGTCAGCAAAAACTCTTTCAGTTTTACCAACAATATAAGCATACACTATCTTGGTACTCTTCGGCGTTCTGGACGGCTAAAGTCGGAGTCGATGTTCTGCAACTTCAATACCAGCATCGCCAGAAAATTGGCCCACGTGCTGGCTGCCATCAATTGTTACAACAACTCAAAGCCGAAGGTTATCGTTGCTGGTTACTGACCAATGCCGATCGTGCAGGCCTGCAATTGAAGCTTGAAAATGTGGAACTTCGCCCCTATTTTGAAGTAATGATCAGTAGTGAAGAACTTGGGCACGCCAAAGAGGAAACCGCTTTTTGGCAAAAACTACAGCAATTGCATCCCTTTGATCCGGCTCAGGCCGTCTTTATTGATGATACCGTTGCCGTGCTCAAAAGCGCAGAAGATTTCGGTATTACTCAGCTGTTTAGTATTTTACAGCCCTCAAGCAGTAAAACTGCCAGAGTGGCAACCGAATTACCCTATCCTGCACTTGATCATTTAACTGAACTTTTTGATTATCTTGAACCCAACCTACAGGTAACAGATGCCAAGACAGCATGAACCAGAAAGCATGGACGCCATGCGTATTGATAAATGGCTTTGGGCTGCACGTTTTTTTAAAACACGTTCAATTGCCAAAGCTGCGATAGAAGGTGGTAAAGTCCACCACAATAATGATCGCGTTAAAGTCTCCAGAGATGTGCGGATCGGGATGGAACTGACCATCCAGCAAGGTTTTGAGAAAAAAACCGTGGTAGTCAAAGCTCTTTCAGCGGTACGTGGTGGCGCGCCGGCCGCACAACTGCTTTATGAAGAAACACCTGAAAGTATTGCCCGTCGGGAGTTGCATGCATCACAACGAAAAATGCATAATCTAGCCCGACCAGATCATCGACCAAGCAAAAAAGATCGTCGTGATATCAATCGTTTTAAGCAGGAAAATGTACAGTCATGGTCTTATCATGATGAATAAAATTTTCTAATTTTGGGTGCGTCATCTTGTGTCGCATAGACAGAGATCAGATGTAGAATAAACAACGAGAATCTGCCACTATACTCAAGTCCCAACAAGTTGAGATTCAATACATCCACTTGGGTTAGTCGTTAAGAAATAAAGTTTTGAGGTTTTGAGATGGATGATAATAAAAGCAAGGCGTTACAAGCTGCGTTAAGCCAGATTGAAAAACAATTTGGTAAAAATACAGTGATGCGTCTAGGTGATAACACTGTACAGGCAGTTGAAGCTGTTTCTACAGGTTCTTTAACACTGGATATCGCATTAGGGATTGGCGGATTACCTAAAGGCCGTATCATCGAGATTTACGGCCCTGAATCATCAGGTAAAACGACCATGACGTTGCAAGCCATTGCGCAATGTCAGAAAAATGGCGGTACATGTGCATTTATCGATGCTGAACACGCATTAGATCCAGAATACGCACGTAAGCTGGGTGTGGATATTGATAACCTGCTGGTCTCTCAACCCGATCACGGTGAACAAGCGCTTGAAATCGCAGATATGCTGGTACGCTCAGGTGCAATTGACCTGATCGTTGTCGACTCTGTTGCTGCATTAACCCCTAAAGCCGAAATTGAAGGCGAAATGGGTGATTCACACATGGGTCTACAAGCACGTTTGATGAGTCAGGCATTACGTAAAATCACAGGTAATGCAAAGCGTTCTAACTGTATGGTGATCTTCATTAACCAGATCCGTATGAAGATTGGTGTAATGTTTGGTAGCCCGGAAACCACCACTGGTGGTAACGCACTTAAATTCTATGCGTCTGTACGTTTAGATATCCGTCGTATTGGTGCAGTGAAAGAAGGCGATGAGATTACTGGTAACGAAACTCGCGTTAAAGTTGTCAAAAATAAAATGGCACCTCCTTTTAAAGAAGCAGTGTTCCAGATTATGTACGGCAAAGGTACCAATCAGCTAGGTGAAGTGGTTGATCTTGCAGTTCAGCAAGATATCGTACAAAAAGCGGGTGCATGGTATTCCTACCAAGGCAACAAAATTGGCCAAGGTAAAAACAATGTGATTCGTCATTTTGAAGAGAATCCAGCCATGGCCCAAGAGATTGAAAAACAGATTCGCGAGCAACTTCTGACTAAAACCAATGTTGAAGCTGCACAAACTGAAGATGAAGAAGAACCAGACTTTTTAGAAAGTTAAGCTAAAACGCCCTTCGGGGCGTTTTTGTTTCATGAGGAAATAGATTTTGTTTAATAGTGAAAAAACAGAAAAACCTAAAACCCTGACCGGAACACGACTACGTTCTTATGCCTTTGCCCTGCTCACACGTCGCGACTATTCACAGGCAGAACTGATTGCCAAGCTCAATCTATATGCGATCAATCCCGAAGAAGTCGAGAAACTGGTAGAGGAACTCGCGCAGAATAATTATCAAAGTGACCAGCGTGTGGCCGAGCTGACTTTGGCAAGCCAATTAAGAAAAGGGAAAGGCCTACAACGCATCAAGCAGGCACTGAAAGCCAAACAGCTGGATGCAGAACTAATTACAGAGGAATTGCAAGAAGTGGACTGGCTTGATCAGGCCTATCAACTAAAACTAAAGAAATTTGGCGAGGAAGTCGCAACTGATCCGAAAATCAAGGCAAGACAAATCCGGTTTTTACAATACCGTGGCTTTGATATGGGTGTGATTATGAAAGCAATTGCTCGAACGAGCGAAGAAGAATAACTGGTGGCAGCCCTACCAGCATGACTTCGGCACATCATAGTTCTACTACCGTTGCTACCTTCCGGTCCTGGCGGGGTTCGTAGAGTACAATTGCGAAGCTACCAGCAGGGCTACCATTGCCTGACAAAGTATAGAGATTTTTGCCTGAGTTGCAAGACTTGTCTCTGTTTTTCAGTGAGTTTTTAGCTCAACTGACTAATTCATCATCAAACCCTCTGTATTTTTGATCGATTTACTCTGAAGATGTGCAAACATTCAACAACAACCGATTAATTTTCTTCAAAAGTGCTTGAAGATTGTAAATGCTTATTGCATTTAAATGAGTTGCTGTTTTAATGGCTAAATCAAAAATCTATATCTGGTGTGTTGCAAGTAAACAGTGAAGACTTGTTCGGCCACAGCTTTATATTTCAACTTATGGATGAATTTTTATGCTAAAAAAGCATTCCGTACTTTTTATTGCCCTGCTCAGTAGTGCACATTTATATGCCAACGTCCCTATTGAATCGCGTGCTTTAAGCCAGCAACAAGCCAGTAATGTGGTTGCCGGTACGCCGAGCCTGAACTGGGAAATCATGCAAAAGAACCAAAAGCTTGAAGAAGAGATCCGCAAGTTACGTGGTCAGCTTGAAGAACATGACAATGCCATCGAGCAATTAAAAAAAGAGTTAACCAACCGTTATACCGATCTGGATCAGCGCCTGGAACTGCTGTCACAAAAAATTGATCCGCCTGAGGACAATCCTGAGGCACAAGATCCATCGGCTGCAACTGCCTCAACCAATGCAGACACCAGTGCTCCTGCGATCGTACCTGCAGCACCGGTACCGCAACAGACGACTCCGACCACCACGCAAGCTCCGGCTGCACAACCGCAGACCAATACAGCAACAACAGAGAGTGCCAGCAGCCAGATTGAATTAGAAAAAGCGGCGTATACCGTAGCCCTGGATGCCTATAAACAAGGTGGCGCAAAAAAGGCGATTCAGCCGATGCAAAACTTTATTAAAAACCATCCCAACGGGATCTATGTGGGGAATGCCTATTTTTGGCTAGCTGAATTTTATCTGGCTGTTGAGCCTGTGGATTATAAAGCGGCAAAACAAAACTATAATATTGTTGCGACACGCTATCCAAACTCAGCCAAAGCATCTCGTGCAGTGTATCAACTCTATAGTATCGCCAAAGAAGTTGATAAAAACACAGCTTTAGCCAATCAATATAAAAGCAAGCTGCTCAGCCAATACCCTCAATCAGAGGAAGCAAAATTTATCCAGAAAAAATAAGCTTTTTGCTTTAACAAAAAAGCCAGTGGATATCCACTGGCTTTTTTATGACCTAGATCAAATCATTATTTAATCTTGGCTTTTGATTTTAAATATTCAGTGTAATCTTCCAGGATTTGTTGTCCACGGAACTGCTGGTACAGTTTATTCAACTCTTGTACCTGCTCTGCTGGCAAAGTACTGGCAACACTACTGTTTACATTTGAAACCGCCACGATCACCAATTCATTTGGTAATTTCGCAGTCGTAGCAGACCATAAACCTTCTTTTGCTGGCGCCGGAATACTGAAGGCAGCACGCTCAATCGGACGTTTCAAACCTTGAGAACGCGCAAAAGTACCCGCATTTTCAAAGTTCACCTGAGACTTGGCAACCACTTGTGCCGCTGGCTGGGTTTTAAAATCATTCAGGATGCTGGCAATTTTTGCTTGAGCTGCTTTATAGGCTTTCGCTTCGATCACTTTTGCTTTGACTTCAGCAGTCGCCTGCTCTAAAGGTTTAACACCGGCAGCATGATAGTTACGGACTTTGATCCAGATGGTATCGCCATTGGCCAGTTGAATATTTGAAGACGCGTTACGGTCACCATTCTTCACATCATCATTGAATAATTTTGCTTTAACGCCTAGATCACTCAAATAAGGGTTCTGAGTGGCTAAAGTTACGCCATTTGCAGATTCAATACGCGCACCCTTCACTTCCTCAGCCACAGCCTCTAGAGAATCATTACCAACGACCATTTCATTCAAGCTGTTCACGCTATCACTGAACTGATTCGCCAGTTTAGTTTTCTCGACTTCAGCCGTTAAACGTGCTTTTTCAGCTTCAAATGATGGCAATTTCAGCATTGGCGTTTCAGCTTCAATGATGTGATAACCATATTGAGTTTTAACAGGTTTTGAAATTTCACCGCTTTTTAATGCATTCACTGCATTATCAAAATCAGCCGAGAATGCCCCTGGTGCATAAGCCTCAACCAAACCACCCTGCGTCTTGGACGTTGGATCATCCGAGAACTGTGCAGCAGCATCGGCAAAGCTCATACCCGACTGAATTTTTGCATAAACGTCATTGGCAAGCTTCTGCGCTGCCGCATCGTCACGCGCATCCGTGGTAATCAGAATATGTTTAACCTGAGGTTTAACCGCTTTTTTCTTCTCATCGACAAAAGCGTTATAGGCTTGTTGTAAATCAGCTTCAGTCACCGCAAGATTTGCCTTAGGCAACAATGCCGGGGTTAATACCACATAATCGACATCAACACTGGCCACTTGCTTAAATTCATTCTTATGCTTGTTGTAGTAATCAGCGATCTCCTGATTTGAAGCCGTTACGCCTTTTTTATAGTCATCCAGCTTAATACTCGCCAAATGCAAAGTACGCTGTTCAGTCTGTAAATTCGCTAATTGCTGTACATCGGATTTACTGACCAAAGCATAATCCATCAACGAGGTTGAAATCATTTTTAGCGCATGATCCTGGCGTAAGCTGCTGATCAAGGCCTGATTGGTCATCCCTACAGAACGTAAGTAGTTTTCATATAAAGTTTGAGAAAATTTGCCATTTTCCTGAAAACTCGGTTGTTGTGCCAACATTTGCTCAAGTTGCACATCACTGAGTGTCATTCCCAGCTTTTCAGCTTGCTGTTGTAACAATGAACGGGCCACCAAGGCGTCGAGTGCTTTCTCTTGAATCACAGGCAAGTTCAAAAGTGATTCATCACCTTTCACCAATGATAAATACTGGTCTTTATAGTTTTTGGTTGCACTTTCTAATTCTTTATTAGAAATATCTTGACCGTTTACTGATTTTGCAACGTCTGCTTTATTGCTACCACTAAAATACCCTTCTATACCGACAAGTGCTAAAGGAGTCAAAAACAAAACTAACAGGACTTTGCCAAGCCAACCCTTAATGAGAGTACGAAACGATTCCATAAGAATTCCAATATTTTATTTCGGGGCAATTTTAACTGAAAAACAAAAGTGAATGAATGCAGAATAAGGATCAAATTAACTTTTTCATTCAATAAATAAAAAACGCACCCAAAATGGTGCGTTTATTGATTTAAAAAGATTACGCAACTGAATCTTTTAAACCCTTACCAGCTTTGAAGCTAGGTACTTTACTTGCTTTGATTTGTAACTCTTCACCCGTTTTAGGATTACGACCAGTACGAGCAGCACGTTCTTTAACGCTGAAAGTACCGAACCCAACTAAAGTAACCGTATCACCCTTTTTAAGTGCTTCAGTGATTGATGCAATTGTCGCATCGAGTGCCTTACCAGCATCCGATTTTGACACGCCCCCTTTTTCAGCAATCGCATCAATTAATTCTGATTTATTCATGATAAAAAATATCCTCTTAATATCGTTTGTTAAGATCCAAGGCTATAGTTTAAAAGGCCATGACGCCTTTATAGCAATGCTTTGGGGGATAACGCAATACTAGAAAGGCCTTTTAATTAAAATAAATACTGAAATACGACATAAACAGACGAGTTACCTGCATTTTTTTTACTTTTTATTCAATTTGGCCTTCAATTGGTTATTTTCTTCGATTAAGGCATCGACCTTGATATGCAGCTGTACAAGCAACTGTTCGATATGCTGCAAATCCTTGGGTGTCACCAGTCCAATCCGGTTAAGTGAATGATTCACACTGGTATCTAAAATCTTTTCAACCTTGTCTTTGGTATCCGTTACCGACTCTTTGGCCTTTTCGGTGACTTTGCCAACCGTGTTATCGGCGAAATCGACGGTTTTTGATTCTAATTCTTCCCCTACCTTGACCAGCGAGTCAAACAACTTGTTGCCTTCTTCTTCCGCACGCGAAAAAGCACCGAGACCAGCAAGCCAAATCTGTTGTGTATATTTTTTGAAATCTAACGCAGATTTTTTAGAACTCTTTGATTTTGGCTTAGTTTTTACCTCAGCTTCTTCATTAGGATTTTCTATATTTGAGTTATCCATTGACCCTTACTCCTAAGCACTTTACAAACAGTATGTCGTATTTAACCATAAAAATGTTTTTATAATATCAAAGTTAGGACTTGATCGTTTTAAAAAACTGTTCTACAAAGCAAGAAAGTCCTGTAAATTATTTTTAACAATTGAGTAAGGATACTCAGGTTTACGGACATTCTGTTTTTATTGATTGATTAACCAGGAAAATCAGACCTATGAATGATACGCAACAAAGACATAAACATCCGCATTTGTTGCTCAATATTGTCATCATTGTTTTAGAGACCTTTTTCTCTTTTATCCTGACCCATGATGCAGGATTGCGTCTGCACGCCAAAAAGTTAATCGATCAAAAAATCACAATCCGGATTAATAGCTACATTCCGTTCTTCGACTTTTATATCCAGTTTACCGAAAAGGGTCTGTTGTTTGATATGAAGGCACTAGATCGCAATATTGATCTGGAGATTAATAGCACATTGATCGACCTGATCAAGATTTTTGTGTTTAACAATCAGCGTAGCATTGCCAATATGCGTATTCTCGGTGATGCCACGCATGCAGAAGAATTTCTGGATGTCCTCCCGCATCTTACCCTGTCCAGTATTCTGGCAAACTGGAAACAATGGTTTAGTGATGAGGCTGAAGCCGTTGCTTCACAACAACGCATCGCTCCGCTACTAGATAAAATCGATCAGCAGCGTTCGGAAATTAACACCTTACTGGTTGAAGTCAAGCAGTACCAAAACCGCATTCAACGTCTGCAAAAACGTCAACGCCTGATCAATATTAGCTTTGCTGTTTTAAGCTTTATTTTCATCGCCTTTTTTGTTTATAATACGTGGATACAATAATTCCAATATATTTCACTTTTCACGCTCAGAATGGCAATTTAAAACTTGACTATTTTAGTCGGAATTCATAAAATTTAAACATCTAGTCTAACCATGTGTACCGAATCATGCGTCTTACAACTCGCGGTCGTTACGCAGTGACTGCTCTACTTGATTTAGCTTTGCAGCCAACTGAACAAACGATCACGCTTGCGGAAATAGCAGCACGCCAATCCATCTCAGTCGCTTATTTAGAACAGTTATTCGCGAAACTCAAACGTCATGGGTTAGTTTCAAGTGTACGCGGTGCAAATGGTGGTTATCACCTGGCGCGCAATGCAAGTGAAATTACTGTGCTAGAAATCATCGAAGCTGTAAATGAAACTGTTGATGCAACGCGTTGTGACCATAAGGGTAATTGCCAGAATGGTGCAATGTGTTTGACTCATGACTTATGGCAAGAACTCTCCCACCATATTGCCGATTATCTTGCAAAAATCACCCTTGCTGATTTGATTGCGCGTGACAACGTTCAAACCGTTGCATTACGCCAGAATTCACCAAGTTTAGATTCAGCCCTTCTATCGGTTACAGGTATTTGACATGAAACGTCCAATTTATCTTGATTACGCAGCAACCACGCCCGTACTGCCAGAAGTTGCAGAACGCATGATGGAATGTTTAACGTTCGAGGGTACTTTTGGTAACCCTGCGTCACGTTCACATGCCTATGGTTGGCAAGCCGAAGAAAAAGCTGAATATGCGCGTGAGCAAGTTGCCAATCTTATTAAAGCAGATCCACGCGAAATCGTTTGGACTTCTGGCGCAACCGAATCTGACAACCTGGCATTAAAAGGGATTGCTCAGTTCTACGGTTCAAAAGGCAAACACATCATTACAAGTAAAATCGAACATAAAGCAGTGTTGGATCCATGCCGTGAGCTTGAAGAACAAGGTTTCGAAATTACTTATTTAGAACCAGAACCGCGTACAGGGTTAATTACCCCAGAAATGGTTCAGGCGGCTTTACGTCCAGATACGATTCTTGTTTCACTGATGATGGTGAACAACGAAATCGGTACCGTGACCGATGTGGCTGCAATTGGTGAATTGACACGTGCCAACAAAACATTCTTCCACGTCGATGCAGCTCAAGCCGCTGGTAAAGTTGAAATTGATCTTTCAACCATGAAAATTGATTTGATGAGCTTCTCTGGTCATAAAGTCTATGGCCCGAAAGGTATCGGTGCCCTTTACGTTCGCCGTAGCCCACGTGTTCGCTTAAAAGCGCAAATGCACGGTGGTGGCCATGAACGTGGTATGCGTTCTGGTACCTTAGCGACGCATCAGATTGTTGGTATGGGCGAAGCTTTTGAAATTGCTGGCAAAACCATGCAAGCAGAACAAGAGCGTATTCGCAAGTTACGCGACAAGCTTTGGAATGGCTTACAAGACCTTGAACAAGTGTTCTTGAATGGTCACCCAACACAAAACGTTGCTAACTATCTAAATGTCAGCTTCAACTTCGTTGAAGGTGAGTCACTGATGATGGCATTGAAAGATGCAGCTGTTTCAAGTGGTTCTGCATGTACCTCTGCAACTTTAGAGCCGTCATATGTATTACGTGCTTTAGGTTTATCTGACGAGTTGGCACATAGCTCAATCCGTTTCAGTTTCGGTAAATACACCACTGAAGCAGATATTGACTACGTGTTAACCATTACCAAAGCTGCTGTTGAGAAATTACGTGAACTTTCTCCGCTTTGGGATATGTACAAAGAAGGTATCGACCTTTCAACAGTTGAATGGGCTGAACACTAATTCATCAGGTGCTCAATAGAGCATCTCATTGAAAAGTATGTTTTAACCCTCATATTAATATTAGGCTGACCCCGAGGTTTGGAGAAGCGACATGGCTTATAGCGAAAAGGTAATTGATCATTACGAAAACCCTCGTAATGTTGGTGTTTTAGACAAGAATGCTGAAAATGTAGGTACAGGTATGGTCGGTGCACCTGCGTGTGGCGACGTAATGCGTTTACAAATTCAAGTCGATGACAATGGCGTAATTGAAGAAGCTCGCTTCAAGACTTATGGCTGTGGTTCTGCAATCGCATCAAGTTCACTGGTAACCGAATGGTTAAAAGGTAAAACCCTTGATGAAGCTCAAGCGATCAAAAACATTGATATCGCAACTGAGCTTGCACTTCCACCAGTAAAAGTACACTGCTCTGTCTTGGCTGAAGATGCAATCAAAGCTGCGATTGAAGACTATCGCGGTAAGAAAGCGAAAGCTTAATTGATGACCGAAATAACATTGGAGTTTTCATGATCCATTTAACTGAAAATGCTGCGACTCACATCAGCAATTACCTGCAAAACCGAGGTAAGGGTGAAGGCATTCGTATTGGTGTGAAAACTTCGGGTTGTTCTGGATTGGCTTATGTACTTGAGTTTGTCGATGACATCGACACACACGACCAAGTATTTGAACAACTCGGCGTTAAAGTCTTTGTAGACCCAAAAAGCTTGGTTTATCTCAATGGTTTAGAGATGGACTATGTTAAGAATGGTCTTAATGAAGGCTTTGAGTTTAACAACCCAAACCAAAAAGGTGAATGTGGTTGCGGTGAGTCATTCACTGTTTAACCCCAACCACTACTCTCTTTCTTTTCGTCAAAACAGTGTGTTCCGCACTGTTTTAACGTATTTATCAATAGCGGAATTCATCTCCCATGAATCATTTTGAGTTGTTCCAATTACCAGAAGCACTCGATATAGATTTAGCAGCTTTAAAAAAACAGTTTTTAAGTTTGCAACAGCAATATCACCCGGATAAAGCCAGCGACAAAGATCAGGCGCTGATCAAGTCAAGCGAAATCAATCAGGCTTATAAAGTATTGTCACTGGTTGATAGTCGTGCTGCCTATCTGCTCGCCCTGAAAAAACAGGATCATCATCTTGATCAATCCATCAACGATTTTGAGTTTTTGCAATCTGCACTCGAAATGCGCGAGCAACTGGATGAAGCCACCTCAACCGAGCAGCTTCGTATGCTAAAAGTTGAAATTCAGCAATGGATTGATAGTTTAGTCCGCGAATTCAAAATCGATTATGCAGACGAAGACTGGGCTGAGGCACGTGATACTGTTCGTAAGCTACGCTTTTTCCAACGTGTCATGAATGATATTGATAAAGCTGAAGATCGTATGCTGGACGAAGAAGATAGCTTCGATCTAGACGATGATTTTTAATCCGCTGTTACCGATTATTTTCAAGGGATACCGTACGCATGGCGCTTTTGCAAATTGCTGAACCAGGTCAATCTACCGCACCACACGAACATCGTATTGCGATCGGGATCGACTTAGGGACAACCCACTCTTTAGTGGCGACAGTGCTATCGGGAAAACCGAAAGTTCTACATGATGACCAAGATCGGGTTCTACTTCCCTCTATTGTTCATTACGCGAAAGATTTGACAACGCTTGGTTATGAAGCCAAACCGTTTATGATGACCGACCCCAAAAATACAGTTGTTTCAGTGAAACGCTTTATGGGTCGTTCACAGGCTGATATTAAATTCCAGCATCCCTATACCCTTGTTGGCGCAGAAAATGAAATGCCGGCATTTGAAACGGCTGCTGGACGTAAAACCCCGGTCGAAATTTCTGCCGAGATCTTAAAACAATTAAAAGATCGCGCTGAAGCCAGCCTGAATAATCCTGTCAATGGTGCAGTGATTACCGTTCCTGCTTATTTCGATGAAGCACAACGTCAGGCAACACGTGATGCCGCTCAGCTTGCCGGACTCAATGTTTTACGCTTGTTGAATGAACCCACTGCTGCTGCGGTGGCATATGGTCTGGATCAAGAGACCAATCTCAGTACAGACCGCAACTATGTGATTTACGACCTTGGCGGCGGTACGTTTGACGTTTCAATCTTGCGTTTCTCCCAAGGTGTATTTGAAGTCCTTGCTACAGGTGGACATACTGCACTGGGTGGAGATGACCTTGATCGTTTAATCGTAAAATGGGCTAAAAAACAGCTCAATATCGAAACATTAAGCGATGAAGAATATGCGGTATTCGTTATTGCTGCACGTCAAGCCAAAGAACATTTAACAGATCATGAATCTGCCGAATTAAAATTACTGGATGATCGCTTAACACTCGACCGCCCGACCTTTGAATCGATTATTCAAGTCGCACTCGACAAAACCATGAGTGTCTGCAAACGCGTATTACGTGATGCCAAACTTGAACTCGATGACATTGAACATGTGGTTCTTGTAGGAGGTTCAACACGTTCTTATGCCGTACAAAAAGCGGTACGTGAGCTGTTTGAACGTGAACCGTTATGTACCATCAACCCGGATGAAGTGGTTGCAATTGGTGCATCAATTACCGCCAACCAGCTCATCGGCAATAGCCAAGATGGTTCATTATTGCTTGATGTGACTCCACTCTCTCTTGGTTTAGAGACCATGGGTGGCTTGGTTGAACGTCTGGTTTCACGTAATACCGCCATTCCGGTTGCACGCCGTCAAGAATTTACCACTTATCAAGATGGCCAAACAGCGATGTTGATCCATGTGGTTCAAGGTGAACGTGATCTGGTTGAACATTGCCGTTCCTTAGGTCGTTTTGTCTTACATGGCATTCCACCAATGACTGCGGGTCAAGCACGTATTGAAGTGACATTCCAGGTCGATGCCGATGGCTTACTCACTGTCTCTGCGAAAGAAACTACATCTGGCGTTCAAGCCAAAATCGATATCAAACCGTCGTATGGCTTATCCGCTTCAGATACCGAACGTTTACTGGTAGAAGGTTTCCAGCATGCGGAGGAAGATAAACAGCTTCGCCACTTGCAAGAAACCAAAGTTGAAGCACAACGTGAGCTAGAAGCCTTAGAGCAAGCCTTGAAAGCAGATACCGATCTACTTTCCCAACAACAGGCGCGCGACTTGATTCTTGCCGCTGAAGCGTTAAAAGCCCGTCTTAAAACCGATGAGCTTGCAGCGATTGAACATGCTGTTCAGCAACTTAAAATTCACAGCGATGCCTTTGCTGCGCTTCGCATGAACCGACATATTGACCATGCCTTAAAAGGTACGAAACTTGAAGATTGGTCAAACTCAAACTAAAGGTATAGGTGATCAATATGCCACGTATTAAAGTTCTTCCTCATGCACAAATTTGCCCTGAAGGTGCAGAATTTGAAGTCGAACAAAACGCCAATTTATGCCAGAGTTTATTAAAAAATGGTATTAAAATTGAACATGCTTGTGATATGTCTGCAGCATGCACCACTTGCCATGTGGTGGTGCGTAAAGGCTTTGACAGCCTTGAAGAAATGAATGATGTTGAAGCAGACTTGCTGGATCGTGCCTGGGGCTTAGAGCCTGACTCACGTCTGTCGTGCCAGGTTGAAATTGTGGATGAAGATTTAGAAATCGAGATTCCTAAATACACCATCAACCATGCTTCAGAAAATCATTAAGATCAAGTCATGATTCAAGCTATAGAAAAGCTAGAGTAAATCTCTAGCTTTTTTTATGATTAAACAAAAATTAAAGAACGATGCGCAGCGACACCTGCCAGAGTACCATCACCAACAACAAGTGATACTGAACCTCCTAAACGTGCAACATCTCCACAGGCAAAAATTCCTGCAACCGAAGTTTCCTTCATGGCATTGGTTTTAATCGCTTCTCCCATCGCATTCTGTTCAATTTCACAGCCCAGCTTAAAAATCCAGTCCTGAGCAATACTACACTTGGTCGTTGCAAAAATACCCTCTAGCTGAATAACAGTGCCATCTGCAAGCAAGACATTGCTCTGCCCTATAATTTTCTGAATCAGTCGCTGCTCGATGACAACACCACGAACCTTTAATTGCTCAAGCAATTCATCAGCCAACAGATAGTCATTTATGAACAGTGTGGTTTCGCCCCAGTCTGGGAGCATCATTGCCAAATGAGCAGCATGTTCTGAGCTGGCAATAATGCCAATTTTACCTTGATTCAACTCATAACCATGACAATAAGGACAATGGAAGACTGACTTGCCCCAGCGTTCCGTCAAACCTGCAATATCAGGCAATTGATCTGTAATACCAGCAGCAATAATTAGGCGCTTGGCTGTAATTGAATGTGTTGCATCAACACATACCGCAAAACCCTCTTCAATTTTTTCTACGCGCTCTACACTGCCATTCTGCCAATCCACAGTTTCATAAGCTAAAACTTGCTGCTTTGCGATTTGCGCAATTTCACTTGCCCGCGTTCCATCCTGAGTCAGAAAACCATGGGAATACTCGGCAAAGCGATTTCTACGTTGTCCAGCATCAATAATCAGTACTTTTCTGCGCGCTCTCGCCAATGGCAATGCCGCTGCCAGGCCCGCATAACTTCCACCAATAATCGCAACATCATATTGCATAGGATTCACCACCTATATGTAACTTTTAAAGTTACATTAATGCTTTTTATTTTAATTTGCAACTTTTGATGTTACATTTAAATCATTCACTTATTTCGTTTGGATTGATTAGATGCGTACTGACAGTAAACTCTCCCGAATGCTGCATGTGCTTTTACATATGGCCAGACAAAAGAAGACTTTTACCTCTGATGAAATTGCGCAAATGCTATTAACCAACCCAGTGGTGGTCAGACGGACGATGTCAGGTTTAAAAAAAGCAGGATTTGTCCACTCAGAAAAAGGTGCTGGTGGTGGTTGGCAGCTAACCGGAGATTTAGAAAAAATTACCTTGTGGGATATTTATCAGGCTGTGGGTGAACCCACTATTTTTGCAATCGGTAATGAAAGAGAACATCCAGAATGCTTGGTTGAGCGTGTAGTAAATGCCGCTTTAGATCAGGCCATTCAGGATGCACAGCACATTTTAACCCGACAGCTAAAATCCACCACGCTGGCAGCGCTGGCTTTAGAATTTGATCATTTATATGCGATGCATGAACATCAGAATAGCCATATTCAACATTGAATATTGAATTGCCTATCTCACTTCATCATCTAAAGTGAGTTTAGGAATGCCCTGCGCATTGGTAATTTTTTGCTGGGTTTTGATACGTTGAACCATGTTTTCCAGAATCTCGACCAGTTCCGGATATTCATAGTTTTGCACTTCTTCCAGATTGAGCACCAAATGGAAGCCTTTATAATCGAAATCAAACCATTGTTGCGTATCAGATTTCTTGCCAGTGAATTTTTCCATCACCTGCCAGGTTTTCACTGGGCCTTGAATGCCTTTCAAATAGATCGGCACTTTTGGCACACATAAAAACTCGTTTTTAATCAGTTGATGGGTGTCATCGGCAATCAGGATTTCATCGACCTCAGCAGCAGACTGCAAACGTGCAGCCAAATTCACATCACGCCCGACAATGGTGTAGGCCATACGATGTGAAGCGCCATAGTTACCAACGTGGCAATAACCAGTACTGATCCCCATGCGGATGTGCAAGGCTGGATAGCCCATTTTCTTCCAACGCTCACGTAACAATTTCATTTGTTGACGCATCGCAATTGCCATTTCTACACAAGATTTTGCATCTTGCTCAACGCCTTGCGAGTTTGGATCACCAAAGAAAATAAGAATCGCATCACCCATAAACTTATCGACGGTTGCTTCATATTGCTTGGCAATCTCAGTCATATGACTCAGATAATCGTTCAGCAAGAAGGCTAAATCGTCCGGGATCAGGGTTTCTGAAAGTTCAGTAAAACCTTGAATATCAGAGAAAAAGATCGTGAGCTTTTTACGTTTATATTCAATTTTCGCTTCCGCCTCGCCACGCATGATCGACTGCCACAATTGCAAGGGTGCATAGCGACTGAGCTGATTGGCAAAAGCAATATAACGAGTCATCTGATTATGGTAATGCTGGCGTTGCTGCCCCAGAATATTCAGGCGACGGTGCTGGTAATAGTTACCGATCACGATAAACATCATCAAGCCAAGCAGACTCACGACAGTCAGTTCAGGATTGGTCGGTTCAAAATACTCTTCAGTCCCAAAAATAACATAGGTACTAAAATAAAAAGTCATTACCCCAATCAAACCGATCAGACATGAGACGGGCAAGGAAATCTTATTGTTCAGCCCTACATAGAGCAATGCAAACAAGATGGTAAATGTAGGAACCAGACTTAGATGTAATGCAGCAAGAACCAGCGCAATAAGGATGGCTTCATTGGCAAATAGAACGTTTTTTTCTATTTTTTTATCAAATTTATATTGCAGCCATTTTTCCAAACGCGGGCAAAACAGAAAATAGGCCAATAATAATGGAAGGAGATAGAGTTGATAGCTAGCACTGGTAGAGGTAAATGTATAAATTACCAGAATCAGTGACAGAATCGAGTATCCCATCAAACGATGGAAATAAGCGAACTGTCTAGGTTCTTTATCAATTAACCTATCTAGTGGCACTCTGTCCTCCTTTCTTATTATAGAATACTGTTTTTATTCTATTTTCTGGATCAGTCCATACGCCAGTCAAATGGCATATCACCCTGACCACGTAACGCAAGCATCAGTGTTTGACGCATGTGCGCGAGTACATCGTTACTATAAGGTACTGCTGGTGTGCCCCAGACTGGTTTCGGCCATGCCACATCGTTTTGATAACGTACCACATGATGAAAATGAAGCTGAGGAACAACGTTCCCTAATGCCGCAACATTCATCTTGTCTGCACGGAACACACGTGAAAGCTGGCTTGATAACCAACTTGATTCACGTAGAAATTGTTCTTGGTCTGCCTGGCTGAGTTCATATAATTCTGTAACACCTGGTACACGCGGTACAAGGATCAGCCAAGGAAATTGCATATCATTCATTAAACGACATGTTGAAAGCGGAAAGTCGCCTACAAAAAATGTATCTTGAGCAAGTTGTGGATGCAAACTAAACATATCTTTATAAATGATGCAGAATAATGATGATCAATACTATCACATCAGTTTTGATGTGAATATTCTTAGTCACCCGTTTGATTACAAATAACAATGATTTTCCTCATTTATTGCAGCAACATCTGACCAAAAACATGTCGCGATCTTGCAAACAATCAAACTTGCTCATTTAACACTCAACGATCATTTTTCAAGATACTAATTCAACTCGCTCACCAGCTTGTTGAGCAGGTCAATAATGAACTGGATTCGCTTGTCATATTCCGCTAGTTGCACCATGACTTTCAAGCGTTGCCCGCCTTCCATCCGGTAATACGTCGGCTGCTTCTGCATCAGTTGAATGATACTGATCGCCTGTACAGGCGTATCTGGAGAAAACTCGATATACCCGCCATTGCTGTTGATATCAATTTTGGTAATACCCAGTTGCTCTGCCTTTAAACGCAACTGGTGTACGCTAAATAGCTGTTTCACCGGTTGTGGCGGAATCCCAAAACGGTCAATCAGCTCCATACGAATGTTATCAAGCTTTTCCTGACTATCGGTATTACTGATGCGCTTATAGAACAACAGGCGCTGATGTACGTCCCCAAGATAGTCATCCGGAATTAACGCTGGCATATGTAAGTTAATTTCAGCCGTTAATGACAGTGGTGCATCAAAGTTCGGGGTTTTACCCTTCTGGATTGCTTTGGTCGCTTTCTCAAGCATTTCCATATACAGACTATAACCGATCGCCTGCATCGAACCGCTTTGCTGCTCACCGAGCAGCTCACCCGCCCCACGAATTTCCAGATCTTCGGTTGCCAGCATAAAGCCCGCACCCAGCGTTGAAGCACGTTGAATGGCATCAAGTCGTTTCTCTGCATCCCCTTTTAAATGCTTGATGGATGGCACCAATAAATAGGCATAGGCCTGATGATGGGAACGTCCAACACGACCACGCAACTGGTGTAATTGTGCAAGGCCGAGCTTATCTGCGCGTTCGATAATAATGGTATTGGCATTTGGCACATCAATACCGGTCTCGATAATGGTCGAGCACACCAATACGTTATATTCCTTGTGGTAGAACTGTTGCATTACCTGCTCAAGTTCACGTTCACGCATTTGCCCATGTGCCACCGCAACACGTGCTTCAGGCACCAGATGACGGATATTTTCGGCTGTCCGTTCGATGGTATCCACTTCATTGTGCAGGAAGTACACCTGCCCACCACGCAACAATTCACGCAGAATCGCTTCTTTCACCGAATCATCGGTATGTTCTTGAACAAAGGTTTTCACCGCTAAACGACGTGCTGGCGGCGTGGCAATAATCGAGAGATCACGCATGCCAGAGAAAGCCATATTCAAGGTACGTGGAATCGGTGTCGCTGTCAGCGTTAGCATATCCACATCGGCACGTAGCGCCTTGATCCGTTCTTTGTCACGCACACCAAAACGATGCTCTTCGTCCACAATCATCAGGCCAAGATTCTTAAATTGCACGTTTTCTTGCAGGATTTTATGTGTGCCGACCACAATATCGACCTTACCATCGGCCAAATCTTCAATAATTTTTAAATGGGCTTTGTTACTACCAAATCGAGAAAGCACTTCGATACGCACTGCCGTATCGGCAAAACGGTCTTTAAAGGATTCATAATGCTGTTGCGCCAGTAAGGTGGTTGGCACCAGTACCGCCACCTGTTTATTGTTCTGTACCGCCACAAATGCTGCACGCATCGCCACTTCGGTCTTACCAAAACCAACATCACCACAGACCAGACGATCCATCGGTTTGGCCAGTTGCATATCATGAATAGTCGCTTCAATGGCATTGGCCTGATCGAGCGTTTCCTCATAAGCAAAGCCGCTGGCAAATTGCATATAGCCGGTATGGTCCAGCTCAAAGGCAAAACCGGGTTTGGACTGACGACGCGCCTGAATGTGCAGCAGTTCAGCCGCCACATCATGAATCTGCTCCAAAGCCTTACGTTTCGCTTTGCTCCAGGTATCTGTACCCAGCTTATGCAACGGGGCCAGATCTGGGTCCCCGCCACTATAACGGCTGATCAGATGTAAATTGGTGACAGGAACGTAGACTTTTGCGCCATCGGCATAATCTAGCTGTAAAAATTCATGATCCTGCTCATCAATTTCCAGCGTCACCAAGCCCGCATAACGTCCGACCCCATGATCGATATGCACCACAGGCGCACCAATGCTTAGCTCGGTTAAACTACGAATTAAAAATTCTTCTGAAACTTCCTGCTGACGCTTACGACGGCGCTGCACCACCCGATGTTCATACAGTTGATTTTCTGAAATGACCGATAGCTGATCTGTAAGCAACAAACCACGATCTAAAGGGGCACTGGTAATAGCGACCGATAATTTATCTTTCTGAAACTGGGCAAAACTCTCTACATTTTGAATTTCGCCCAAAACAGAACGTAGCGCATCTTTTAAGGTTTCACGACGACCCGCACTTTCTGCCACCAACAACACAGGATGTTTAGCCTGATCGATATACTGTTTAACTGCATCGAAAGGTTGTGGCTTTTTCGGATCAACGGGCAATTTTGGCGGTTGCTCAGCAGCCAGATTTAATACACCTGCTTTTGCTTCAAATGCATCTGTTGAGGCTATAATTCTTGGGAACTGATTGAGTGCCTGCAATACATGATTCGGCATCAAGAATAGTTCTTCAGGCGGCAAAATCGGTTGATCAATGTTATGGCGACGGTCTTCATAGCGACGCATCACTTCTTTCCAGAAATTGATTAATTCATCTTCAATTTCATTATTTGTAATGACAACGCAATGCTTTGGTAAGTATGTCGTGAACATACTTTGCGCTTCCATCACCTTTTTATCAAAGAATAATGGCAGATAAAACTCTAATCCAGGAGTCGAAATACCTTCAAGCACATCCTGATAAATTGGATTTTTCTTTGGATTTGCCGTTGGGAAACTTTCTGCATAACGGTCTCTGAAAATAGAACGCCCTTCTTTTAAAGGAAATTCTTTCGCAGGTAACACTGTGAAGTTTTTTAATGATTCTGTCGTACGCTGCGTTTCTGGATCAAAGAATTTTAAGCTTTCAATTTCATCATCAAACAAGTCAATCCGAATCGGTTGATCTTGTCCAGAAGCAAAAATATCCATGATACTACCGCGAACAGCAAATTCGCCGTGATCATATACCGTATCTACCAGACGATAACCCGCTTGCACCAACTGCTTTTTTTGTACTTCTAAATCGAGCTTTTGCCCAACCTTAATATCAAAGTGTTCCCCTACTACCCATGAATAAGGTGCAACACGCTGCGCTAGCGTACTCGCCGAAATCAGTAAAATGCCCTTTTGCGGCATATGCGACAAAATCGCCAAACGCTCAGACACAATATCCTGATGCGGAGACAAACGGTCATACGGCAAAATTTCCCAATCCGGAAATATGGTCGGCTTAATCCCATAAAACTCGAGTTCACTTTCCAGTTGGGCCAGATGCTGATTATTTCGAGCCACAATCACATAGAGATTGGAGCTTTGAGTTGCGATTTCTTTGAATAATAATGCAGCCGATGATCCCAGCAAGGAACCAATCCAGCGTTTCTCGCCCGCTTTAAATTGTTGTAGGTTTAATTGAGAGATTTCTTGTTGGAACATAGAGAAAATCATGCAATCTAAAAAGATAAGTCCCCTATTTTAGCATGATGTTTTTTAGTTAAAGAAGAAATTCGCGGTTCGATTAAAAGCATTTTAATTTACTTAGGCTATTTTATTTGTTATTTTAACCCAATAATTTAAGTTTAATAAATCTGAACCTTTAAAAAGATAAACTTAATTTTATTATAAAAAACAAATATTTAAATATATAAAAGTGAGATAATTGAACAAGTTTATGTTAACTAATATTCCTACTCATCAAATTCGTGCCGTCTATAACGATAAAACCATACGTGTATACCAGGCTTATTCTGACGTTATTGCCAACACCGCACTAGAAAATCAGACTTTTGTTTCCCCTCCCTTCAAGATGGAAAGAATGACATGGATTAAACCCTCATTTCTTTGGATGATGTATCGGTCTGGTTGGGGATTCAAAGATAAGGGACAAAGCCGAATATTGGCTATCGATATAACGCGTGAAGGTTTTGAATGGGCGTTGGCACATAGCTGCTTAAGCCATCCAGATCCATCAATGAGTCAGGAACAGTGGCAACGACTCAAATCAAGTTCTCCTGTTCGTATCCAGTGGGATCCTGAACGAGATTTGAAATTAAATCCTCTTGATCATAGAGCAATACAAATAGGGCTTGGTCACGAGGCTGTTCAATTATATGTTAATGAATGGATTAAATCGATTACAGATGTGACTCCACTAGCTCATCAAATTCATGCATTAATAGAAGACAATAAATTGGATGAAGCCACCCGATTATTACCTCAGGAGACAATTTATCTTGCATAGATAAGCCCTAGTATATTTTTAAGTACTCTCTCATTACTGAGTTCTTAGAACCTTATAAATGTATTTTTTAATGGGATTCCCGAACAACCATTCGATCAATAGGGATATCCAAATTATCTACAGGCCAATCACGAAAAATAATTTTCATATGAACTCTGGGTTGACCTGTCTTGAATGGTCTGACCTTATCGATACTGTAAGCAAATCAAGTCAATTGCCAACATGTAAAAAAGCACCTTTCATCAAATAATGAAAAGTGCTTTATTTTTAATCTTTATTATAAATTATGATGCCAGTTTGGCATTTGGAAAGAAACGTCCTTCAATCATGTCATAGCACCACTGGAAGATGAAGGTATATACCAGAATACACATGGTTAAACCAAAGTCCAAAATGATGGCTTCAATGATAGTCATTTTCATCAAATAGGCAATGATTGGAATGGTTGCAAGCATCAAGCCGCCTTCAAATCCGATCGCATGCAAAATACGGACAGGAACTGTTCTTTCCCATTGATATTTATGCTCTACTTTTTCGAAATAATGGTTAAAAATCATATTCCAGAATACTGAAATCACCGCCATGATCGTACCTAGAATACCTGTTACTTCGAGTGGCATACTGAAAATAAAACTTAACGCAATCGCGATGATGACCAATAAAATCACTTCATAGCTGATCGCATGAACGAGTCTTCTTTTGGAAATCAACATTTTTGTAACACTCTCTTGTTTGGATAGTGGCTATTTTATTTTTATAATATTGATTAATCCAATCAGATTCTTTCAGTTTTTTTGACAAATGAATATTAATCAAGAACAACTTCTCATGTTTCAGACGGTCATCGAGACAGGTTCCTTTTCTGCCGCTGCCCGTAAATTAGGTAAAGTTCCTTCAGCGGTCAGTATGTCGATTGCCAATCTGGAAATCGATCTCGATCTGAAACTATTTGAACGGATCGGCCGCGAACCAACGCCAACCGCAGAAGCATGGGTTTTATATGAAAAAACCCAGCAATTACTGATCGAAATGAATCAATGGAAACAGCATGCCCATGCGCTAAGTACGGGACTGGAATCGACCTTAAATATAGTGGTGGTGTCGGAGCTGCTACATACCAACTGGACAGACTACATTACCCTGCTCGATCAACACTTTCCGAGCCTGTCATTGAATGTGGTTTCAGCACCGCAAGAGGATGC
This sequence comes from Acinetobacter sp. 'aerobic (ED)', assembly GCF_904886855.1. NCBI lineage: Bacteria > Pseudomonadati > Pseudomonadota > Gammaproteobacteria > Moraxellales > Moraxellaceae > Acinetobacter > Acinetobacter sp. 'aerobic (ED)'. The sequence goes on from NZ_CAJHGI010000002.1 coordinate 55,750, forward strand.
TCTGCAAATGTTGCTTGATCAAAGCGCTCAGCTCGCCCTGATGTTTGAACGGGAGCAACTGGACAGTCGCGAACAGTTTGTTGAGTTAAAAAGAGAAGCACTTGTTCCCGTCATTGCAAAAATTAATCCCTTGGCAGAACTGGACAAGGTTTCCTTTGAGCAAATGGTGCAGACCCGGCAAATTGTCGTCGCAAGTCGTGATAACACCATTCGACCTGAATTACTTTATTCCAAAGATTATTGGCGTACCGACAATCATCATTCGGCATGTATGATGATTGTGCGTAATCTGGGTTGGGGGGTTTTGCCTTTAGAGATGTTTAATGAAAATCCTGAATTGCGTAAAAAACTAAAAATTCTGGATCTGTATGATTTCACACCTAAATTTGAATACTATGTCGATCTGGTCTGGAGCCGGGAAAGTGAACTCGGTGCAGCAGCAAGATTCCTGATTGATCATATCCGTAAACAACGTCAACATACCGGTAATAAAAGATAACCTTAAGGAATAACTCTGCCAACAAAAGCGATGCTTTGCTTTGGTCTGGATTATGTTATAAAAGAAATTACCAATAATATGTTTAAGTAAGAACGCTATATCAATGACTCAGAATGCCTTATACCAATTAAAAGATTTAACCACTGTTGTTGCCGATAGTAGTGACTTGGAAGCAATTGAGAAATTTCGTCCACTCGACGCAACAACCAACCCTTCATTGATCACGGCTGCCGCGGAGTTACCCGAAAGCCGTGCACTGATTGAAGATGCCTATACCCAAGCAAAACAGGAAGGTTATCAAAGCGACGAGTTAATCGAGCGTACCATTGATATCTTGACCGTAAAATTCGGTGTGGAAATTTTAAAACTGATTGAAGGCCGGGTTTCAACTGAAGTAGATGCTTCTTTGTCTTATGATACCGACGCCACCATTGCCAAAGCACGCGAATTGTCTAAGCTATATCAAGGTTATGGTATCGAGCAATCGCGTATTCTGATCAAGATTGCTTCAACATGGGAAGGTATTCAGGCGGCTAAAGTACTCGAAGCAGAAGGTATTCCGTGTAACCTCACCCTGCTGTTTGGTTTACATCAGGCACAAGCCTGTGCAGATGCAAAAGTTACCCTGATCTCACCTTTCGTGGGTCGTATTCTTGACTGGTATAAAAAAGCAGAAGGTGTTGAGCAATATCCAATTGCCAAAGATCCAGGTGTACTTTCAGTCAAGAAAATCTACAATTATTACAAACAGCAAGGTATTCAGACCCAAGTCATGGGTGCAAGCTTCCGCAGTACCGCTCAGGTATTGGGTCTGGCAGGTTGCGATTTACTGACAATTGCACCAAACCTGTTGGCTCAACTTGAACAGGATCAGCAAAAGGTTGAAGCCCAATTGAGCGTTGAGTCAGCCCAGCAAGCTGAAAAAATTGAGCGTCCAGCGCAAACCAAAGAAAGCTTTAAGGCTGAACTTGAGCAGGATTTGATGGCATTCCAGTTACTGCAAGGCGGTATCGACGGCTTTATCAAGGCCCGTGATCAACTGAGTTTATTGCTGCGTCAATCTTTTGGAATTGATGCTGAAATCAAGCCATAATTAGTCGAATTTTCACCCATAAAAACCGATTTTTGCTATATTAGCGAAAATCGGTTTTTTAATGAGTTTTCATCGTGTTCGGTATAACAGATTTAACCACTTATATAATTGGGACAATCTTAATTGTGTTATTACCTGGCCCCAACTCATTATATGTGATGTCGGTCGCCTCGCGTTATGGCATCCGTACTGGCTATGCGGCAGCCTGTGGCGTATTTACCGGTGATTTTATTTTAATTCTCTGTACCGTTCTGGGCGCAGCCTCCTTATTAAAAGCCTTCCCAATCCTGTTTGTGATTTTAAAAATCACTGGAGCGGCTTATCTGGCCTATTTGGGTTTCAAATTGCTACAAGGCGCTTACCAGACATGGAACAAGCCGCCGCATCATGCTGAGCTGGCGGCTTTACCCAATTTAGACCAGGTTCATCCCTACCGTACCGCGTTAAGCATTAGCCTGCTTAACCCGAAAGCAATCTTGTTTTTCCTGTCCTTCTTTGTTCAGTTTGTTGAGCCAAGTTATGCCTATCCAGCTTTAAGCTTTTTAATTCTGGCGATCATTCTGCAACTGGTCAGTTTCAGTTATCTGACGGCATTAATTTTTTCAGGTATTAAACTGGCAAATTTCTTTAAACATAATTATAAAATTGCAGCCGCAGGTATTTTTCTGGTCGGCATTCTGTTCTTTGGTTTTGGTTTAAGACTGGCTACCTCAACCCTGTCTTAACCGATTTAGTCTGATCTCTATTGGGTTGCTAAGTCAAAACATATTCAAATCGAAGTCCCATAGCACTGGTCATTATTCGAGATATTTCATTTAATTTATCTCTAATATAAAAAAGCCCTCATCAGGATGAGGGCTCAACCTAGCTCATATTGAGGACTACTTTTCGTCTAAATCCTTTTGTGCTTCTTGGTCATTTAAAATTCTGGCCGCCTGTTTAGGACGAATCAACGGAGCAGTCGGACGTGGATGCGCATGGGTATATTGCAATCCGACACCTGCATATACATCATCAGCCGCAATTTCTGTTTCAAAACGCTCTTCGTCACGGTCACGAATTTCATCGGTAATCCGTTGTACTTCATCTTGCTCTACCCCTAACTCTTGCAAGATCACACCACCAAACTTGATTGCAGACTCGAAGGTTTCGCGAATCATATAATCCACTTTCTGTTTCACGAGATAGAGCGAATGTTCACGGTCATAAGAGCGAACCAGTAACTTTGCCAATGGAAATTCATGTGTGACCAGTTCCACAATGCGGTTGGTGGTTTCCTTACTATCCACGCAGACAACAATGGCTTGTGCTGTCGCAGCACCAGAGGCATGCAAGATATCCAGACGGCAACCATCACCATAATAAATTTTAAAACCGAATTTCTCTGCGTTTTGTATCATGTCGATATCATTATCAATAATGGTGACATCAACACCACGTGCCAGTAACAGCTGACTGGTAACCTGACCAAAACGACCAAAACCAATCATTAAAATACTGCCACTCAAACCTTCGGCAACCGTGACATTATCCAGATTAATCGGGTCTTTGCTTTCAGTGAAGCGTTTAAACAGAATTCCCACGATCGGGGTCAACACCATAGAAAGCACGACAATCGCGGTCAGATTAGACTTGACCGTGTTATCAATCACCTGGGCACTGACTGCAGCGGCAAACAGTACAAAAGCAAACTCACCGCCTTGTGCCATCAGCAACGCACGATCTAAAGCTTCGGTATGCGGGCTTTTGGTTACACGCGCCACGATATAAATCATCAGCGCCTTGGCAAACATCATGGCGATGACGCCACTCAGAATCAGTTGCCAGTTTTGTGCAACCACAGATAAATCAAGCGACATGCCGACGCCCAGGAAAAACAGGCCCAGCAATAATCCACGGAAAGGCTCAATATCGGCTTCAATCTGATGTCTAAAGGTAGATTCCGATAATAATACCCCTGCCAGGAAAGCCCCCATCGCCATAGACAGTCCGCTGACCTGCATCAACAAGGCTGCGCCTAAAACCACCAGAAGCGCAGCGGCTGTCATGACTTCACGGGCTTTTGCAGCAGCAAGCAACCTGAATAAAGGATTTAATAGCCAGTAACCCGCAGCTATCAGTCCGGCAATGGCAATTAAACTGATACCGATACTTTCAAGACGTGTAGAGGTACTTTCAACCACGTGATTTGGTGCCATAAAGGCGACAATGGCTAGTAAAGGAACAATCAGCAAGTCTTCAAATAATAAAATAGCGACAATCTTTTGCCCATGAGGCTGGGTAATATCACCCCGATCTCCCAACAGTTGCATCACAATCGCAGTGGAGGTCAGTACAAATCCAGCTGCCCCGATGAAAGCCACCTGCCAGCTAAAGCCAAACAGCAGCCCTACCCCAGTTAATGCCAGACCACATGCCACGATCTGTAAAGTGCCCAGACCAAAAATTTCCCGTCTTAGGCTCCACAGATGAGAAGGCTGCATTTCTAGCCCGATCACAAACAGGTACATCACGATCCCCAGTTCCGCAATATGCAGAATCGAGGCGGAATCATGGAAAAATGCGAACCCAAATGGCCCAATAATTAATCCGGCAATCAAATATCCCAGCACCGAACCTAACCCGATCCGCTTAAATATCGGGACGGCAACGACAGCGGCAGCCAGCAAAACCACTGGTGCAATTAAACTGATAGAATGTGCTTCTGAACTCATACTGTTCTCATTGTTATCATGTGTGTTTCATTTTAAATGAAACAATACAGGCCATATATATCATTTATAGGACAATGCATCCCAATTCGATGCTTTAGGGGAAGATTTTCCTAAACTTAATTAATGGTATTTTTGTCCCAAAAGGCCTGACGAACCTGCGGCATGGCATTCAGGTGGTTAATGATATGCTGCGCTTCTTCTGCTTCAATCGAGGTGGCAATCAGTGTCACTTCAATCTCGACCTCTTTTTCACCAAAGGGCGTGACCTCAATATCTTTGGCAGGATAATGATGATGCATCAAGGTCAGATTCAGCTCATTCATGACTGCTTTGCTGTGACTACGATCACAAATAATATATATCACATGCATGACCTCAGTATCATCATCCAGCGGACGGCGGTCAATCGCATGAACTATCGGTCTTAGCAAGGTATTTGCCGCTAGAATAAATAAGGTCGCCAATATCGCTTCAATCACCAGATCTGCACCCGCAGACGCCCCGACTGCTGCTGAACACCATAATGTTGCCGCAGTATTGAGACCATGAATATTGCCTTCCTGACGCATAATCACACCTGCACCCAAGAAGCCAATCCCTGAAACTACATAGGCAATCACCCGAACCGCCCCATCAGCGCCCGTCAGATTAATCGCAATATCCACAAAAATGGCAGCCCCGACTGCTACCAGTACATTGGTCCGTAAACCTGCAGTACGCTGCCGGTATTGACGTTCAAAACCAATCAGCGCACCTAAAATAAATGCGACAGAAAGACTGATTAAAGTATCCAGAATATTAGAAAAATCGGTATGTTGCAGAAATTTTAATTGCATATTCCACCTCTTTATTATTCATGATTTTGAATGAAGGATATTATGAAAAGCTGCAATTATGATGACGGCGTAAAACTCAGTCCCAAGCCGAACCAGTGCTGTTTCTCTGCACGCAAGCGATCACCAAAGGATGCTTCCAGACTTAACACATTGGGAATAATACTGTACTGCACTGCGGTCTGAAAGAACGGTGCCTGACGATCCTGATTATAGGTTTCAAGGATTAACCCCAGCCGATCCGTCACATTATAGGTTGAAGCCACACCCCAACGTACCAGATGCTCATCGGCATGTTGATAACCAATATTGGTATCTAGAGCTAAACGTTGATCTAAAAATTCAAAACTTACAGGTACATTGAAAAACCAGTCCAGCTGGCCACCATGATGTGAAACATCATCCCGTGAGAGCAACAAACTAGAGCCAACAGCCCAATCATTTTCCATCGGTTTTAATATGGTTTTGGCCTGAGCTGAAAAACCATGAATCTGATCAATATCCTTGCTGGAATGATAACCTAATGATATTTCTAAATTTTCATTAAGATTACAGGCAGGCACAACTTGATAGCCCCAACTGCCATCTTTATTACGCGTATAGGTACTTTCCAACTGACAATGCTGTGCCGTTGTAATCGAGACATCATCGGTATTGATCAGCGGGCCAGCCTTCGTTTTTTGTGTCAGCAATAAACCAGATAAAACAAATACATGAATAACAGCAAGCCATTGAATGGACGCATGAAAGAACATAGGCTTCTCCCCATTTTAGGTGAGAAACTAAACAGGTTGCAGTCAATAGAATAAATTTTGTGAATACAGCAAAATTATACAGAAGGGTTAAAATTTATCTCAAAGCTATCTCATTGCAAGACAGCCGACCTAACAGGCGATCTTGCTCAGTATTCGCTTTGGTTTAATCGATTGATCAACCCGAACCTCGAACAACTACCCATTTAGGATCTCCGTGAATAAATTCAAAGGCATTATAGGACATGCGAACTGATTCACAAGCCCTATCCCATGAATTTTTTATTACATGATAAAATTTCAGGCTAAATTAAAGCTCTCTTACCACGACTGTTTTTGCCATTTTGTCGTGCCAGCCTTGTTTCTTGGCATCGAAAGCCACCCAGATCAAGCCAATAAAAAACACCAGCGTTGCAGGAATATAACCAATATAACGAATTACCCCTTGCCCAACGCTAATATTTTCTCCAGTTTTTTCATCCAGCACTTTCAAACGCAGTAAACGCTTACCCGGTGTACCAGCAAACTTGATCCAGCAGAAAATATAAAATATGGCGCTGATGATTTGCCATATCCAGTCTGAAGTAGACATAAACTGGAACGATGAAAATCCATCAGAAGCGACCGTGGTCTCTCCACCGCCAAAAATCATGGTTAATGGAATCAAGGCCACCAGTACGATAATTGAATCGATAATTGCTGCACCAACACGAATCCAGAAGCCGGCATACTCGTATTTCTCAGACATTTTCCCCTCACTTTTTATTTGTAAAAGTTAATATTTAGCAATAATAACCTGTTGTTCCAATGATTTATATTATGTTTTGTTTTAATTCCCGATCAAAAAAGTCAACGGTTCGCTGCCATACCAGTTTGGCTTCAGGTAGACCACGACTGACACTCCGGAAACCATGTGGCATGTTATAAGTATAGGCTTCTACCCGATCTCCCAGTTGCTGGATCAGTTTATTGCGTTTGCTTGCCGGACAAAATGGATCGATGCTTGACCAATGCCCTTGTAAAATACGCACCTCATCCAGAGATTCTTTTTTCGGAATGCCAGCCCCTTCAATCCCTAAAGAATGGTGATAAACTACAGGCGCCAGCATATCGTCACGTTTTGCCATCTGAATCACGTATCCCCCGGTCAGGCACTGTCCCAACATTCCTAAACGACCATTCGATCTTGGGTCTGCTTTAAGCGCATCCAGCAATACATGGATTTCCTGATTGACCTCGCTATCAGCTGCATTACTTCGCCCTGCTTTGCTTACCATGGCGCGAATACAGTATTTCACTGCACCGCCACTAAACAGATTTGGCACATAGACCAGATAACCGCGATCGGCTAAGTCTTGGGCATCTTCCCGATAGACATCGAGTATGCCAAATAACTCGTGTAGCAATAAAATTGCAGGTGCTTTTTCAACAGTCTGTGCAGGTGCATACACTTCTACTTCAATTTGACGTGTCGGTAATGTGATTATTTTTATTTCCATTGCAGTCATCCATTGCATTCGAATCGTTTTCATACTATTTATGACAATTATTATTGTCAAATAAAAAAGGATGCCTGACGACATCCTTTTTGCAATGGAATTGAAACTTGAATTAAATACTTAACAAGCTATTTAATGTCTCAGCTACATTTTTAGATTTTACTTTCGGTTGCAAGGCCTGAAGCGCTTGCTGGACTTGAGTGCGTTGTGGTTCAGCCAATGTGTACCAGCGAGAAAGCACCTGTAGTAAACGAGAGCCCAAGATTGGATTCTTTTCATCCAGATAAGCTGCCAAGCTGATAAAATGATCAACACCAAAGCTCCAGGTATTCACTGGATTGGCTGCCAGACCGCCGCTAACCGAACGGATACGGTTGGGTGTACCGAGATCATAGTCCACATGCTTGGTGAGATATTCAATGGTTTCCGCTGTCGCATTTGGATTAGAGGCCTGAATGGTAAACCATTGATCCAGAGACAAGGCTTCATCTTTAAAACGGTTATAAAAATCCGCTAATGCAGCTTGCGCCTGCGGTGCATCATTCCAGACCAAAACACGTAATGCGCCTAAACGCTCAGACATGTTGCCCGTGTTCTGGTATTGCGCATAAGCCAGCTCAAATACCGCATCATCACCCTGACGCGCCAGCATATTTAACATGATATTTTTCAGCGCACGCACCCCCATTGCCAGAGAAAACTCTTTTTGCAATTCAGGATCTAGAGCCAGATACGTGTCTTTCCAGAATGAGCCTAACTCACGTGCTAAACGATTCAACACGGCTTCACGCTTTTCCAGCACCAGCTCAGGTTCATAGTCCTGATCGATACGGCTACCTAAATAATTTTCGCTTGGCACATCAAATAAACGTGATGCCAATAGAGGATCTTTATTGACCAGCTCAGGCAAGGTGTTTTGAATAGCCTGAATATAAATATCGGCTTTATGATCGTCTAATAAAATCCGTTCCAACAAGGTTTGAGTGGCTTGCCACTGGTTAAAGCCATTGGTTTCATGCTGAATCAGGAAAGCCAGATCATTATCGGAATAATCAAATACCAGATTCACAGGTGCAGAGAAATTACGCAATAACGATACGACAGGTTGTTCAGTCACGCCTTTAAATTCAATCGTGGCTTCATTCTGGTCAAATAAATACACGCCATCTTTGACATCATTCACAAACAGATCTGCGCTGTGCAAGGTATATTGCTCACCGCTATGGGCATTGAATAACGCCAGAGCTACAGGAATTGGCACTGCCTTCAAGTCCGGATATTTAGGATGCGCTTTTAGACTTTGTTTAAAGCTGAGGCGATAAGTTTGTGCAGCTGCATCATACTCACCTTTGGCCTCTAGCTTTGGCGTACCTGGCTGGTTGTACCAGGTCAGAAAATTAGAGAGATCGACACCTGAACCTGCGCTCAATGCAGCAACCCAATCTTCAACCGTAACCGCTTGTCCGTCATGACGGCGGAAGTATTCATCTGTACCCTGACGATATTTTTCCTTACCCAGTAAGGTCGCCATCATGCGGTTAATTTCCGCACCTTTCTCATACACCGTCGCCGTATAGAAGTTATTAATCTCGACAAAATGATCCGGACGTGGCGGATGTGACAATGGACCTGCATCTTCAGGGAACTGGTGCGATTTTAATACCGCCACATCATCAATCCGTTGTACCGCAGCAGATTGTAAATCTTCGGAGAAAGACTGATCACGGAAAACAGTTAAACCTTCTTTTAGGCACAGTTGGAACCAGTCACGACAGGTAATCCGGTTACCGGTCCAGTTATGGAAATATTCATGGGCAATCACCGATTGAACACGCATAATCGCAGCATCGGTGGTGTATTCTTCATCGGCCAGCACGCATGAGGTATTAAAGATATTTAAACCTTTATTTTCCATTGCGCCCATGTTGAACTGACTCACCGCAACAATCATGTAGTTATCAAGATCGTAAGGGCGACCATAATGTTCTTCATCCCAACGCATTGAATGTTTTAAAGCTTCCATGGCAATGTGACATTTAGGAATATCTTTTTCAATTGCATAGATTTCCAATGCCACATCACGACCTTCAGACGTGGTGTAACGATCTTTCAATACCGCCAGATCACCAATCACGCAGGCGAATAAATAGCTAGGCTTTTTGGTTGGATCTTGCCAGATGGCAAAGTGACGGCCATTACCTGCATCACCTGTTTCCAATAAGTTCCCGTTTGCGAGCAATACTGGATATTTCTTATCTGCTTCTACCCGGGTGGTGAATTCAGCAAGTACATCTGGACGATCGGGATAGAAGGTAATTTTACGGAAACCTTCAGGTTCGTTCTGGGTCACAAACAAGTCACCCGCCTGATATAGACCTTCAAGCTGGGTATTTGATTCTGGATGAATCACTACCTGAGTTTGAATAATGACCTCATCTGGTGCATCGGTGATCACCAATTGTTCACTGTCCAGACGATACTGATCCGCATTGAGCACCTGACCATTTAACTGGATCGATTTTAATTCCAGATCACGCCCCAGCAGGACTAAATCACCTGCAGTCTGGCGCTTCATCACCAATGTAGAGTCTACAAGGGTATGCTCATCATAAACCTGAATATCCAGGTTGATCGATTCAACTAAAAAAGCTGGCTTTTGATAATCTTTTAAATAAATGGTTTGATCTGCTTGTACAGGAGGCTGTGCCGCAATATTCATCAGTATTCCTTATCTTTCATCATGTCGTTTAGATGGTCTTGTTGGCAAGACTTCTTGATCAATCGATCATACGCCAACTTGAACAACCTGTCTTTAGACGCATACATTGGTTTTAACAGTTTTATTGGGCTTGATCTCGCGCTTTTCAAACTGAATGCGGATAGAACCTAGACGTTTAGACAGAATTACAACACAGATTTCTATTCTTAAATAAAAACTACAGAACTGGTTGCGTTATATCGCCTAACTTACATTTTTTGATTGGGTTTTACATTTTGTGCATGGTTATTGCTTAATCAATTATGCCAACCTAGGTCAATAAAATAACAGAGGGTGATGACGATGGAAGTAAAAGCACATCTTTACCGTTTAGAAAATATCAAGGCGATCCATGATCTCGCAAAAGCAGGTGTGGATCATCATGTCATTTCCGTTTTTTTAACTGCAGAAGGAATCGAGCTGAGCACACTAGAAGTCACCAATATTGTGAATACCTATGATGCGCTTGGCAAAGAAAAGCTGCCAAGTAAAAAAGTACAGGCATTGATTGCCGCTAAAAAAATTGGACAGGAGGACGAAAACTTACCATGCCCTGTTTAACCATTCACTTTAACCATAAAAAACCTCGAAATCGATTCGAGGTTTTTTTATTACATTTAAGGCGTGGCGCTATCGGTACGCAGCCAGACCACAGTACGTCCCAGTGCGGAAACGCCCATATAACCCCGCATACGTAAACGCTTTCCTTCACCCGTGACCACACCTTTACCTTTATAGACACGACCCGATGTTGGCTCTAATACACGCCCATCTATATAAGAATCTGGTTTATTTGGATCTTCTCTAAAACCCGACAAAATTTCCAATCCTAGAATCGGTTTATTGGTATTCGGTGCCGCACATTTGGTACAGTTTGTTAATGCAATTCCATGCGAATTTGGATAACGATAAATAATCTTTCCATGATAACGACCGTCATTGCCTTTACGGATTTCGACAATAGAAAGTTGCTCGCCGGTTCGTTCTTCGATACTTTTCCAATAACCTTCAATTGAAGCTGAAAATGATGCTGCGCTCGCGCAAGCAAATGTGAGTCCCATGATTCCTTTCATGAGCATACGATTTAGCATATTCACCCCGTCTAAAAAACAACCTATCCAAAGAGCTAGGTTTAAAGCACGAAAATTATCACAATTTTCATAAAGTTACACTGTACGCCAGAGTTCATTTGTATAAGAAATAACGGATTTTATGCATTAATTTCATAAGAGAATGAATACTCTTTAGGCAAATAAAAAAGCCCAAAGCAGTCGTTTAGGCTTTCTTAAAAATCAGGCTCGGTTATGGATTTGCACTATCGGTACGCAGCCAGACTTGTGTCCGCCCCAGTGCAGAAACGCCCATATACCCACGCATACGTAAACGCTTACCATCAGCACTGAGTTGGGCTTTGCCTTTATAAACATTGCCACTTTTCGGTTCTAACACCCGTCCATCGATATATTGATTCGGGTTTTTCGGATCTTCTTTCAATCCCCATGCAATTTGCAACCCTAAAATAGGTTTGTTTTTGAATGGTTCAGGACATTTTACACAATGGGTCAAGACCGTACCGCCAGGCACCGGATAACGGTATACGATTGTGCCAGTATAGGTATTATCTGCTTTTTTCTTGATTTCAACGATTGAAAGTTGCTCACCTGTGCGGTCATCAATACTTTTCCAGAAACCTTCTGGTGTTGCGGCAAAGCTCATGCTGGCGAATACTGCCAAGCAACTCCCCATGATTCCTTTCATGAGTGTATTTTTTTGCATAATAATCTCCGTAATGCAAAATAGATCCATCTATAACTTCATTTTTATGCCATCGTTTACACACAGTCAACACAACACATGATTATTTAATCCATTAAAATAAAAGAAAATTTTAATCAATTCACACATTCTTGAATTAGTGATGCCAGATTGGCACAGTGTTAAGATTTTGCTCCATCGTGGAGAATGCCAATAAACGTATAAAGGCATTAACTCTGATTTTTATACATTTGGCTGAATTCAGTCATTACGACACTATCCAGCAACGTCATCGTGATGTGAATACCAGAGCTTAACTGTCTATAAACTTTGCATCACTCTGTCTACAGAGTATGTATAATTCCCTTTTAAATGGTCATAGGTTTAACATCAATGGATTTACAGATTCTACAAAAACAGTTAGATGAAAGTAGCCATTGCCCTTTGTGCCAAGCCTCGATGAACTGGATCGAAGCTGAACAATACGCACAAGAATTTCAGTTTCATGAATGTAGTCATTGCCAGCATCGGGTGTTTAAAAGCGATAGTAAACTCAATTGTCATTGTGCCCAATGTACTGCTAGCCGTAAGAAACAGACCCAACAAACCATTTTACAAGAACAACGTAAACATAAAGTCAAAGATGAAGTGGTCTATGGTCTTAATCAACTGAGTTTCTTGCATAAACTATTTTTGCTGAGTGTGCTCGATGGTTACGCGCGTGAAGACGTACAGCATGATGAACTGATTCATTGGCAAAACATTAAATATCATGACTTTACTCCCAATTATCTGTTTCAGCACCAGCTTGTCCAGGAACTACTGAAATCCGGGATCTTGAAATCGCAAGATAGCCATATCGAAACTGAACATTTTTATCTGAATATCCGGCTGGATGGCTACGCGGACCCAAGCCTGTTCAGCATTGCTCAACAATTACGTCAATGGTTTTATGAAAACCTGAGTTTGGGTATTCCCTTTAAAAGTACAGATGAAGTCAAAGATGTGCTGTACCTGGTACTCTACCAAGAGATTGTACAATTCATGCAGTTCTCTTGCCGCACCTGGGGTATTCAAATTGCGGGGAACCGCCCTTTTCAGGCATTCTGTTACCGCTTGATGGAAGGTCTTGCGGTCGGGCAGATTTTCTATCTGATCCAGACAGCACTGGAATATCTGCACAAACAGAAAGCCTTACAGCCGAGAAATGACAAGTTTATCAATACCAATTTGCTGAAAAAGACGCTGGAACAATATCGTCAACGTGCTTTGTCTGAACGTTGGGAAACCACCACCTTGCCACGCCCTTACACCATTCCATTCAGTAAAATGAGTGAAATATTATTGTTTAAATTTCTGGGTTATGACGAAAGTGTTTTTATCCAGCCGGTCTGGAAATCTTGGCGAAAAATCGAGCCCCGATTAAATTTTTATTCGGTTAAACGTTGCATGTATTGTGGTTCCAATGATCTGATCGTAGATTATGATGCGCAGGATTATGTCTCATTGATCTGCCGTAAATGTAAGCATCAAGATCACTATTTCACCCATTAACGCCCTGTTTAAAGCTGCTATAAAGGATATGTCATGTCACTAAAACAACAACTGATTGATCAAGTCATTGAAGCTTGGCGTGCGTTACAACAACAGGCTCCTTTAGTGCAATGTATGACCAACAGCGTTGCCAATAATTATGTTGCCAACATTTTGCTGGCTGCAGGTGCTTCGCCTGCCATGATTGATAATCCTTTTGAAGCTGAAGATTTCACCAGAATCAGTGCAGCACTCAGTCTAAATGTCGGTACACCCACCACTGAGCAAACCCAAGCCATGTTAATTTCGGCGAAAACAGCACAGCAGCATCAGGTGCCTTGGGTGCTTGATCCGGTAGGTTATGGCGCAGTTTTGAAATGGCGTAGTGAAACCGTTGATCAGCTTCTGCATTTCCACCCCAGTATTATTCGTGGCAATGCTTCTGAAATCAGTACATTAGCAGGCAACCAGATTCAGTCTAAAGGTGTAGACAGTACCTTAAACAGTCAGGATGTATATGCACAGGCAAAAAGCTTATTGCAACATACCGAGTGTGTGGCGATCTCTGGCGAGTCTGATTTCATCATATCCAAACAGCTCAATGCGGTTATTCAGGTCAATGGTGGTTGTCATTTACAGCCTAAAATTACCGCCACTGGCTGTGCCTTAGGGGCTTTAACCGCGGCCTATCATGCCGTTGCTCCAGCTACGATTGCAGCGCTGGCTGCACATATTCATTTTGCCATTGCTGGAAAACTGGCCTTTGAGCATGCGCAGACTGTCGGTAGTTTTAATATCGCATTTTTAGATTATGTTCATATGCTTGATGATAATTTAATTCAGCAGTATGTTGATATTGAGGTTGTTTGAAACAACATATGGACGAGATAAAACGCACTGAAGAGTGCGTTCTTTTTATGGGATAGATTATTCTTCTCCATTAAACTGCCAATACACTTCACCCCAGTCAGATTTGATCTCAGGTAAAATTTCACCTTCTTTAAAGTATTGACGAGAATTCTCTTGTGCAACTGTAAACCAATAGCCTGTTTTAGGACAAATCTGACCTGCCCGTACACTCAGTTTCTCAGGAGAACTCGCATAGCAATAAGTATCCTTAATACCAATATTTTCAATATCAAATATATAAGTTTTCTCTTCTTCTGGAATTGTTCCATCCAAATAACGTTTATCTTCCCAGATTAAACGCCATTTGACATCTACCCACTCATCAGTGCCTTCTAGTTGATAATCTGTTGCTCTCGAGCCATCTAAGAAATAGTTAGGACAACCCACTTTTCCATTAATCGGCAACCATGGCTCATAAATACCCGTAACTGTTACTTCTTCACCTGTAGTTATTTGCCCAATTGGATTTTGGTTAAAAGGTGGACATATTGGAATCGGTTCAGGATAAATTCTTAAAGGTGGCCATTCTTTAGAGAAAAAGATAGTCTCATAGGACCATTTTTGAGATTTTCGTATTGTATTTTTATCAATATATGCAAATGGCTCACTTACCTTGCCTGCTAAGTAACTCTGCATACAAATATTACGATACGCTAATGCAATTAATATTAAGCGTATAGAACCTGTATGTTCTACTTTTCGCCCTAGTGGATCAGCCTTATAATTTACTGGATCAAAAATATCAGTTGATCTGGAAATACCTAGACCTAATAAGATATAAAATGGATCTTCATATATTATATTTTCATCAGCATATCGATCAAATAACCAATCAGTAAAATCGACATTACAAAAACTATTATATGCGTCTCTTTTATGTTGAGTCGCTCTAAGTAGTGTCAAACCATTCTCTAACTCAACTATTTTATTCAGATAATGAACATACTCACTCTCATGTCTTTTTTGTAAATACTCAGCATATGGGTGTTGCAGTACTTCTTTCGGTGGATTTCTTAACTGCCTTTCAAAAGCATCTAAAAATTGCTGATATAAGTTACGTGCTTGATTTAAAAAAGTATAACTTGTGTACTTCTTAATTAAATAAAATGCCCTAGCTCGTGCTTCTTGTATCTCTACTGGTAAATTAGTTTGATTATTCAACATTTACACACCATCAAACTGCCCCCTCATCCCAATCAGATTTGATCTCAGGTAGAATTTCACCTTCCTTAAAATATTGACGAGGATTCTTTTGTGCAACTGTAAACAAAGAGCCTTTTTTAGGATAAATCTGACTTGCACATATACTCAAATTTTCAATAGACTCAACATTAATCTAGGTATCTTTGATACCAATATTTTCAATATCAAAGATATAAGTATTCTCTTCTTCTGGAATGGTTCCATCTAAATAACCTTTATCTTCGTAGATTAAAAGATTCAAAAAATATTTTTCCACCATCTATTAGTTTTTTGCTGCTGGTTCTCTTCTATAAATCTATCAATTTCTGCATCTATTCTAGGTTTATTAGCCTCTCTTATAAGTTTTAGCACTTGATTTAGATCATCTCGACTCCATAGATGAAATAGGCCCATAGAAGCGCCCATGGCTTCTACAATCGTATGATGTACCTTCTCATTATCATAACCTTCTAACTTTTTACTGAACATATCAACTACTAGATCAGTAAGATTAGGCTGTAGATCATTATAAAAATCTATTCCTATTGTATCCTCTAAACTATCATCCTGTAGAGTCCACTTAGGTACTGGCAGATAGAAATCATCAAAAACAATATCAACTCGTATAATGTTTTTATAATACATAATTCTTTGTGTACCATTGAAACGATTCGCTATTATTTTTTCATCATCCCATATCAATTCTTTAGTCAGATATGGCCTAGAATGTTTATTTTCTATTTGTTTATTTTTACGGTTAAAAAAACTAAATCGCATAGTTTTACCTCACATTAAAATAATGTCTAATTAATATATGAGTTAAGCAAGCTTAAAGACACTCTTTGCAAAATATATTTATTAAAAAAACCTATAACTTTAAGAGTACAAAAAATAATTAAAAATCGCTTCCACAAAAAAATCCTTCTTAAAACAACTCTAGTTCCTTTAATTCAATCATTTTAATTATATAAATCTCAAAATTTTAAACGCCCCGAAGGGCATATTAGTTATTTTTCACCATCAAAGATCCAATATTCCTCACCCCAGTCTTTATTATATTTCGGAATTAATGTTCCCTTAGTAAAATACAAACGCTTCTCCTTTTGGCTAGATAAAATCCAATAACCTGTTCTTGGGCATAGCTCGCCACCTATAACTTTTAAATCAGGTGTAGCAAAAACATCTATCTCCTCTCCACCAATATCCTCAAACTCACCTTCTACTAATTCAACAAAATACCAACTACAATCAGCCTTAGAAAAAACATTATTTGCAATCAGCTCTGGGGCCAATCTTAATTGGCTATCATAATTTAATTTTACATAACCAAAATCGTCATCTATTTTCTTTTTTTTAATATTTTCAATTGCGAATGTTCTTAGTTCTTCAGATGGAGTCCATGCTGTATATTCATTAAACTTAGAAAACAATTGCTTGCCTAAAGCATTTATTGTACGGCACTTTTCTAACCATCCTCTTTCAAATGTATCAGACTCCTGATAAGTCCAAGCAAATTGTGGTACACCATATTGATCACCCACTGGGATATATACACCTGTTTTTGAGATAAGTTCCCCACTATTTACTCGTATATCTGTACGAATTGTAAATTTAGGTACTTTATGATCAAAAATTTCAAGTTCTTTAATCACTTCAAATAAACTATATAAACTCCATGATCTTGGAGGCTTAACACAAGAATCGTAATAACTACATAATCTGTATAATTCATCAAAACGCATTTTAAAATCTGTTTCTTCTTCTTCTGACATCCAGTTGGGTTGAAACTCACCTAACATACGTGCTGTGTTATATGCAGGTGTCCAGCCATATTTTTCCTGTTTAGTCTGTTCTATAATTCGAATCAAACCTAGTCTGAAATCGAGTAAAGACGGGTAAGCATAAGTGCTCCAATTGGCTGATGTATCCCCCATTTCCCAACCTTCTTGCAATAGGACACGATCTCGATATTGTTGATCAGCGAGATCAATTACTCCACCAGTATATTGAATCAAATCATCCAGTTTGGTTAGTAACATCTCTAAATAAGATCGTGAAGTAACATAATAGATGAGAGCAACTGATTGCTTTTGAAAACGAGTCAATTGCTGTTCTATATTCTGCATTATGAGCATCTCTCAGTTTTATCTATTAATAACTTGTCCAGGTATATTTGGAAGACCAATTCTGACATCTTTTAGCTGCTCATCAAAATCAGTCATTCCCCAATTTGTATCATAAGGACCACGAATATTCGGTTCTTTAATTTTGCTTCGTACTGCCTGATATTTAGCTTTGTCAGCTGGAGACAGACTATTATAAGCATCCCGTCTTATGGGAGATTTAAGCGATAAACGTCCATAAGTATCCACGGGATAATAAATGGTATTGTCGAACTTTCCTTCTTTGAAAATAACTTGTTCCCAACCACCTGATAAATGATAACTATCTCCTAAAGCATCTTTTGTTTGGCTTGAGGCAGGGCCACGCCACACCTTAATTGATTGACCAGCAGGAATATCATAAATTACAAACTGACCATTTGCATTCCAATCTGGCCATACCGCCAGATATTTACGCCAAGCCGCTTTCGGATCAGGACTATTTTTAATTTTAATAAAGACTTCTTCTGTGACCCAACACTCGCCAAACGCACCATTTGCAGGTGAAGTTACACGGTATAATCTGGCAGGTCCATTAATAATATCTGCTGACAACCTACTAAATGAAGCAATATTATAATCAGCCAAAGGAGGATAGCCATCCTTTACCATTTCATTAACCATCTTTCTTTTACTAGCCGGCTCTAATGGTGCATGTTTTAAATCACCATTACTTAACCAAGTCGGCCGTGGCTTTTTAGTACGCATTAAAGTAATGGCACGTGCTTCCGGCAATGTACCTCTAAAGTGAACATTAGTAGTATTTCTCACTGCTGTTCTTTGTAGATATGACTCCATATCTAATCTATAAATAACTCTTGCTAAAGCATCATTAAGTGGTGCCAAAGCTTTTGCCAATGGGGCATCTGCAGCATTTCGAATTTTTCTCACAATAGCGACAGTATTTCTAATTTTATCTTTTAGACCAGGAATATATTTGGCCTTATTTGTTAAGTTATCCAATAGCTGAATTCCTCGGTCAAAAGCAGCCAACAACTCCTTTGCACTAAGCTTATTTTTTACTTTTATAATTTCATTCTTTAAATAAATAAGAATATCCACGTTCGGTAGATATTTTTTAATATAATCTTGTACTTGTTTTTTTCTTAAAAAAGTAATAACCCATGTCATAGCTGAATCGACAGCTTTAACAACGGCTTTTCCCCCGCTTCGCCTTACAAACAAGAAGAAGATTTTTAGGACCCCTTTAACCAAACTCCCTAGGCTTGGAAATAAACCAATTAAAGTAAGTGCCAAAGCGACCCAAGCCCACTGATCTGAAATATCTTCATTTAACTTCTTACAATTTGCCACTAAATCACGGACATCACATATCTGATCCACAAATGGGATCATGGAAATTGCAGCATCAAATACAATTTGTCCTGTACTACGATTATCATTGAAGTCTCCTTCAATGGCTTCTACCATCCACTCCCATATACTTTTTTCCTCTTGAATATCTTTTTGTTCACCAGTCATCCAAGCCAATGCATCTCTAGCTTGCGTAGCATTAGGAATACTATTCGCCATTATTTACATCCCCATAACTACGGATTGATGAGTCGTCTTCAATTTCTAATAACTCTTCTAATGGATTGGCAATTTTTTCTTTACCTTCTTGAGTTTCATATACTACTTTTTTTATAGTTTCAGGTGGTACATTTTCATGCCTAGCAAATCCATTAGCATCTAGTTTTCCTGCTAATGTTGCTCCATTTTTAAAGAAAATTTTATAGCCATTATGTGCGATACCCTTTCTTGTTTCAGGGTCAAGATAATCTAATTCAATCCAATTTTTTATATCAGCGCCTGGTAAAGTTATTGGTGTTAACTGAACATTTGCCCCGCCCATAAATAAATGCTGCCCTGCTTTCACCTCAAACTTGCCACCTGTGGTCGGAAAAATCCCTGAGCCATTGAGCTTGATTTGAGAACCACCCGCTGTAATTACAATTTCTTTTGGACTGGTGATTTCTATACGATCTTCGGTCGAGATAATCTGGATGCCTTGCTTAGCCAGTAAATCCATACCATCGGATTGAGCATGTACCTCAAATTTACCTTTGGCAGCGACCTGCTTGATCCCATTCTGTGCCGCAAACAGACTGATTCGATTTTGCGCATGCGTAATCAGGTTCTTTTGCGTACTCAAGTTAATGCTATCGCCTGCCAGCTGATTAATCTGTCCATCTGCTGAAAGATGAATATCTTCATTGGTACTCAGGCCAATCCCCGCCGGTGAACTCAGTAGCAATAACGCTTTATTAAATCTGGCAATTTTTGCTTCAATCTGTTCAGCAAATGCTTTCAATTGTTCAACGGATTCAATTTCGTCAGTCTGTTGGTTCTTGGCCACTTCGCTTAATGCTTTGGCATTGCTTTGGGTGCCTTCGAGCTGCTGTTTGGCAGGCTGTGCATCCAGATGCTCGCCTTGGGCCTGATCGTGTTTCTGCGTACTCAGCAACAAACCTTGTCCTGCACGCACAGCACCCCATTGGTCTGTACGCAGTTCAAAACCTTCACCACGGTCCTCACTCTCAGCCTTGTCCTTTGGGTGGCTCAGTTTACCGAGATTCAGTTGGCTGGCGGCATGACTACTTTGTAGTTGTGCACTGATCTGGCCTGTGGTGTCATCAAAACGCAGTTGGTTAAAGCCTTCGCCTTGGTATTCTTTAGACTTGATCCCTGCCAGTTTCTTGGTATCCGGCAGCTTGCCAGCATTATCAAACTTGGTTGGGCTACGCTGTGCTTCATGAATTCGTCCCACCACATAGGGACGATCAATATTGCCGTCAAAGAAGTTGATCACAACAATCTCACCGATACGGGGCAAGAACCGTGCACCATAACCTTCACCTGCCCACGGCGTCAGCACATCGATCCAGGCTGAATCGGTGTCGTTGTCATTGGCACCTGCACCACCATCGTGGCTATGGTCCTCTGTACGGGTAAACAGGAAGCGGACTTTAATGCGCCCCCATTCGTCCACATGGATCTCATCACCACTCGGTCCCACCACGCGAGCGCGTTGTGGATGGGCTGCTGGTCGATGCTGCAAGGGGTTGTATTCTGGCACCAATGCCATATTACGGCGTTGTAGCATCAGCTGATTCGCCTGGCGTTCGTCGGCCTGTGCTGCACTCAAGCCTTTTAATTGCCAATGACTGTGCTGAAGTAAGGTATGCACCTGATCCGTCAGGTCCTTAGGTAAATTATTCTGGTTATAAAAGTGTTTTGAGGTAATTAAAAATTCTTTGTCTGCACCCTGATGCTGATCAATTTCAGGATGTTCATTCAATTCAAACCAGTAACCCACCTGTGCATCCCGAACTGTCGAATTTGCAATAAACTGCTTGGCCTGAGCATCGTAGTATTGTCCTAAGTTCTGATTCAGTTTTTCGATCTGGGCATTGCCTGCTTTGGTGGTACCATCTTCACCATTCAGGTCCTGAATCCAGGCCGGTGAAAAATGCCATGCCTGTTCCAGCGCCAGTTGCTGGTTATCATGCTGGTCACTATGTTGATGCTTGCTCTGAACACTACCCGCACCTTCTTCCTGTTCCAAAGCATCGGCCTGCCAACGCTGTATATGTACCGCGCCAGGTTGTAATGTACGCTGGGCGACGAATGCGGTGATACTGTCCTGTGTTTCCGTGGCGCTACTGCGATGAAAACGGATATGACGGCGATCCAAAGCGTTATAATGACTATTATCATCAATCAGTCTGAGTTTCTGGGCCTGAATCTGCTCACTTGAGCTGGCAACTTTTAACTGGGCTTCATCAATCAGCCAGTTAATCCCTTCACTCCGCATCAAACGGGTCAGAAAGTCATAATCGCTTTCATTGCTCTGCATAATAAAAGGACGGACATCATAGTCTTTGCTAAGTCCGCTGACATCCAGAGTCAAACTGGCTGCAAATAACGGACTTTTAGACTGCCATTCCTGAAAGATGGTCTGGATGACATCTGGAACTGATTTGGCCATAAACACACGGCTATTACGTCGATGCTTCCATAAAGCTGTCGGGTCTTGTACGCCGAGTTTATACAGGGTGAGCGAACCATCGCTCGCACCAACATCAGCCTGGGTCACGATACCGGTGATACGGGTCAGTTCAGCCCGATCAGTCACAATATCAATGGCAACCTGACTGCCAATAAAGCTTTTTAATGGGATGACGGCACTGGTCGAAAGACAGAGCAGTTGAAGCTCAATACCCTGATTAAGCTGATGAGTGCCTTCTACATATTGTAAGAATACTTGATCATTTAAAGATGAGTTGGAGAACTGAGCATGGATCGCACGTTTTTGCGCGTTCAGCCCTAAAGTCTCTAAAGCTTGAAAGATATTTTTCAGCATCTTTTTATAGATTATTTAATAAAATTTCGCGCATTTTATAAACAGCATACATACTTGTCTATATTTTTAATGTTACGCCCTTATCAGCTTTTCTGCACATGAACAAAATCATCTGAGAAAATAAAAACATAGCTCACTGTACGGATAAGTCTAAAAATCAGGAATTTTTTATTCAAAAATGAATCAACTTCACCTCTGCACTCAAGTGCAGTTGATTCAAATAAAATTAAATGCTTGCCTTAAAATAATATTCGCTTGGCATATCAATTACTTCCACACATAGCTGTAACGGTGATTGATTTTCTACCAGCAGATAGTTTTTTTGTTCCAGTATCGCCAATAATACGCTGCCTAAATCCTGCTTTTGTGCCGCAGTTCTACCGCTGAGCAAATACAGCTTTAAATGGATATAGGCATCTTGCGTTTCACCCATTCCAATCAGGAACATCTCATCTTTAAAAATGCGTGACTTTACATCATTCGGACTAAACAGATGGGTTGCAATTAATGCCGAATTGACACTACTAAGTAATGTATGCTGATCCAGTTCAGTCAGATTGGCTGAATAATTGGCAACGAGATGAGGCATGTTTGATTTGTCCTATTCAATAAACAGTAAAGCCAGACGAACCTGATCATAGGCCATACGCGGGCTGGTTGCTTCCACAATGGGGCGCAACTTGATTGCACCATCGTCGGTAAAATGTTCCGGATTTTTACGCTTATGCAAGCGTTTATAAATCTTGCGCACTTCTTCAACCACTTCATCACCAGGATTGGCCACCGAAATATCCAGCCCCTGCTCCTTATGCAGTCGCGCCAGATGATTGATAATGGTGGCAGGTGTTAAACCACGCTCATGGGCAATATCTTCAATTTCATAACCGCCTTCAAATAAAGCACGGGTTTCATCCAAAGTCGCTGCAGCGTAGTTCTGCTTGCCACCTTTGGCAATTTTCTTCTCATTGCGTGCGATTTCAGTCGCGTTCAGCGTACCGCCACAATGACGAATAAAGGCATTGTGCTGGGTGGTGAGATCAATATTTTCAAAGTTGGCTTCCGCTTCGGCAGACAGTTCCTGAAAACGGCGATCGGCTTTAATAGCCAGACTATCCAGTTCCAGTGCCTGCTCATTAAAGCCCAATAATTTCAAACCTGTCAGTGACTTTAAACGGGATAAAGCCACATAGCCCTGACCTTTCTCAAAGGTATGGCTTAAATTGATTTCTGCCGCCTCCAGCGTCATGCCTTGGCTTTTATGAATGGTAATGGCCCAAGCCAGACGTAAAGGAATCTGCTGATAACTGGCAATCACCTTACCTGCTTCATTTTCGATTGACCATGTTTCTGGCTCAACCAGAAAAGTGGTGCCATCGGTCAATTTGACTTTCGGTAAAATGCCTTGCTTATCATCTTCTTCAAAGCCAATGACTTCGCCCAAGCTGCCATTGATATAACCCATATCAAAGTTATTTTTGACAAACATTACTTTGGCATGTTTTTTAAGGGTCAATTCTTCTGGCGCACGGACTGAGGATTTCAGGGTTTCAATTAACTTTTCATTACCGTCCAGCACTGCATTAAATTGATGACTTTCATTGTCGATTTCATTGAGATGCTGATAATTAATATTATCCACATCCATATTATGGGTGTACAACCGGGTAAAGGTTTCCCCAATATCATGCTGGCGTGACTGATGTAAGGCCGAGATATGATTGTCCTGAATACTTTGCGCCCGAATCGCATTCAAAATCTGGTTAAGAATCTCGTCATCCTGACGATGTTGTTCAGTTAAATAACAGACCCGGAATTTGGCTTCGACCCAGGCATCGGACATAAAACAGAATTTATCACGATTGTTTTCATCTTTTCTGCCCACAGGTGGTAACTGGAAGAAATCCCCAGCCACAATCACCTGAATGCCCCCAAAGGCTTCATCACTTTCTTTAAAGTATTTTAAGACCTGATTCACCAGATTCAGTTGCTTGGCATGCAACATGGAAATCTCGTCAATAATCAGAACTTGGGCATTTTCCAAATGCTCTTTTAAATATTTACGCTCTTTCATTCGCTTGAGATCATCATCACTCAAGCTATCTTTAATCCCGATACCCGCCCAGGTATGAATCGTCATCCCGTTCATATGCGTTGCCGCAATACCGGTCGATGCGGTAATCGCAACCGGAACTTTACGTGCTTTTAAATAATGAATGTACTGATTAAGCGTATAGGTTTTTCCTGCACCAGCTGAACCCGTCAAAAAAACATTTTCCCCAGCTTTAAGTAACTTCAGTGCAGTCTCTTGTTTCATAATTTCTTCAGTCAAAAACAACAGCACATAGCTTAACGATTTTTTGGCAAAAATAAAAATGCAATCCAGTACCAATCTGCGCTCTAACATGAAATGGCGATCCGTGACCCAACTGCTGAGATCGTATATTTACGTTGACATCCAGATGTTTTCATTTAAGGTATTTATTAATGAATTCAGACTTGATCTATAAAAATGACGACTTCAAATCTTTATACTTATCAGCCAGATATACTAGGTGAAGATTATCAGCAACTGACCTTAAATTTCGCTGATGATTATGATGGGAAAGTTGTAGCCACTCTGGTACGCAAGAAAGCTGCTCAAACCACAAAAAAAGCAGTTTTATATATTCATGGATTTGCCGATTATTTCTTCCAGAAAGAAATGGCAGAACAGTTTAACCAGCATGGTTATGATTTTTATGCACTGGATCTGAGAAAATACGGTCGTTCCAGACTGCCCCATCAGAAATTCTATTATGTCCTTGATTTACGCGAATACGATGCCGAAATCAGCAAAGCCTTAGAAATCATTGGTCAGGAAAATCATCAACAGGTGGTACTGGCTGGGCATTCGACTGGCGGTTTGATTGCGACACTTTATGCGGCACATTATCCGGATCATCGTCTGATTAAAGCAGTCTGGGCCAACAGTCCATTTTATGATTTCTACAAAAGTACCATCGAGAAAAAACTCGGCATTCCCTTGCTCAGTGAAGTTGGTAAACGATTACCTAAGGCAAAGTTCCCAAGTGGTCTCAATCCATGGTACACCCCAAGCTTACATCAAGATTTCTATGGGGAATGGGATTTCAATTTAGACTGGAAACCGAAAACCATGCCATTTGTGAATTTAAGTTTTGTGACGGCAATTCATGAAGCACAAAAAGAAATTCATCAAGGCGTGAGCTTAAGTGTGCCCACCTTGATCATGCACTCACATCAATCTAACAATCCAAGAAAATGGGGTATTGATGCACAGCAAAGTGATGTCATTCTGGATGTCAAAGATATGACACAGAATGCCAAGAAAATGAAAGGTGATGTACAAACTTTAGCGATTCACAATGGTTTACATGATCTTGTGCTTTCAGCCCCACCGGTACGGGAAAAAGTCTATCAAGCGCTGTTTGACTGGCTGGCAGAAAAACTTAAATAATCACATGAGTTTACGATGCTCAGCAGTCACGATAGCGTCTGAGCATCTGCTTTGCAGGATGATCTATAGGTAATAATTCCATCAATCTTTCCACAACGTCAATCGCTTCAGGATTGTATGCCAGATGCTTGAATAAAATATCACTTTCCTGCGCCTGAAAAATCGCATGACTTAACCGCGATTCGATGCAGTCACGCCATGTACACAAAAATGGACTCTCGGTTTTCGCCAGAAAGATACCGGTATAACATTGTAAAGCGGTATTTAAATAGCCCGCATCCAGTGCTTGTTCCAGTTGCAGAAAATCCGCTTCGACTGGAACGTTCAGTTGATAAGGTCGTGAGCCCAAGGCATTTCCTAATCGCTCTCTCAAATGGGACATCTCCGCCTTTAAAGTTCCGATACTGACTTTGCGTTCCCCATACAGTGCTTGATGCAGGTGATCGAGGCTCATCCCCTGCGGACATAACGCTAATAT
Organism: Acinetobacter sp. 'aerobic (ED)'; assembly: GCF_904886855.1. Classification (NCBI taxonomy): domain Bacteria; kingdom Pseudomonadati; phylum Pseudomonadota; class Gammaproteobacteria; order Moraxellales; family Moraxellaceae; genus Acinetobacter; species Acinetobacter sp. 'aerobic (ED)'. Next base: position 81,758 of record NZ_CAJHGI010000002.1, read on the forward strand.
CGTCATGATTTCAATCTGTCGCGGGGTCAGCAGCAGATTTTTACCATTGAATGAAGCCTGAGGAGCCGAAAAGGTTCTTAAATATAGCGATTGTTGTTGTAACTCTTGTATTGCCATTTGAATAATTGAAGCACATCGCTCAACAGCCAGCACCCCCAGACTATTATGATTTTTCCAGGTCGTTGATAAATCTACCACCCCTAAAATCCGTTTGGAGTGAGGATCAACTACAGGAGCCGCATAACAAACCCAGTCATGTACCGAAGCCATGTAATGTTCATTAGAAAACACGCAACTGGATTGCCGGGTTTTTAGTGACAAAGCCAGCGCATTGGTTCCAACCAGCTCTTCCTGCCACTGTCCTCCTGCAACAAAATGCACCCGTTCTGCTGCATTACGCATTTGCGCACTAGTTGCTGTCCAGATAATGGTGCTTCCCACATCTCCAACCGCCAACACCATCGAAGATTGTTCTGCAATATGCTTCAAGTCTTCTTTGCAATACTCCAATGCCTGCATCAACGAACTTTTACTTTCAGTACTTTGATCTTGTAAAGGCGCAGCATCGCGCTCTTTCGGAATATTGGCTTGCGTGGAACGTTCCCATGAACTCGCAATGCTCTGTCCAAGTTTCTCCGCATGTTTTGGATTTAAAACACTTTGGGTACGACATTGCTCGACCAGCATCCTTTGCTGAAGTAGCTCTTTCTTTGTGAACATTTGTAATTTCCTTGTCCATTCACAGGCAGTTCCAACCTTTTCCCAACCTTGGGCAATTTAATCTTTGTTCAATAACGTACTCGGTACTTTATTCAAATGAACTTACACATAAAGGAATATGTTTATGCGCTATATCGATCCTAATCAACCTGATTCCAAAATACAATTTAAAGCCCAATATGAAAACTTTATTGGTGGAAAATGGATAGCACCAGTCAAAGGAGTGTACTTTGACAATATTTCCCCTGTCGATGGCAAAAGTTTTACACGTATCCCTCGTTCAAGTGCAGAAGATATTGAACTGGCACTTGATGCCGCCCACCAAGCCAAAAAGGAATGGAATAAATCTTCTCCAACTACGCGTTCTAATTTACTGCTAAAAATTGCAGACCGGATGGAAGCTCATCTGGAAATGCTGGCTGTTGCTGAAACCTGGGACAATGGCAAACCAGTCCGCGAAACACTTGCAGCGGATATTCCGTTAGCCATTGATCATTTCCGTTACTTTGCGGGTTGTATTCGTGCACAAGAAGGCGGTATTTCTGAAATAGATGAAGACACCATTGCCTATCATTTTCATGAACCGCTGGGTGTAGTGGGTCAGATCATCCCGTGGAACTTCCCGATCCTCATGGCTGCCTGGAAACTGGCACCTGCTTTAGCAGCAGGCAACTGTGTCGTAATCAAACCTGCTGAGCAAACACCGGTTGGGATTTTATTGGTGGCAGAGTTAATTCAGGATTTACTCCCGCCGGGAGTCCTGAATATCGTCAATGGCTATGGCGCTGAGGTTGGTCAACCCCTTGCAACCAGTCCACGTATTGCCAAAATTGCTTTCACAGGTTCAACTCAGGTCGGGCAACTGATCATGCGTTATGCGACAGAGAACATCATTCCTGTGACGCTCGAGCTCGGCGGAAAATCACCGAATCTGTTCTTTGCTGATGTCATGGATCAGGACGATGACTTTCTCGATAAAACTCTGGAAGGTTTCGCCATGTTTGCCTTGAATCAGGGCGAAGTGTGTACCTGCCCATCCCGTGCCTTGATTCAGGAAAGTATTGCAGATCAGTTTATGGAAAAAGCAATTGAACGGGTAAAACGCATTAAGCTGGGACACCCGCTTGATACAGAAACGATGGTGGGTGCACAAGCTTCACTGGAACAACAACAAAAAATCTTACGCTGTATAGATACAGGCCGACAGGAAGGTGCCGAGGTACTGCTAGGTGGTCATGAACGTAAAGCAGTAGGTAATGGTTACTACATTGAACCGACGATCTTTAAAGGCCATAACAACATGCAAGTCTTTCAGGAAGAGATTTTTGGTCCCGTCTTGTCGGTCACAACCTTTAAAGACTTTGATGAAGCGATCCAGATTGCCAATGACACCATGTACGGTTTAGGTGCTGGTGTTTGGTCACGCTCTACCCATACCGCCTATCGTGCTGGACGTGCAATTGAAGCTGGTCGCGTCTGGACCAACTGCTACCACATCTATCCTGCCCATGCTGCTTTTGGCGGCTATAAAAAATCAGGTGTAGGCCGTGAAAATCACAAAATGATGCTTGATCATTATCAGCAAACCAAAAACTTGCTTGTCAGTTATTCCACAAAAGCAATGGGCTTTTTCTAAGTCCGATATTCAAGGCATCTATAACAAGCCAGCGTAAGTTTCTTTTTAAAAATCTACGCTGGCTTCTAAAATGAAAATTCACTTCACACAGCATTATTGGCAGTTTTTTAGACAAAAAGCATTTTTACAACCGTGATTTCCCTTTTATTGCTATGACAACAGATTAAAACATCGATATTCACAATCAAGATTTGCACAAGGTGTGCAATATCGGCATTGCTTTTGCATCTTGCTGATAAATCGAATACATGGAGTTTTGTATGAACAATCAAGAACACACGTCTACATTGTCAGTATCCCCAAGCTCTTCTGAGGATTATTTTGCACAAAGACAGCTTAAACAAGGCGCTGTAGGCTGGTTATTACTCATTGGTCTGGGCGTGGCCTATGTCATTTCTGGAGATTTTGCCGGCTGGAATTTCGGTATCGCCCAAGGCGGTTGGGGCGGAATGTTTGTCGCCACCACAATTGTCGCCTTTATGTATTTATGCTTATGCCTTTCCATGTCAGAAATGGCAACCATGCTGCCAACTGCGGGTGGTGGTTATAGTTTTGCCCGTACGGCTTTTGGGCCTCTAGGGGGCTATTTAACTGGCACGGCCATTTTGATCGAATATGCAATTGCTCCTGCTGCAATCGCCACCTTTATTGGCGCTTATTGTGAGTCATTATTTGGTATTGGTGGCTGGCAAGTCTATCTGGCCTGTTATCTCATTTTTATGGGTATTCATCTTAAAGGTGCTGGAGAAGCCCTCAAAATTATCTTTGCCATTACACTGGTTGCTGCAATTGCTTTGGCTGTTTTTATTTTTGCCATGTTCCCTCATTTTAGTATGCATAACCTGTTTGATATTCCGGCAGGTCAACAACGCGGTGCCAGTTCGTTTCTACCTTATGGTTATTTAGGAATCTGGGCTGCCGTTCCCTATGCAATCTGGTTTTTCTTGGCCGTTGAAGGTGTTCCTCTTGCGGCCGAAGAAGCCAAAGATCCGGCCAAGTCATTACCTCGCGGGCTAATCGGAGCCATGTTAATTTTAACCGCCTTTGCCATGCTGATTTTATTCTTGGGTGCAGGTGCTGCTGGTGCAAGCGCTTTGCAACATTCTGGTGCACCACTAGTTGATGCTTTAGTGAAAGTCTACGGACAAGGTACATGGCTGGCCAATTTTGTAAACTTTGTAGGACTGGCAGGACTGGTTGCCAGCTTCTTCTCAATTATCTATGCTTATTCAAGACAGATCTTTGCCTTATCCCGTGCAGGATATTTGCCAACCTCACTTTCCCTCACCAATCAGAATAAAGCCCCTTATTTAGCGATTATTATTCCAGGCATTATTGGTTTCTTACTGTCTTTAACCAAAGAAGGTGATTTACTGATTTTAATTGCTGTATTTGGAGCAACCATCTCCTACGTGCTGATGATGCTTTCGCATATTAAATTACGTCTATCCCGTCCACTTATGCACCGCCCCTATAAAACGCCTGGTGGCATTTTTACCTCTGGTATTGCTTTAATTCTTGCTGCTATTGCTGTGATTGCGGGCTTTCTGGTCAACCCAAAAGTCTGGTGTATTGCGGCTACAATCTACGTACTATTTATTGGCTATTTCATGTTCTACAGTCGCCATCATTTAATACAAGGTACACCAGAGGAAGAGTTTGCTCATCTCAAAAGCAATGAACAGGAATAAATCAGCAGATTAAGGAGAATCACATGCGCTATCGTCAAATCGTGGCTCAACAACAATACAATTTTGCCGACTTGAAAACCTTGATGGCTAAAGCCACTCCTTTACGTTCTGGTGATCAGTTGGCGGGTGTGGCAGCCCAAGACGCCACAGAACGCGTTGCTGCACAAATGACACTTGCAGAAGTTCCACTCAAAAACTTTTTACACGAAACAGTTGTGGACTATGAAACAGATGAGATTACCCGACTGATTATGGATGAACATCGGGCAGACCTGTTTGCCCCGATTGCACATTTTACTGTGGGCGATTTTCGTAACTGGTTATTAAGTGAAAATGCCACGACCGAAAAACTGCAACAGCTTGCTGCTGGTTTAACACCCGAAATGGTAGCTGCTGTCAGTAAAATCATGCGCAATCAGGATCTCATCTATGTCGCAAGCAAATGTGAGGTGATTACTCAATTCCGAAATACCATCGGTTTAAAAGGTCACCTATCCACACGTTTGCAGCCCAACCACCCAACCGATGATGTATTGGGTATTTCTGCCAGTATTTTAGATGGTTTGATGTATGGCAACGGTGATGCCGTGATCGGAATTAATCCAGCAACAGATAATCTGCATAATTTATCTGAATTACTGAAACTAATCGATCATGTCATTCAGGAATATCAGATTCCAACCCAGTCTTGTGTTTTGACCCATATCAGTTCAGGTATTCAACTGGCTGAAAGAAATGTCCCGATTGATCTAATGTTTCAATCCATTGCAGGTACACAAAAAGCCAATGAGGGTTTTGGTATCTCTCTTGCCATGTTGCAAGAAGGTTATGAGGCGACACTTGCGCTAAATCGCGGTACGGTAGGTCACAATGTGATGTATTTTGAAACCGGTCAAGGCAGTGCCCTGTCCAGCAATGCACATCATGGCGTTGATCAGCAGACCATCGAGACGCGAGCCTACGCCGTTGCGCGTAAATATAATCCCTTACTGGTAAATACGGTCGTCGGCTTTATTGGTCCTGAATATCTTTATGATGGTAAACAGATTATTCGTGCAGGCTTAGAAGATCATTTTTGTGGCAAATTACTTGGCGTTCCGATGGGCTGCGATATTTGTTATACCAACCATGCCGATGCTGATCAAAATGATATGGATGTACTTTTAACCCTATTCGGGACAGCAGGCATTAACTTTATTATGGGGATCCCTGGTTCAGATGATGTCATGCTGAATTATCAAACTACTTCCTTCCATGATGCACTTTATCTCAGGCAATTACTTGGACTCAAACCTGCACCTGAATTTTCTCATTGGTTAGAACAACAAGGAATCTTGAGGCAACAGCAGCACCAGATTCATTGGGCAGAGCAAGTCCCCGCTCAATTTTCCAAACTGTTCATGCATTAAGGAAGAGCAAAAATGAAACTTTCAAAAGATATCCAATATCCAGCCCAGTCTCATCAAGATCAATGGGAAACATTAAAACAATTTACCGATGCCCGGATTGCGATTGGACGTGCTGGATGTAGTATACCAACTCGTGCCTTACTCGATTTTCAATTGAGCCATGCGCAAGCCAAAGATGCAGTTTTTCAGTGCTTAAATGTCGAATTACTTTCTGAGCAACTTCAGCAACTGGGATTAAATCCAATACATGTAAAAAGTCAGGCTGAGCATAAAGAACTCTACTTAAAACGACCGGATTTGGGGCGGTTGCTTTGTAGCCACTCTATTGAGCAACTGCAGCAAGTAAAGTCAGATGGCCAGTCTTATGATATCTGTATTGTAATTGGTGATGGTTTATCTGCGCGTGCCATTGAAGAAAATGCTCTTCCTTTTATTCAGGCACTTATTCAGCCTTTTTCTGAACAACGCTGGTCTTTAGCCCCTATTGCCATAGCCACTGGCAGTCGCGTCGCCTTAGGAGATGAAATTGCCGAAATTTTTCAAGCACGTATGCTCATTATGCTGATCGGGGAACGTCCCGGCCTTAGCTCTCCGGACAGTATGGGCCTTTATTACACTTGGGAAGCACATAGTGGCTGTCTGGATTCACAGCGTAACTGTATTTCAAATATTCGCCCTGCGGGTTTAAGTATTCCTATTGCAACACAACGCCTACTGGCTTTGATGCATAACTCCAGACAGCTGGGACGTTCTGGCGTTGATCTCAAAGATGAGCATGTCGTCCCTGTAATGGAAGAGACTTATAATCGTAAGCTACTATTTTGACATACTTTTTAAATAATAATCTGCCCTTCTTGCTGTAACTTGAGACAGGATGAGGACATCTGCGGTATAAATGCTTTAAGATGCCTAAATCTCCTCTATCTATCATTGGTACGCGATAATGACAAAGTCCACCTTTATGAAAACCGTGAATGTGATTCAACATCTTGCCTTTGAAGATCTGGGTTCTTTAGAAGATGTCTTTTATCAACTCGGTTTTCGGGTACGTTATTTTGAAGCAGGTGTCGATGATCTCAGCCCAGCCCTGAATTATGAAGGCCTCACTGTAATCTTGGGAGGACCAATTGGGGTATATGAAACCGAGGACTATCCTTTTCTGCTCGATGAAATTGCTGGACTTAAACAACGCCTGAAAGCCAATAAACCAACCATCGGCATTTGCTTAGGCGCACAATTGATTGCACATGCATTAGGTGCAAAAGTTTATGCAGGGCAGCAAAAGGAAATTGGCTGGAGTCAGCTAGAGATCAAAGCGGTTGCAAATAATCCATTAGCATCACTTGAGCATGTAGAAGTATTGCACTGGCATGGCGATACTTTTGATTTACCAGAACATGCGACCTTATTGGCAAGTTCGGCAATCTATCCGAATCAAGCCTTTTCTGTCGGTAATAATATTCTGGCCTTACAGTTCCATCTTGAAGTGGTCGGACAGAACTTTGAAAAATGGCTGATTGGCCATACCTGTGAAATACGTCATGCGGGCCTGTCTATCCCTCAGCTCAGAGCAGATAATTTGACCTATGCCATGCAACTGGAACAACAGACTGCAAAAGTCGTGCAACACTTTTTGAATAACTTAGCAAACACATAATTTTCAAAATCTGCCTAATCACACTCATTTCAAGTGCTTTAATTTTAAAGCACTTCTCCCCCTCACCTCCAAATGCCCACCTGAATAAAAATAAAGAAATAAATACATCTTAGACAGAAAATAAATACCCTTTAGGACAAATATCGTCATTTGAAGGCTGAAATATTGCAAGAAAGAGCAATTCATTCTAGTGTTGAATGATTAGGCAGTCATTGCCAAACGATAAGTAATATTTTTGTGTTGGAGAAAAATGGCTCTTTTAAAATTCATCAAAAGTTTTCATACGCTAAATACGTATTTGGTCTTGGCTTCCATTTTATTTATTGTGCTGCTGGTTTATTTTTACCAAGTCAATCCGCTTTAATCATTTCCAATTAAAAAGGGCCTAATCTATTTAGGCCCTTTTACTGTTAATTCTTGTCGGCTTTAAAGCTGTCTTTCAGATCAAGAATACGGTTAAACACCGGTTTTTCTGCTTGATGATCATGCTGATCCGCCACAAAGTAACCTTCACGTTCAAACTGGAAACGATCTTCAGGTTTTGCTTGTGCTAAAGCAGGTTCAATCACCGCCTGAACCACTTTTAATGATTCTGGATTCAGATGAGCCAAGAAGTCATCATCTGCATCTGGTGCCGCTTCATTAAATAAACGATCATAAATGCGTACTTCAGCCGGCACACCTTTGGTCGCAGAAACCCAATGAACCACACCTTTCACCTTACGACCTTCAGGATTTTTACCTAAAGTCTCCGGATCAATTGAACATTTAAGCTCAACCACTTCACCATTGGCATCTTTAATCACTTCATCACATTTGATCACATAAGCATGGCGTAAACGCACCTCACCCTCAGGAATCAGACGCTTAAAGCCTTTAGGCGGTACTTCTTCAAAATCTTTACGATCAATATAAAGTTCACGCGTTAACGGAATAATGCGTTCGCCCATATCCACATTTGGATGACGTGCATGAGTGAGTTCCAATTCCTCAGGTAAATTGGTCAGTGTCACTTTTAGCGGATTGAGTACGGCCATGCCACGTGCTGCAGCATTTTCCAATGACTGACGGATACAGAACTCAAGCATCGCCACATCGACGATACCATCGGTTTTTGAAACGCCAACACGCTTACAGAAATCACGCAAGCCTTCAGGGGTGAAACCACGGCGACGCATCCCCACCACGGTTGGCATACGTGGGTCATCCCAGCCGTGTACATAGTTGCCTTCAACCAGTTTACGCAATTTACGTTTCGAGGTAATGGTATAGTCGACATTTAAACGAGAAGACTCGTATTGACGAGGTACTGCTTGCGAATGAACTTTCTCGACAATCCAGTCATAGAATGGACGGTGGTCCTGGAACTCTAGGGTACAGAGTGAATGGGTAATGCCCTCAATTGCGTCTGACAATGGGTGAGCATAGTCATACATTGGATACATTTTCCATTTATCACCGGTTTGGTGATGCTCTGAATGCAATACACGATAAAGAATCGGATCACGCATATGCACATTCGGGCTGGCCATATCAATTTTGGCACGGAGTACAGCGCCGCCCTCTTGGATTTCACCATTACGCATTTGTTCAAAGCGTGCCAGGTTCTCAGCAACTGTTGCATCACGGTAAGGTGAGTTTTTACCTGGCTCAACGAAATTACCGCGGTTTAGCTTGATTTCCTCTGGAGTTTGCAAATCCACATAGGCATCACCTTGTTCAATTAACTGAACCGCCCATGCATATAACTGATCAAAATAACCAGATGCATAACGTGGCTCGCCATCCCAGTTAAAGCCTAACCATTTTACGTCGTTGGCAATACCATCAACATATTCTTGTTCTTCAGCATCCGGGTTGGTATCGTCAAAACGCAAATTACATAAGCCATCGAATTCTTCGGCAATCCCAAAGTTCAAACAGATCGCTTTCACATGACCAATATGCAAGTAACCATTTGGCTCAGGCGGGAAACGAGTTACAACTTTTTGGGTACGACCTTCTTTTAAATCATCAGTAATGACTTGACGAACAAAATCTAAGCCTGCCTGTTGTTCTTGCTGCGCAGCATCGACAGAGGCTTGAGTATTCGGCGTCGGGGTCTTTGGCAGTTCTGAAACAACATCATTTGGCTTCATAGGGTGTAAATCACTTCTTACAGTTAAAAATGGGAAATAAAAACGCAATCTTTACTATTTATGAAAGATTTTAACGTTTTTTACTTGCCTTGTAGTTTACAGTTTGCTTATGCTTCTCTCAACCAAAAACCCATGGTCAATTTGCCCATGTTTAGGAGATTAATGTAATGAGTTTTCCTCAAGTCGAATTAAACACCAACAAAGGTCGTATTGTTCTTGAGCTTAACGCTGAAAAAGCACCAAAAACGGTTGCAAATTTCTTAGAATATGTACGTGACGGTTTCTATGACGGCGTAATTTTCCACCGTGTGATTGATGGTTTTATGATCCAGGGCGGTGGCATGGACGAAAACTTCAAAGAGAAAGCAACGCGTGATTCAATCGAAAACGAAGCTGACAACGGCTTAAGCAACGATGAAGGCACAATTGCAATGGCGCGTACTCAAGCTCCGCACTCTGCTTCTGCTCAATTCTTCATTAATGTTAAAAACAACTCGTTCTTGAACCACACGGGTAAAACAGCTCAAGGCTGGGGTTACGCTGTATTCGGTAAAGTCGTTGAAGGCATGGACGTTGTTGAAGCAATTAAAGGCGTTCGTACAGGTAACCGTGGTTACCACGCTGACGTTCCTTTAGAAAACGTTGTGATTGAATCTGCTAAAATTATTTCTGAATAATAATCTCTCCTGAGTAGCTTCGCTACGCAGGTCCCTCTTTGTTAAAGAGGGATTTAGGGAGATTAAAAAGGATAAAAATGTGACCTATCTGTTTATCTCAGATTTACACTTGTCACCTGATCACCCTCGACTTGTTCGAGGGTTTTTGGCTTTACTGGACGAATACAAGAATAAAAATACCCAGCTCTATATTTTAGGTGACTGGTTTAATGCCTGGATTGGCGATGATTACGCTGCTCCGTGGCTGGATGAAATTGTCACTGCCCTACAATCCTTTTCTGCTGCTGGTAATCAGATTTACTTCCAAGTCGGTAATCGTGATTTTGCCTTAGGCCAAAAATTCTTGGACCAATTCAACGCTATTTTACTGCCCGATGTTTATACCCTTGAAATTCATCACACCAAATTTCGACTTGAACATGGCGATGCCTTATGTACCGATGATGTGGCTTACCAGCGTTTCCGCAAAGTGATTCGTAATCCAGTGTTATTAGGACTAATAAAACGAACGCCGCTCAGTTTCAGACAAAAACTTGCTAATGGTTTCCGTAAAAAAAGTAGTGCAACCAAACAGCTCAAAAGTTACGACATCATGGATGTGAATGCTCAAGCCGTAGAATCCGTGATTGAACAGGTTGATTATTTAATTCATGGGCATACGCATCGTCCTGACATCCATCAACTGCAAAATAAGCAGCGTATTGTATTAGGCGACTGGCGTGAAGATACAGCCTGGATCTTAGAGCTCAATCCACAAGAAAATTATCAATTAGATTTTAAACAGTGGAATTATTAAGTATTTAACTAGCTTGGTTACTAAAATACCTATTTCTTATTTCTGTACTTTTTAATGTTTAAATTGATTTCACTCCTCTCGTGATATTAGGCTTTAATCTTCTTACGCTTGATCAGCATTTTAGTCATTCTGATCAAGCGCATATACGACTTAAATCGATATCAAAATCACATTTAGCTACTTTCAGCGGCAGTGAGATCAAGTAAAATAAATGAAACTTTTAATTGAGTGAATGACGGATGGATACCTTAGCTACAGCAAAAACACGTTATGCAACCAAAGCTTATGATGCAGAGAAAAAAATTCCAAAACAGCAGTTTGAAAAGCTTTTAGAAATTTTACGTTTCAGCCCTTCTTCTGTGAATATCCAGCCGTGGCATTTCCTGATTGCTGAGACAGAGGAAGCCAAACAACGTATCGCATCAGGCTTGACGGGCAATTATGTATATAACGCGGCCAAAGTGCTTCATTCCTCACATACTTTAATCTTTTGTACCCGTACCGATATCTCGGCTGAGTATTTAGAACAGTTATTACAACAGGATGATCTCAGTGGCCGTTTTAAAGATGAAACAGCCAAACAGGGTCAACGTACCACACGCGAAGGCTATGTCGAGTTTTATCGTAATGAACTGAAAAATCTGCCTGCCTGGATGGAAAATCAGACCTATCTGGCATTAGGACAATTACTTTTTGCTGCAGGTCTGGAAGGCATCGACGCCACCCCAATGGAAGGCTTTGACCGTGATACTATCAATCAGGAATTTGGATTAACTGAAAAGGGGCTAAAAGCCTCGGTCATCGTGGCGTTGGGTTATCGCAGTGACAGTGATTTTAATGCCAAACTGCCTAAATCACGTCTCCCTGATGACGTGATTTTCACGCGTTTATAAGCATTCAAAAAAGGGAGTATCTTTCCTCCCTTTTTACATCATGGCTTTTGCCAAGCAAAGTACCGCGACAATACCACTGACCAAACCAATCCAGGTATAAGCCTGTAAACGTTCTCTAAAGAAGATCACACCACTCAATACACCTAATACCACCACCAGAATATTCATACCCGCAAAAACAATGGCAGGCGTTTCCTTGAACAGCATATGTGCCTTGACATATAAAGCGATATTGGCAAAATTCAGTACACCGAGCACTAAACCCGTGAAAATATTTTTAGGCTGCCAATTCGGCTGTGTAATCGCGATATATGCAATTGAAAGGATAAAAGCACCAATAAAGGCCAAGTTAAGCGTAACAGCCGATTGAAGCCCCAAACTACTGCTGTATTTAAGCAGCACATCAATCGCAGCATAACCCGCCCAGACACTGAATAAAAACAACGCAGATTTTAAATTGATACCTTTACTGGCCTGCTCCGTAGCCTGACCAATAATAATGGCTAAAATTGCAATGATCCCCAGAACCACACCAATCAATTTGATCTGACTAAAATGCTCCCCAAAAATAAAATAAGCGGCGAGTAAGGACAAAATCACCGCAAGTCGCTGCGCAATTTCTGTTTTAAGAATCCCTGCGAACTGCAATGATTTTGCCAGACATAGAAAAATACTCGGCAATAGCACAGCAAGCACTAAAATCAGCCACCAAGGTGTGTGATTGAAAGAAATATGGGTAAGATCAGTTTTAAACCAGTAATAACATAAAATGCTTGCACTTAAATAATTCCATGCAATCATTTGAAAAACATCGAATCCCTTGGCTTTCAGGTATTTCAATACAATCGAGACGAGAACACTACAACATGCCGCAGCAACAATCATTTCCATAATATTTATTCTAGCTTTTTAAAACACAAAAAAATGCCAGTCGATTAAAAGACTGGCATTTTCTTAAAGATCATCGATCAATTAACGATTATTTTCGTCTTCTTGACCATCTTCAAATTTAGTTTCGCCATCGAAGCCACCTTGATGACCGCCGCCGAAGCCGCCTTGACCACCGAAGCCACCTTGACCACCGAAGCCGCTTTGACCGCCACCGAAGCCACCTTGACCACCGAAGCCACCTTGACCGCCGAAGCCACCTTGACCACCGAAGCCACCTTGACCACCGAAGCCACCTTGACCACCGAAGCCGCCAGTAGAACCTTGACCACCGAAGCCACCAGTAGCGCCTTGAGCCGGGAAGCCACCTGCAGCGCCTTGAGCACCAGCTGGACGAGGGTTACGCGCAGGAACAACTGTAGAAATCGCGTGTTTATAAACCATTTGGCTTACAGTGTTTTTCAATAAAACGACATATTGGTCAAATGACTCAATGTGCCCCTGCAATTTGATACCGTTTACAAGGAAAATAGAAACTGGAATACGTTCTTTACGGAGAGAATTTAAGAACGGATCTTGTAAAGTTTGACCTTTAGACATTTTTAACTCCAAAAAATTTTTAAATCAGCGCAAAAAAACTATCTTTATTTTTCAACTAAAAATTATTAAAAAGACAGCTTGCGAATTTTGCTTTATCCAAAGAAGTTTCGCAAGTCTTCTTTCGCCTGCTTTATCGTCACGTAAGTTTTAAAATCGTGTATTTCTTGCAAAGAACGTAACCAAGTGTATTGACGTTTTGCTAATTGCCTTGTAGCAAATAGCGCTTTGTTCTCCATTTCTACTTTATTTTCGAGACTCAAGTCACTTTTTAATAAAAATTCTAAAGCTTGACGATAACCGACAGACCGCATCGATGGTAAATCATCATTTAAATCGTATTTTTCAATCAACCCCTCTACTTCATTCAAAAAACCCATATCCCACATCTTGCGCAATCTTTGCTCAATGCGTTGATGTAATTCTAACCGATCTGGCATCAATGCGTAGTTATGAAATGTGTAACGATATGGTTGATTTTTAGGTTGTTCAGCTTGTAATTTTGTTATGGGTTGACCAGTAATTCGATACACTTCCAGTGCCCGAATAATCCGCTGTTTATCTGATACTTTAAACTTTTGTCCCGCCACAGGATCGACTGCAACCAGCTCATCATAAACCGCCTGCCAGCCTTCCTGCTCTGCTTTAGAACTGATTGCATCGCGTATACTTTGATCTGCATTCGGTAGATTATCAGCTAGCCCTTCCAGCAAAGACTTAAAGTACAGCATGGTTCCACCCACCAAAATCGGGGTCTTGCCACGCACATGCATATCATCAATCAGTGGACAGACATCTTCCACAAATTGTGCTGCCGAATATACTTCTAATGGCGTAATAATATCGATTAAATGATGTGGATACTGCTCCTGCTCTTGCTTGGTCGGCTTGGCAGTACCAATGTCCATATCTTTATAAACTAAAGCCGAGTCCACGGAAATCAGCTCATAATTACCACGCTCGTAAAGTTCACATGCCAATGCGGTTTTACCACTTGCGGTAGGTCCCATTAAATTGATCACGGGCAATTGATTTGACATGTAAAACTACTCTCCTCGAGCAAATAATTTATCTAGTTGATGTAATGGAAACGCGCGCCAGGTTGGACGACCATGATTACATTGACTGGCAAATTCGGTCTGTTCCATTTGGCGTAATAAGGCATTCATTTCTGAGAGGCTTAATTGTCGATGGGCACGTACTGCTCCATGACAGGCCATGCCCGCCAAAAGCTCATCACGTTTTTGCAATAAACCTCTCGCCTCATCATTAGGATCAAGGTCATTTAATAATTCTGGAATCAGATTAGCAAAGTCTGCCTTGTGCAAAATCGCAGGTACACCACGTACAATTACCTGCTCATCGCCATATTGATCTATTTCCAGACCTAAACGTTGCAATTGCGGCTGTAGATCTTCGATCCGTGTCGCCTGCATACGCGTGATAGACACCACCTTCGGAATCAGCAATTGCTGTGAGGTCCAGAATTCGGGTTTATCCCATGCCGATTTCATCTGTTGTAACAGAATCCGCTCATGTGCAGCATGCATATCCACAATAATCAGGCCTTCCGTATTTTGAGCCAGAATGTAGATGCCATGTAGCTGTGCAATCGCAATACCTAACGGAAACTCATCTACTCGAGACGGTGTATTGTCTTCCTCAGTCGCAGTTTCAGACTCATCACGCAAAGGTGCCAGATAGGTTTTCAAGGCATTATTCAATTGTGCCGAACCGTTATATTTGGGTTGCTGAGTTTGGGCTGAATTGTACTGTACCGCCTGCGGGCGACTCTGATGAAAGTCGGTCAATAAATCGGTCGACACCTCGGCAGGCTGAGCGGCCTGTGGTGCAGCTTCTACAGCGGCACGATGCAGATTAAATTGTTCCTGATATTTTGGCTGTGCTGGAGCACTGAAGTTATTCTCTGCCCCATCTGTTTTCATGGCCTGTGCCAGATCAGCGGTTGCCGTCTGAAATTGCGACAAAGTTGCTTTGGCATAATGCCGTACGAACTCATGCACTTCACGCTGGTTCAGAAAACGGATTTCGTGCTTGGTCGGATGCACATTGACATCAATATTTTCAGGATCAACTTCCAAAAATAACAGATAGGATGAATGTTGATGACCATGCAAAATACCGTCATAGGCCATACGTAAGGCATGCGAAATGGTCTTGTCCTTCACAATACGACCATTCACATAGACATATTGCAAATCGGCCTGTGCCCGCGCATCGGATGGATGTCCTAGCCAGCCAGACAAACGCATATTAATACTATCCGAATCAATCCAGTAGGCATTCTGGATAAATTGCTGTCCCAATAATTGCTGCACCCGCTGATATCGTAGTTCGCCACTATCCGCGATCGGCAGGTTTAAACGGATATTATCGTTATGTTCCAGTACAAATCGAATATCGAAATGGGTTAAAGCCAGACGACGCACAATTTCTTCAATATGATTGAATTCTGTGGTCGGTTTTTTTAAGAATTTACGGCGTGCAGGCACATTAAAAAATAAATCCTGCACCCGAATATGCGTCCCTTTCTGGGCTGCCACCGCCTGAATCTGCTGATGATCAAACGCTGTCCCGTTCACTTCAACCTGATAGCCAACACCCTGCTCATCCTGACTGCTGGTCAAGGTCAAACGCGATACAGCTGCAATCGAAGCCAAGGCCTCACCACGAAAGCCCAGACTCACAATCGCGTGTAAATCATCTGCAGTCTGAATTTTGCTGGTGGCGTGTCGCATCACGGCTAAAGGTAAATCTTCCGGATGAATCCCGTTACCATTATCAATGATTTCAATCAGGGTTGAACCACCCTGGGCAATCCGGATAATCAGTTCAGTTGCGCCCGCATCAATCGAGTTTTCTAATAATTCTTTGACTACTGATGAAGGACGTTCAATAACCTCACCCGCTGCAATCTGGTTGGCTAATGCAGCATCAAGGGTATGAATACGACGGGTTGAATCATGCGCCATTCAATTGTTCCTGCAAAATTTGAATTAAAGATTCTGATTCTGTAGTTAAGGTGACAGACCGGGTCAACTCATCCTCTGATTTTTGAATATCAATCACGATATCCGGCTTTGGAATCTCATCGCCACCTTTGGATGGCCATTCAAACAGAAATAAGGCGTCAGGCGTTTCCAGATAATCACGAATTCCCATCAACTCCAATTCATAAGGATCATCCAGGCGATAAAGATCGAAATGGAAAATTTCTTTACCCTGAATGGTATAGGGTTCAACCAGCGTATAGGTCGGACTTTTTACTGACCCTTTATGGCCGAGATTTTGTAAAAAATAACGGGTAAAGGTCGTCTTGCCAGCGCCCAGATCACCAATCAAGTAAATAATGCCTGAGTGCACATGCTGAGACAGGATGCGTGCAAACTGTTGGGTGTCTTGTTCATGATTTAAGTTAAATTTCACTGAATATGACATGGCAAATAGAACAAAATTGGGATGCTGGCTATGATAACATTGCCCTGCTTCAAAGCCTAATCAAAGCCATCGACTATTTACCTCAATAACCAATAACAGAGTTAAAAACGCACATGACAGATCAAAATATCACAGGTGAATGGCATCTTGTTGCAAGCACCTCAATCCAACCTGAATCACATCTGGAATTTCTTAAAGATGGCCCCGATCATACTGGCATTTCAAACTGGTTAAATGGCTTTGATGACAAACTTATAGAAGAAGCTCAAGAAACTTCGGGTTTAGTTCTATGTATAAAACAAGATGGCAGTTTTACTGAAGAAGTGACAGGAAACCCTAATGTTTATTGGTTTAATGACGAAGGTTGCTTAGTAGATGTCACTCCTTTTAATGGCGTACTAGTAGAGACCGAACAAGGGTTTTACCTCAAACCTACAGATATCAATGAATGGGCAACTCCAATTGAAGAAGCCTATGGTGCTTGTGTACTCCGTTATGACGATGGAGATACAAAAATCACCGACCATCTAAGACGTGTAGGAGAATATCTAGTTCGAACCGTAAATGTCGTTACTGATGAAGCATATCTTGACCGTGTTCTGATTAAGTACAAACGAGACAGTTAATTTATTCTTCTTTTGACACACTCAAATTAGCAATTGAATCGAAACAAAAATTTAAGTGCTTTAACACCTCTATTTTTATATAAAAATGCAATCTGATGAAAACTTTCACTCCACCTCTCATTAATGGCGTCAGCGCGAGTAAAGTCTTTTTACCTCATGATGGTTGTGCAAATACCATTTTTGACTCTCTCTGCCAGCATTTTCCTCATATCCAGCCGGAAGAATGGCAACAACGCTTTGCCGATGGGCTAATCTACGCAGCAGATGGCACAAAACTCGGTATCGACAGTATTTACACGCCCAATACCCACATTTTTTATTATCGATTTCTCGTACACGAAATTCATGTACCCTTTCAGCATGAAATCTTATTTGAAAATGAAGATTTGCTGGTGGTCGATAAACCGCACTTCCTCACTATGACGCCAACTGGACAATATGTTCAGGAAACACTTTTGGTAAGATTAAAAAAGCAGACCGGTTATGCTGAGCTCACGCCTATTCACCGACTAGATCGCGAAACGGCGGGTGTGGTTTTATTCTGCAAAACACCCGCAACCCGCGGCATTTATCAGCAGCTTTTTGCCGAACGCCAAGTTCAAAAGACCTATCACGCGATTGCTGCCTATCGAGCAGAACTCAACTTTCCACAAAGCTTGCAATTGCATCTGGAAAAAGGCAATCCTTTTTACACCATGCAAATTAATCCCGATAAACCCCCGAATACGGAAACACTGGTCGAGTTGCTGGAACATAACCAGCATCTTGCAAAATATCTGCTCAAACCGACGACAGGAAAGCAACACCAGTTACGCGTCCATCTCAACTCTCTGGGCATTCCCATCTTGAATGATCCGTTTTATCCAGTAGTCGAACATAAAACAGATGATGATTTCAGCCATCCATTACAGTTGTTGGCCAAGGAGATTCATTTTGTTGATCCGGTGTTACAACAGCAAATGCACTTCAAATCCAATTTCGAACTGACATTGTAGATACACCGTAATGACAAAAATTCTATTTTTTCACCTCAAAAATATTGAAATTACATTGCAATGGTTTAAAATACATGACGATAACTAAAAATATGTGGTTACATTTTTTATGCGTAAAACAGAAGTTTATCAGGTTCGCCTCGATTCTCAGGAAAAGAAACAGGCTTTTGCCGTTTTTAAGCAGTTGGGTATCTCCCCTGCTCAAGCCGTTCGTCTTTTCTTTAAACAGGTTGTCCTGACCAAATCGATTCCTTTCGCAATTGAAAACCAGAACATCAATATGGAACAATTGCTTAAGTTACGTAAATCCAAAGCTGCTACATCTGCCGAAAATCCGTCTGCGATCGAGCTTGAGGATGATCATGAAGATCTATTCGAAGAGCTAAATGCACTATTGGGTGAAAGTGACAAAACTTAACAATGTTGCATTTATAAACAAGTTTTTATTTTTTAAGCTGAATTTTTTTCGCTATTCTGACAGTCCAAATAAAATTATAACTGTAAGGATGGGCTGGAATGATTGTTAAGCGAGCCACAAAGGAAGATCTTCATCAACTTGCTGTCTTGTTTGACGAATACCGTCAATTCTACGGTGCATCATCAAATTTTGAACAATCTTATCAATTTCTCAAGCAACGTTTTGACAATAAAGAAAGTGTCATTTTCATTCATGTAAAAGACGATGTTATTACAGGTTTTGTTCTACTCTATCTTGCTTTTTCTTCGGTGGCCTGTGAAACCTATTACATATTAGATGATGTCTATGTCACCCCAAGCTATCGCAAACAGGGTTCCGCCAAACAGCTGATTGATACTGCCATCCTTTTTGCACGCCATGAAAATGCGCTACGGATTAGTCTGGAAACTCAAAAAAATAACTACCAATCCCATCGTCTCTATGAACACATGGGATTTATTCAGGACAGCGAATTTAAGACTTATCACTGCTTCTTGAAGTAATTAATCTTCTACCACGATATTTTGACTCAACTGTTTTTGCTCAGCACTTAAATACATCCATTCACCTTCAGGCAGCTCAGGCAGTTCAAGTAAACCCACTTGATGTCGGTGTAATGCTTCAACCTTATTCCCTACGGCAGCCAGCATTCGTTTGACTTGATGATAAACGCCTTGATGAATGGTCATGCTCAACTGATGTCCCGAAAATAATTTAACATCCGTTGCAGCAAAGATTCCTTTTTCATTTCGAAGTTCCACACCCTGCTGCAAACCCTGAATTTGCTCAGGTGTGATCGGATCTGCAGTAGTGACATGATACACCTTAGGCACATGTTTGCGCGGATGAGTCAAGGCTTGTAAATATTGCCCATCATCAGTCAAAAGTAACAGACCTGTCGTGTCCTGATCCAGCCGCCCCACACATTGAATACCTCGATGCAGTAAAATTTCAGGAAATAAACTGAATACACTTTTATGATGTGTGGCCTGATGTGAGCATTCATAGCCCTGCGGTTTATTCAAAACCAGATAAACATGCTCACGATATTGATATTCTTCACCAAACACCTGAAACAGCAACTGATCGGTATTGATATTCTGTTTGGGATTATCACACATCTGTTGATCGATCTGGACAGAACCATTTTTAATTAACTGCTGGCAATACTTACGTGAACCAAAGCCTTGAGATTGCAAAATTTTTTCCAGCAGCATATCTACATCCTAAACCAAACTTTTTCTATTGTACCTGATTAGCACACAGCCCGTTGTTCATTGCTTATTCATTCTTTATTTTTATAATTTATTCACAATTTCTTCACTTGTAATAGAACCCATACAAAACCCTCGTGAAACACTCTCAATCCAGATATTGCACTCCATAATTTCACTAAAAACTCTTGTTACATTTGTCCCAAGCAAAAAGAATACTGTCCAAAAGAATGGATAAGGAGTTTCATCATGAAAGCAAATATGTGGTTATGTAGCGTTATCTTGGCAACCTCGTCAATGGTGACTGTGGCACATGCAGACAATGCAACCCGCGTTGCGGCAACTTCAGCGTTAGGCAGTGTGGTCGGTACCGCATTAGGTAAACAATTTGGTGGTGATACTGGTGCCATGATTGGCTCGGCTATTGGTGGTGCTGGTGGTGCAGCTGCATCCAGTAATAAACGTAACCGTACCGAAGCTGCCATTGGTGGTGGGTTAGGTGGCGTCGGTGGTTATACTGTAGGTCGTAACATGGGTGGTTCCAACGGTGGTTATATTGGTGCAGCCTTAGGTGCCGCTGGTGGCGCAGCGCTCGGTCAAAAAGTTGGCCAAGATCGTGATGAAGACAGTCGCTATGACCGTCGTTATGACAATCGCCGTTCTTATGATGATCGCCGTTACTATAATTCACGTCATAACTATCGTCATGACAATGGACGCCATCGCGGCTGGTACAAAAATCGTTAATCCGATTGGTTTCTTGTTCGTTTTACCCTTTATAGCACCTTCGGGTGCTTTTTTTATGGGCTGAAACAATATATCGAACAAATTCGATATACAAACTCAAACTTATATCGTAGTATTTCGATATATGGTTTTGAGATGTAATGATGAAAACACTACAAGATATAAAGTTCTCTATTCTGGAATTAGCTCCTGTCAGAGATGATAAGAGTATTGAATTTTCACTACGCCATGCTTTAGAGCTTGCACAGCATGCTGAAAAGTTAGGCTATGAACGCTTTTGGTTGGCAGAACATCACAATATGGATGGGATTGCCAGTTCTGCCACAGCGGTTTTATTAGGTTTTATTGCGGCAAACACCCAAAATATCCGTTTGGGTTCAGGCGGGATCATGCTGCCCAATCATGCACCGTTGGTGGTGGCAGAACAATTCGGCACTTTGGCAACACTTTATCCAGATCGTTTTGAACTGGGTCTGGGCCGTGCACCGGGTACCGACCAGATGACCATGCGTGCGTTACGTCGAGGACGTCAGGAAACAGAGGATCAATTTCCGCAAGATGTGCAGGAAATTTTACAATATTTTAAAGCACCGCAACCGGGTCAACGAATTATTGCAACGCCTGGGCAAAATACCCATGTACCAGTCTGGTTACTCGGTTCAAGTTTATTTAGTGCGCAACTGGCAGCTAAGCTGGGACTGCCCTACTCATTTGCTTCGCACTTTGCCCCAAGAATGTTAGGTCAGGCCATCGATATCTATCGGGATAATTTCCAGCCTTCTGAATACCTGGATCAACCTTATGTATCGATGGGTGTCCCGACCGTGGTTGCCGAAACCAATGAAGAAGCTCAACATCTGGCAACCAGTTCTTATCAACGGATCTTGAACCTGATCCGGGGCCACAGCCTGAAACTCAAACCACCCATTGCATCGACTCAAGGTCTGGCAAACAGTTCTGAGCAACTTGCCATTCAGAATTTCTATGCCATGGCACAAATCGGTTCAGCAGAAACAGTGAAAGCGGGTTTAAATAAAATTGCCAGACAATATGAAGTAGATGAGTTTATTTTCACCTGTGATATTTACGACACCCAGAAACGGTTAGAAAACTTTAGCCTGTTGATGGACCTTAAAAACAGCTAAATGGCTATCTGAAAGTAAGCATTATTTTTCATAAATGATGCTTACTTCACGACGCCTATATACTGATAAATCGTATTGTTTTTGCGATAACGCAAATACTTGGCCTGTGGTTTTGAATTTTGATCCAGCAGCATAATATCAATGGTTTCTAATTTTTTATCACTGCGAATATAGTCAGGCACATCAGTCGGGCTTTCATGATTGTTACAGTCAAAATCAACCTGAATATGATCCAGCAGCTTTGTTTTGGTCTGGAATAGCTTTATTGGCCGCACCGCTCCCGTTTTAGTCGGCTGAAATGCAGCAATAGCATAAGCACCGACACAACTGCTACCTTTATAATAGCTCTCAACCAGATAAACCGGTTGTTTCGCCAATATCGTTTGCTTCACATCAAAAATGAATCCTGTTTCAACTGCAGTTAAGTGCGTTTTGCCATCATTTTGAGTTTGCACATAAGAGGCGTATTCGCCCATTGTTCCACCACCACCGACATCAAAAGTATAAAACTTTAACTGCTGATCCGGTGAAAACTGGATATGCATATGGTAATGGTCTTGCAAAACAGGAAAGGAATATTTAAAGCTAGCTGGATCATGCTCGATTTTCTCGACGATTTCCGACTCGATTACGTGATTGACCTGATAAAAGTCTTTATTTGCATATTTCTGAATGAGCTTTTTTTCAAACTGCGCCAAGGTTTCCGCATGCGTTTGCGAAATCATCAGTAGAGCCAAAAGAACTATATATCTTTTCATTCTATTGTCCTGTTTTTATTATTGCCAAAATAGAAAAAAGCGCAGCACATCGACCACGCTTTTTCTATTAAATATCATCTTTAACCAATACGACGTTTTAAACCGGTCATTTGTAAAACACGGGTTGAGATTTCTTCAATCGACATCTCTGTGACATTGAGATATTTAATTCCTTCCGAGATATAGATGCCTTCAACTGCACGGAGCTCCATCTGGCACTGACTAAAACTTGAATAACGACTATTGGCCTTACGTTCATTACGAATCGCGACCAGACGCTCGGCATCAATCATCAGGCCAAACAGTTTATTCTTATGTTCACGCAGCACTTTTGGCAAACGGTTGTCATCCAGGTCTTCCTCGGTTAAAGGGTAGTTTGCTACACGAATCCCGAATTGTAATGACAAATAAATCGAGGTTGGGGTTTTACCAGAGCGCGATACCCCAATCAAAATGATATCGGCTTTATCATAATGACGTGTTCTGGCACCATCATCATTATCCAGCGCAAAATGCACTGCATCGATACGGGCTTTATAATATTCAGAATCGGTAACCGCATGCGTTTGCCCGACCAAAGTGGTAGGTGGCACCCCGATTTCTTGTTCTAATTTACTGATCAGGCCTTCAAATACATCCAGATTAACCGCTTTGGCCGTATTAATGATTTCACGGACGTTCGGATCAACCAAGGTATCAAAAACCAGCGGCAAAGAGCCATCCCGAGACTGGCAGGCATTGATCTCTGCCACAGCCACCATTGCGGCCTCTTCGGTCGCGATATAAGGCATGATATGGATGTCAAAATCCACGTTCGGAAATTGCGCAAGTAGTGAATGTCCAAGGGTTTCTGCAGTAATTGCGGTGCCATCCGAAATAAAAAAAACGCTCCGTTTAATTTCTTTACTTACGGGCATCAAAATTCTCCTTAAACATTTGTCTTAGTGCTCTATAATCTTTATAGTAAACTCATCTAACATGACTGTCGCTTAGTAAAATACTAAATCTAGGCACTTTTGTATAATTTCATACCAATGATGGTCATTCATACTGCAAAAAAAGTGGAGTAAATACTTTGGAAGCGCGCGTAATCGGTCTGGAAAAATTAGGAAAACACGATGTCGAACTCGTAGGTGGGAAAAACTCATCTCTGGGTGAAATGATCAGCCATTTATCCAATGCTGGTGTATCGGTACCAGGTGGTTTTGCAACAACTGCTGCTGCCTATCGTGAGTTCTTGGATCAAAGCGGCTTAAATGCTCGAATTCAGGCTGAACTTACCCAACTCAATGTTGATGATGTCATTGCACTTGCTGAGACTGGTGCAAAAATCCGTAAATGGATTGTTGACACTCCGCTTACTGCGACATTAGAACAAGAAATTCGTGATGCCTTTGCAGCACTTTCAAACGGTAACCCAGACATTGCCGTTGCTGTACGTTCTTCGGCAACTGCTGAAGACTTACCTGACGCTTCATTTGCAGGGCAACAAGAAACTTTCTTAAATATCCGCGGTATTGATAACATTCTTATCGCAATTAAAGAAGTATTTGCATCGCTTTATAATGACCGTGCCATTGCTTACCGTGTACACCAAGGTTTTGAACATAGTGTTGTTGCCCTTTCTGCTGGCGTACAACGTATGGTTCGTTCTGAAACTGGTGCTGCTGGTGTTATGTTTACGCTTGATACCGAATCTGGTTTCCGTGATGTGGTGTTCATTACTGCATCTTATGGCTTGGGCGAAATGGTCGTACAAGGTGCGGTTAACCCTGACGAATTCTATTTATCAAAACCGCTACTAAATGCGGGTAAACATTCTGTGTTACGTCGTAATCTCGGTTCTAAACACCAGAAAATGATTTATGGTGAAGAAGGTGCAGCGGGTAAATCAGTGGTGATCGTTGATGTTGAAAAACAGGAACGTCAACAGTTTGCCTTAAATGATCACGAGCTTCACGAATTAGCGAAGCAGGCCCTGATCATTGAACAGCATTATGGTTCTCCAATGGACATCGAATGGGCGAAAGATGGCGATGACGGCCAAATCTATATCGTTCAGGCACGTCCGGAAACAGTAAAAAGCCGCCAGAATGTCGGCACAATGGAACGCTACCTGTTAAAACAACGTGGTACTGTAATTTGTGAAGGCCGTTCAATCGGGCAACGCATTGGTTCAGGTAAAGTTCGTGTTGTGACTTCGATTAAAGAAATGGATAAGGTTCAGGACGGTGACGTACTGGTATCTGACATGACTGACCCGGACTGGGAACCAGTGATGAAGCGTGCCGCGGCTATTGTGACCAACCGTGGCGGTCGTACCTGTCACGCAGCGATTATTGCACGTGAATTAGGTGTGCCAGCGATTGTCGGTTGTGGTAATGCCACAGAAGTACTTGCTGATGGTCAGGAAGTGACTGTTTCATGTGCTGAAGGTGATACTGGCTTCATTTACGAAGGTGCGCTTGACTTTGAAGTGCAACGCAACTCAATTCACTCTATGCCACAATTACCGTTCAAAATCATGATGAACGTCGGTAATCCTGACCGTGCATTTGACTTTGCCCAAATCCCGAATGAAGGGATCGGCCTTGCACGTCTTGAGTTCATCATTAACCGTATGATCGGCGTGCATCCGAAAGCATTGTTGAACATTGACAGCTTGCCACGTGAAACCCGTGCAGCAGTGATGGCGCGTACTGCGGGCTACTCTTCTCCAATCGAATTCTATGTCGAGAAACTGGTTGAAGGTATTTCTACCCTTGCAGCCGCATTTGCAGACAAGCCTGTGATCGTGCGTATGTCTGACTTCAAGTCAAACGAATATGCCAACCTGATCGGCGGTAAACTGTACGAGCCAGAAGAAGAAAACCCGATGTTGGGTTTCCGTGGTGCAAGTCGTTATGTTTCAGATAACTTCCGTGACTGCTTTGAACTTGAATGCCGTGCCTTGAAAAAAGTTCGTGATGAAATGGGTCTAACCAATATTCAAATCATGATCCCATTCGTACGTACGGTTTCTGAAGCTAAACGTGTGATCGAATTACTTGCTCAAAACGGCCTAAAACGTGGTGAGAACGGTCTCAAAGTGATCATGATGTGTGAACTTCCTACCAATGCATTATTGGCTGAACAGTTCCTTGAGCACTTCGATGGTTTCTCGATCGGTTCAAACGACTTGACCCAGTTAACACTTGGTCTGGATCGTGACTCGGGTATCGTGTCGCACCTGTTCGACGAACGTGATCCTGCAGTGAAAGCGCTTCTTTCTATGGCAATTCATGCGTGCCGTAAAGCAGGCAAATATGTCGGTATTTGTGGTCAAGGTCCTTCGGATCATCCTGATCTTGCAAAATGGCTCATGGAACAAGGAATTGAATCTGTATCATTGAATCCTGACTCAGTCCTTGACACCTGGTTCTTCCTTGCTGAAGAGCAAATCAAGAAAGCCTAATCTTTTTTAGAAAAAGACCCTCTCTGGCAGGGTCTTTTTTCATCTTTAGAATAGAGAATTTTTATTTATGCAAATTTACTTGGCTCGTAACAATCAACAAGCTGGTCCCTATAGTTTAGAACAAGTGAACCAAATGCTTGCCAGTCAACAAGTTTTATTGACGGATCTGGCTTGGCACGAAGGTATGGCTGAATGGAAAACACTTGGTGAACTTACTCAAGGTAAACTTGTATACGAACCTGTAGGTTACTCAGCTTTTGCTGCCCCCGTTGCAACCGAAAGCAATGAGTCTTCTTTTAAAATCAAGGTGGAGCAAAAAGCCAAACCTGAATTGGCGCCTTTTCACTCGCGGGCGCTGGCAAAAGTCCTGGACTTGATGCTTTGGTTGCCAATGGCAGCCATTCCTTCATTCTTTTTTAATGAAGCTCAATATAAAGAATTATTTGAAATTCAAAAGCAATTACAGACAGCGCAAGTTGCGTCGAGTAAAGCGGTTGAATTACAACAACAGCTGATGCAGCTCATCCCCAATGAAGCTTGGATGAGTATTTTTGCCTACTTGATTATCATGTTAATGATTCAGGCTTTTTTTATTGCAAAATCAGGCCAGAGTATTGGTAAGAAAATTGCAAAAATTAAAATTGTCGATGCTGAAACATTGACCCAGGTCAGCTCAATCCGGGCTTTCTGGTTGCGCAGCATTCTCTTTATTATTCTCAATTTACTGTTTATGCCATTTATTACAATTGTTGATTATGCTTTCTTCGCATTGAACAAAAATCGTCAAACCCTGCACGATAAATTGGCTAAAACTAAGGTAATTAAACAGTAGTCACAATTCGATAAAGAAAAGAGGATTTAATCCTCTTTTCTTTTATATTAAATTGATATCTATACAAAAAGAACTTAACTCAACCTTAATTCCTACAAGATAAATCGGGTTTTAAAACAAGCATTTCAGGCCACTTTATCAGTAGCTTAGTTCTTCAATATGAGGCATAATGCCCAACAACGTAGCGGTGTCGCGTGATTGCTAAGCATTTTTTAAACAATTCTTATCAATCACGCGACACTTTAATCGCTATCCCATAATTTAATTAGGGAATGGGACTCTTCACCGAGGTTGTAAAATGAGACAAACGATTTTAGCTGTATTGTCTTTATCTGCGATGGCCGCGCTCTTAACTGGGTGTGGCGGTGATATGGTACTTCTAAACAATAAAGGTCCAGTTGGTCAAGGTCAAAGTAACTTGATGATGACTGCGATCTATTTAATGCTATTGGTGGTAATTCCATCAATTATTATGGCATTGTGGTTTGGTTGGAAATATCGCGCGTCGAATAAAGATGCAGACTATAAACCTACTTGGGCACACTCTACGACAATTGAGATCGTTGTTTGGGGTGTTCCTGTCATTATTATTGGTATTTTAGCTTGGTTAACTTGGTGGGGTTCCCACAAGTACGACCCTTACCGTCCGTTAGAATCTGATAAAGCACCATTAACTATTCAAGCTGTCGCTGAACAGTTCAAGTGGATTTTTATCTATCCTGAGCAAAACATTGCAACGGTAAACGAAGTACGCTTCCCAGAGCAAACACCAGTAAGCTTTAAGATCACTTCTAACTTTACGATGAACTCGTTCTTCATCCCGCAGTTAGGCGGCCAGATCTATGCAATGGCTGGTATGCAAACTCACCTGCACCTGTTAGCAGATGAACCAGGTGTTTTCCGTGGTTTCTCAGCAAACTATTCAGGTTATGGTTTCTCACAAATGCGCTTTAAAGCACACAGCGTGACTGAGCCGGAATTTGCGCAATGGGTAGAAGCAGTTAAAGCTGGTAATGGTACAAGTATTAACCCTGAAGCAATTCAAAAAGGTACACTTGACCAAGCTGAATTAGCAACTTTGAAAGATGGCGATCGTTCTAAGCATCAGATCGAGCATTTAGTCAACCGTGCTAAAGCTGCTGGTGATGAAGAAGCGCTTGCTAAAGCTGAAGCGATGAAACCGTTCCCGACTAAGCCACACCCAGTGACTTATTACTCATCAGTTGAACCAAAATTGTTTGAAACGATTATCAACCATTATATGAGTAACTATCACGGTGCTGACCATTCTGCTGGACATGCAACAGCAGAAACTCATGCTGCAGCAGAACACGCTGCTCAAGGGGAATAAGACATGGATATGATTTTTGGTAAACTTGGGTGGGATTCGATCCCGACAGAACCCCTTGTACTTGTCACCATGGTCTTTATGGCACTTGGTGCAATTGCTGTTTTAGGCGGTATCACCTATTTCAAAAAATGGGGATATTTGTGGAATGAGTGGTTTATTACGGTAGACCATAAAAAGATTGGTATCATGTATATCATCGTATCTGTGGTCATGCTGTTGCGTGGTTTCGCCGATGCGATCATGATGCGTCTACAACTTTTCCTCGCGAAAGGCGGCGGTGAAGGTTACCTGCATCCTGACCACTACGACCAGATCTTCACCGCACACGGTGTGATCATGATCTTCTTCGTAGCCATGGGTCTCGTTGTTGGTATGATGAACATCTCTGTACCTTTACAGATCGGTGCTCGTGACGTTGCGTTCCCATTATTGAACTCTTTAAGCTTCTGGTTATTCGCCGGTGCTGCTGGTTTGATGATGCTTTCACTGGTATTGGGTGAGTTTGCTGCGACTGGTTGGATGGCTTATCCTCCTCTATCTGGCATTCAATATTCTCCTGGTGTAGGTGTTGACTACTATATCTGGGCGCTTCAGGTTTCTGGTCTAGGTACGCTGTTATCTGGTGTTAACTTCTTTGTTACCATCATCAAAATGCGTGCACCTGGCATGAAACTCATGGACATGCCTATTTTCACGTGGACTTCACTGTGTACGGCTGTACTCATCATTGCATCATTCCCTGTATTAACAGGTACCCTTGCAATGTTGACACTTGACCGTTACTTCGGTTTCCATTTCTTCACTAATGAGCTTGGCGGTAGCCCAATGCTTTACGTGAACTTGATCTGGACCTGGGGTCACCCTGAAGTATATATCTTGGTATTACCAGCATTTGGTCTATACTCAGAAATCGTGGCAACCTTCTCTCGTAAAGCGTTGTTCGGTTATAAGTCTATGGTGTATGCAACCATCGCGATTACTGTTCTTGCGTTCGTTGTATGGCTTCACCACTTCTTCACCATGGGTGCTGGTGCGAACGTGAATGCGTTCTTCGGTATCATGACCATGGTTATTGCGATTCCGACGGGTGTGAAAATCTTCTCTTGGTTATTCACCATGTATAAAGGTCGCATCACCTTTACTACGCCTATGTTATGGACGCTTGGCTTCCTCGTAACATTCGGTATCGGTGGTTTAACTGGTGTACTTATGGCTGTTCCACCTGCGGACTTCCTGGTACACAACTCATTATTCTTGATCGCTCACTTCCATAACGTAATTATCGGTGGTGTGGTGTTTGGTATGTTTGCCGGCATCATCTTCTACTGGCCGAAAATGTTTGGTTGGAAGCTCAATGAAGCATGGGGTAAAGCTGCGTTCTGGTTCTGGTTCTTCGGTTTCTATTTTGCATTCATGCCACTTTATATCCTTGGTTTCATGGGTATGACACGTCGTTTGAATACATATGACAACCCTGAATGGGATCCATACTTGGCTATCGCGTTATTCGGTGCTGTTCTTGTTGCAATCGGTATTGCATGCTTCTTGATGCAAATCATTGTTGGTTTCTTACAACGTAAGGACAACATGGACCACACTGGCGATCCATGGGATGGCCGTACCCTTGAATGGGCGACTTCTTCCCCTGCTCCATTCTATAACTTTGCGCATGAACCAGATGCAAGCGGCATTGACCGTTTCTGGACTGACAAAGAAAATGGTGTAGCATACGCACGTAACACTAAATATGAAGACATCCACATGCCGACTGATCGTGCTGCTGGCTTCGTTATTGCCATGTTCATCACCATTCTTGGTTTTGCACTGATCTGGCATATTTGGTGGCTCGTTGTTGTTTCATTTGTTTCAGCTGTTGTTAGCTTGATCGTAAGCTCATTCACCAAGAATGTGGATTACTATGTTCCTGCTGCTGAAGTTGAGCGTATTGAAAACGAACGCTATGCTTTACTTGAAAAACACTTGAAGAAGGACTAAGGAAATGGCTGAAGTACTTCATCACGACAACCACGGCCACGATGGTCATCATGAGCATGATGATACAGACTTGACGGTCTTTGGTTTCTGGACATACTTGATGAGTGACTTGATTCTTTTCGGATCACTCTTCATCGCGTTCGCTGTATTAAGCAGTCATATCCCACCAGGAACCCCAAGTGCATATGACCTGTTCCATGATTCATTAGGCTTCGTGTTAACTGAAACATTTGCCTTATTGATTTCATCGGTAACATTTGGTTTTGCTGTACTGGCATCTTATAAAAAGAATGTAAATCAGGTGATCACTTGGTTATTAATTACATTCCTTTTTGGTGCATCGTTCATCGGGATGGAAATCTACGAATTCCGTCACCTTGTACATGAAGGCCATGGTCCAACTCACAGTGCATTCTTATCATCGTTCTTTACCTTGGTTGGTACACACGGTATCCACGTAACTTCTGGTTTAGTGTGGATGCTGGTATTGATGTATCAGATCAAAAAGAATGGTTTGACTTTACCGAATACACGTCGTCTTGCTTGCTTAAGCTTGTTCTGGCACTTCCTTGACATCGTTTGGATCTGTGTATTCAGCGTCGTTTACTTACTGGGAGTTCTCTAATGAGTAGTCATGAGCATAATGCTGCAGGTGCGTCACACGGTAACTTTAAACAATACACTGTTGGATTTATCCTCTCTGTTATCCTCACCATCATCCCGTTCGGGATGGTGATGGCGGGTGGTTTCAGTCGTGGCGTCTTAGTTACAGTAATCGCAATCACTGCCGTTGCTCAGGTGCTTGTACAACTTGTGTACTTCTTACACATGAATACATCATCTGACCAACGTTGGAACCTTATTGCATTTATCTACACAATTTTATGTATCGCTGTACTGTTAGTCGGCTCTGTGTGGATTATGAATTACCTACACTACAACATGATGATCTAAACTGATTGTCATGTGGAAAAAGTATTTATTCCTGACTAAACCAGGAATTCTCTTCGGTAATTTTATTACCACCTTGGGCGGCTTCTTCTTAGCCGCCCAAGGCTCTATAGACTTCCTCTTATTATTATTGACCTTGCTTGGAACAACTTTTGTGGTTGCTTCGGGTTGTGTCGTCAATAATGTAATTGATCAAGACATCGATCAAAAAATGCAACGCACCATGAACCGCGCGCTTGTGACTAAAACCATTTCCCCTACTGTTGCCATGTGCTATGCCTTGGTCTTAGGTATTATTGGTTTTAGCATTCTCTGGTTCTATGTCAATGCTTATGCATTTTTATTCGCTGTCATTGGTTTTGTGGTCTATGTCGGTTTTTATAGTTTGTGGACCAAACGCACCACAATCCATCAAACCGTCATTGGTAGTATTTCCGGAGCGAGTCCTCCTGTTATTGGTTATACGGCTGTAAGTCATCAGTTCGATATGGCGGCCTTATTGATTTTTGTTGCATATGCTTTATGGCAAATGCCACATTCATGGGCGATTGCAATTTATCGTTTTGACGATTACAAAAATGCAGGCGTTCCGATTTTACCTGTAGCGCGTTCGATTTTAAGAACCAAGATTGAATCACTGATTTATGTGGTTTTATTTACTGTTGCAATGAATGCACTGTATGTTTATGGATACACCAACATGATTTTCCTGGTGATCTGTAATGCACTTTGTATTTACTGGTTCTATATTGGTATTTTAGGATTTAAGGCTAAAGACGATCAGCTTTGGGCAAAACGCTTTTTCCTTTTTTCAGTAATTCTGATTACTGTCATCAGTTTAAGCTTTAGCTTTAGCTTCAAAAGCCCTGCACCATTCTTCCCTATTTTTTAAAAAGATAGAGAACGCTCTATCTTTTTATTCTCCCTCGCTGTAATCATTTCGTGCAATAAAAACATTCGCTTCTTTATTGCCTAAATGAACTCTCTTTTATCCTCCCTCCTCAATTGTTCTGCACTTGATTTAAGCCAAGATTCTCACCCTACCTGCACCTTGCTGTAATTCCATAAACTGTATTTCATCTCCAAAACAAATTGCCGTTACTTTTTTGCTGACCCTACAAAAAATTAAAAAACACAATCCCACTAAATTTGCTTTATCACGCTGATTTGACTATAATCCCCGCTTCGCAATTTGCGACATAACTTTTTAAGTTATGACTCCTTGCTTCTGATTTTTATAATCAGGGGCTGCTTAAACCGTAAGGAGCTGACAATGCGTCACTACGAAATCGTACTATTGGTACATCCAGACCAAAGCGATCAAGTTGTAGGTATGGTTGAACGCTATATCTCTCAGATCAAAGAAGCTGAAGGTCAAATTCACCGTTTAGAAGATTGGGGCCGCCGCCAATTGGCTTACCCGATTAACAAAATTCACAAAGCACACTACATTCTTATGAATGTTGAATGTGGTCAAACGACTCTTGATGAATTAGAAGAATTGTTCCGTTATAACGACGCGATCATTCGTAACATCATCATCCGTCGTGAACACGCAATTACTGAAGAATCTTTACTTGCTAAGAGTGCTGAAGAAAAACGTGCGCGTAAAGCTCAACGTGAAGAAGCACAACAAGCAGTTCAAGAAGCTGAATAAGGAGAACATCAATGGCACGTTTTTACCGTCGTCGCAAGTTCTGCCGCTTTACAGCTGAGAATGTTGCGTACATCGACTACAAAGATATCGACACTTTAAAACAGTACATCACTGAAAACGGCAAGATTGTTCCTAGCCGTATTACAGGTACTAAAGCTCGTTATCAACGTCAATTAGCGTTAGCTATCAAACAAGCTCGCTATTTGTCTTTGATTCCGTACACTGACAACCATAAGTAAGTGAGGTGAGCTGTGGACGTTATCTTATTACAACGCATTAAAAACCTTGGTAAATTAGGCGACAAAGTATCAGTTAAAGCTGGTTACGGTCGTAACTTCTTGATCCCTCAAGGTAAAGCTGTAGCTGCAACTGAAGCAAACACTGCTGCTTTTGAAGCTCGTCGTGCTGAACTTGAGAAGCAAGAAGCTGAAGTATTAGCTGCTGCGAATGCACGTGCTGAACAATTGAACGAAGTAAACATCGTTATCACTGCGAAAGCTGGTGATGAAGGTAAACTCTTCGGTTCTATCGGTACTCGTGACATCGCTGATGCTTTAACGAATGCTGGTCTTACTGTAGACCGTGCAGAAGTTCGTTTACCAAACGGTGCGCTTCGTCACACTGGTGAATTCAACATCGCAATCCAATTGCACCATGATGTTGTTGCTGAAGTTCTCGTTACTATCGTATCTGAGTAATTTCTGCAAAGAAAAAGAGCATGTTTTACATGCTCTTTTTTTATGTCTAAAAAATACAAAAAGACTTCAAATTAAGTTTTAAATTTTATAATTCTCACGCTATAGGGCCACAGATATGCAAAAAAAGAATCGTATCATTGCTTTGGTACTTGCCATGTTTTTAGGTTTTTTTGGAATAGATCGTTTCTATCTCGGTAAAAAGACCAGTGGCGTTTTAAAATTAATCACCTTTGGTGGCTTGGGGTTGTGGTGGTTTATTGATGCTACCCTGCTATTACTGGATGCCTTCCTCTACTCTTTGGGCAAAGACACCGGCTTTGTTAAAGATGCGCAAAGGAATGATCTTCGCTACGGTCTTTCAGCTTATCGCTTAAAAAATGGAAAATTCGTACAAGACTGGTTTGCACAACCTTAAAGTAAAACGGCCCTTTTTTCCTACATCGATCTGGCCCATCAAGCTGCAATAGCAGAAATGACTATCTATTATGCTATTGCACCACTTACACAATTTTCCCTGAATTAAATTGTCCAGATCAGCTTCATTTGGATTAAGATAGTCACTCGGTATTGTTTCATCTTTTTTATTAGGTCTTGTTATGTCACAGGCGAATGCCAATTTTACAAAAAATTCTCCAAACACAGAGAGTAAAGTGAGTGACTCAGGTCAGCTAAAAGAATTCCGTACCCCGCCACACAATCTCGCTATCGAGCAGGCGGTCTTAGCAGCCTTAATGACAGTGGCTGAATCTTTTGAACAAGTCAGTGACTTACTCAAAGAAAATGATTTCTATGCAACGCGTCACAAATATATCTATCGTGCCATTGAAAAACTGGCTCAAGAAAACTCGCCATACGATGCGGTTTTGGTCAATGACTGGTTGCTCAAACAAAACCTGCTTGATGCCATTGGTGGTGAAGAATATTTGATGCAATTGATGGCAGACTCCCCATCAAGCTTCTACAACCTTGAAATTTATGCCAATAAAATCAAGGAATTCTCAACACTGCGTAACATGATCAAGATCAGCAGTGATATTTTACAAAATGCCTATGACACCAAAGGTCGTCCAGTCAGTGAAATTCTTGATTTAGCAGAAACCAGTATTTTCTCTTTGGCGGAACAGCACAACAACAATAAAAAAGATTCTGGGCCAAAATCAATCAGTTCTGTGACTGCGGACGTTATCACCAAATTAGATGAACTGTCTAAACTAGATGGCAACATTACCGGTTTAACTACGGGCTTTCTAGAACTGGATAATAAAACCTCAGGCATGCAACCGGGTGACTTAATTATTGTCGCAGCACGTCCATCGATGGGTAAAACCACTTTCGCGATGAACCTGGTTGAAAGTGTGTTGCAATATAACCGCTTACCAGCGCTGGTATTCTCCATGGAGATGCCAGCCGACTCGATTGCCATGCGTTTGATTTCTGCCATGGGTAAAGTCCATCAAGGACATTTACGTTCGGGTAATCTGGATGCGGATGAATGGACCAAAGTCACCGGGACCATTCTGCAATTACAGGAAATGCATCTCTATATCGATGATTCATCGGCCCTACCGCCAACCGAACTTCGTGCCCGTGCGCGTCGTGTAGCCAAAATGCATGATGGTAAAATCGGTTGTATCATGGTCGATTACTTGCAATTGATGAAAGTACCCGGTATGGGCGATAACCGTGTCGGCGAGATCTCGGAAATTTCCCGAAGCCTGAAAGCACTTGCCAAAGAAATGCAATGTCCTGTTATCGCACTATCACAGCTAAACCGTAGTTTGGAGAACCGTCCCAACAAACGTCCCGTGATGTCCGACTTACGTGAATCCGGTGCGATCGAGCAGGATGCCGACTTGATCATGTTTATTTATCGTGATGAAGTCTATAACAAGGAATCCAAGGAAGCAGGCACCGCTGAGATCATTATTGGTAAACAGCGTAACGGTCCAATTGGTAGTGTGCGTCTTGCTTTCGAAGGTCAATATACCCGTTTTAGCAACCTCTCACCTGAGTTCTATGCCCAGTATGATGATGAGGAATAATTCTTCCCCTATTTAGCTGCTTTATCTACTTTCCAAGTCGTCCCAAAGGAGAAATCAGGGTGCGCCAAGCAACAGTTTATATTGATAGTGATGCACTACAATATAATTTCAACCGCGTTAAACAACTTGCTCCACATTCAAAAATTGTCAGCATGGTGAAATCTAATGCTTACGGACACGGAGTTAAAGATTGCTTAGCCGCCTTGGACGCCACAGACGCCTTTGGCGTCGCCTGCCTAGAAGAAGCGCTAGAGATCAGGCAACTGGGATACACCCAACCTATCACGCTGATTGAAGGCATATTTTCTGAAGATGAAATGGCACAGGTGATTGAACAGAAACTTGAATGTATCGTTCACCATAGCCAGCAAGTCGAATGGCTAATCCAGCACAAGCAAGCTTACAATGCTTTAGGATTAAAGGTCTGGGTCAAACTGAATAGCGGAATGAACCGTTTAGGCTTTAAAGTGACCGAAATTATCGAGGTCATCCAGCGTTTAAAAGCAGAAGGTTTTACCTGTGTCCTTGCCATGCATTTTGCCAATGCAGATGTCGTTCATCCATTGAACGAACAACAAATAGAACAATTTTTGCAGGTTAAACAGGCCTGCGCACCGATTTTAGCCTCATGCTGTAATTCAGCAGCGATTTATAAATATCCGGAACTGCATTTTGATTTTGTCCGTCCGGGAATCATGTTATACGGCGCCTCTCCCTTTGCTGACAAGAATGTGCATGAGCTCGATCTAAAACCGGTGATGACTTTTAGCGCAGAAATCATGGCTTTGAACCAGATTCAACAAGGTGAATGTGTCGGCTATGGTTCCACTTATGCCGCAACCTGCCCTTCAAAAATTGCCATTGTTTCGATTGGCTATGGTGATGGTTATCCACGTGCCTATACCCAGCAGAATTTTGTGGCCATTGACCAACAATTAGTCCCGGTTGTTGGACGTGTCAGTATGGATATGATGGCGATTGATGTAACGAATATTACAGCCGAGATTGGTACCAAAGTAGAGCTTTGGGGCGCCCATCGTCTCGTGGATGATGTTGCTACTGCAAACGGTACCATTGGCTATGAGTTATTGTGTCGTTTAAGCAGTCGGCCACTGCGTAAAGTCATTTAAGTACACCGAAAATCCAGGCTAATGTCTGGATTTTTTATTTTCCTAGATTTATAAATCATAATCTGCCGTCGGCTTCGGCAATTCTTGTAAACCACGTCTTAAAGTTTCCGACCACTGCTTACTGATCTGGGTAAAATAAAGATCATTTTCACTGATCCGTTTACCGGTTGGAATCTTAAAGCTATCTTTGTGATAAACCAGTGCATCGAGTGGCAAGCCGACCGAGACATTGGAACGCAAGGTCGAATCAAATGAAATCAGTGCACAACGCAATGCATCATCCAAAGGCATTTTATAATACAAGGCTCGGTCCAGAATCGGTTTCCCGTATTTACTTTCACCAATCTGGAAATAAGGCGTATCTGTGGTCGCACAAATAAAATTACCCTGCGGATAGACATTATACAACTGCATTTTATCGCCCTGAATTTGCCCGGCCACCAGAATACTGCAAGAGTAATTCATCTGCTCATGCGGATCTGAAGTAATATCTGCCAGCACCTTACGTAACGTTTTACCAATCAGTTCAGCCACTTCAAACATGGTATTGACGGTATTCAGATTCGGTTCCTGCCGTAAGGTCAGCGCATTTTG
Source organism: Acinetobacter sp. 'aerobic (ED)' (assembly GCF_904886855.1). Classification (NCBI taxonomy): domain Bacteria; kingdom Pseudomonadati; phylum Pseudomonadota; class Gammaproteobacteria; order Moraxellales; family Moraxellaceae; genus Acinetobacter; species Acinetobacter sp. 'aerobic (ED)'. The sequence continues at coordinate 118,965 of NZ_CAJHGI010000002.1, forward strand.
CAAATGCCCAATCACCGCCTGAGTCGTCGCCAGATTACCGGAGGTTTGCAAAGCAATAAACCGCTCTCCATCTACCCCAAAGGTGTGAAGCTTTCGAAAAACGGAAATATGGTCTACCCCGGCATTGGTGCGGGTATCACTGATTAGTACCAAGCCTTGTTCCAGTCTTAAAGCACAACAATAGGTCATCTTTTTCTCTCTACATTTAACAAGCCCAAACCTGAAGCGTAGACACCTTATAAATGAATATTTTTTGTCCTTATTTGAAATATTTAAGCAAAAGCGTGTTCATTTCAGTCGTAAATACGTAATCTGGATCGGATGGACTTGCTAAATAGGTATAGTTTTTTTATTGTGTGTGCTTCAGACCATTGAATTACGTATTACGCTTATGTCATCCGTACAAGAAAAAGAAACTTCAAATAGCCTTTATCGCCAGTGGCAGATTTTATCCCGCCTTTCGACCGGAAAATGGATGGGGACCCGAGAATTACAAGAAATTTTAGAACGAGAAGGCATTGATATTAGCCTGAGAACGATTCAGCGCGATCTAAATCAGATTGCGCAACGCTTCCCTATCGAGAGTAATAAAACCGTCCCTCAAGGCTGGCGCTGGCGTTCTGACGCGCCTATTCAAAGCTTGCCGCACATGACCAGTTCACAAGCGGTGACCTTCATGATGGTAGAAGAACATTTACGTCACCTTCTGCCACCCAGTTTGCTAGAAGAGATGATGCCCTGGTTTGATCTTGCCAAGCGCAGCCTTTCAACCCAGAACAACGTAAGACAATGGATTAACCGTGTCCGTATTGTACCTGCGACGCAGCCTTTAATCCCGCCTGTGGTGGACAAACATGCCCAACAGGCGATTTATGAAGGTTTATTACAAGATAAACAGATTGAATGTATTTACCGTGCCAGAACCCATCAGGGTGAAGATAAGACCTATATCCTGAATCCATTGGCATTGGTGCAAAAAGGTGCCGTGATTTACCTGATCTGTACCCGTAATGATAAAACCGAAGTCCAGACCTTCGCCTTACATCGTTTTAAATCAGCAACCGTGCTGGACAATCGTGCCTTACATCCTGTGAATTTTGATATTGATAATTATATTGAATCAGGTGCTCTTGGTTTCCGGGTGGACTATAACAAGCCAACTGAACAGATTCAGTTAAAACTGACCATGAGCGAGAGTACCGCCAAAAGCTTCTACGAAAGTCAGCTTAGCAAAGATCAGGTCATCCAGGCTCTGGAAGAGAATATTGTTGAAGTTTCTGCAACTGTTCCCTTTACTTCACAACTGGTGTGGTGGCTCAGAAGTTTTGGTAAAAAGATTCTGAATATCGAACCTGCTGCTGTTTATAATGCAGTGAAAGAAATTGAAGAGTCATAAATAGCGATATATATCTAGCATTTTGCATGATAGAATTTGACCGAAATTGGCTAAATATAATTAGCCATGGTAATAATAATGCTATCGGTAAAATCAAAATGCACAGCTATAAAAAAATATTTCTTTCTGTTGGGATGATTTCAAGTCTTATCTTATTATCTGCATGTGGTGGTGACTCCTCCAATTCAGATAATACTTATATTCCGCCCAAGGTTATGAGTGAAGTTAAAACAGATTTAAAATTTTTAGGAAAAAATTTACCTTCCACTCAATCGACCAATGTAGATACTCCTGTCTATCGCTACACTCAAATCTTCAGTAAAGAAAATGGTCAGTTCAAAACAAGCTATCGTTTAGAGTTTGATTTTGATATGAAGGCAAATACGCTTTACCGCTTACAAGCCGATTATGATACATTAATTAATGCTGTCCCAAATTCAGTCAAATTAATGGAATTTGAAAAAGATGGTAAGCAAATAACCTTAAAAAAAGAATTTCAATGTTCAGAAAATAACAATCCATGCGCTAATATTGTCAATTCTGTCAATATGAAAACAGGCCAAGCTAAGCTTGATTTTAATAACCTGCTATTAACTAAACAATATTCGGTAGATGGACAAATCAATACCATTACGCTTGCAGGCTCTGTTGAAGGGAAGCTAACAGAAGCACCGACTAAAGTTCAGTTGCCAGAGAGTCAATCACGTACTCTGAATGTTTCATTTCTTCTATCAGAACAGGACCAAATATCATCTTTATCAACTCAATATAAACAACTTTCATTTACCAATCATAATCAAGCAGCTTTTCAACTTGATGAATTAAGTATAGGTATTCAAAATAATCAAGTTCAATATGTGAATCTTACGTTTCCCAACTTAATTATTTATCCACTTTATTGTGGAGTTTTCACACTTAAATGCCAGAATGGAACTTATAACCCTCTAAATTATGAGGTAACTTTCCATAATACGAAAATAAATGGCATTTTTTTTGGCGATCTTTATCTCAATGGCTCAACAGGATTATAAATAAAAAAGAGAACCTTTCGGTTCTCTTCGATTTTTTATAGCTTTTCTTATTAATCACTCAATATTATTCTTCTTGTTTTAAATGTCAAACCAACCTCTCTCCCCGCCTTGATCAAAATTGGTTTGCACCTTTTCTAGCGCTGTAATGTAAATCAACATCGGCACGCCAATTCATAGCCATTGTAACGGATTCTCTTTTTCGTCATAGTTAAAAGCCCTCTTGGTTTGAACGTAAAGCTAATATAACGAGGATTTTTGAAGCTGTGAAATAACAAAGATTGGAATCCAAAGCTGTTTTTTTGCTATCACCATTTGCTAAATCAAAGCCATATTACTGATCATTTTGATTCTCAAACAAGGTCTCAAAACGATGTAGATGCGTAAAACGTCCAGCTTGTGTTTGATATTGATCAATTTGCGGCACCAAGCGCTGAAAATGCTCAGACTGTACATGTAAATCCAGTGCAGCCCGATCATCCCATTCTTCAATAAAAACAAAATGCCCTTTCTGCTTATGATCATGGTAAAGGTCATAAGCGATACATCCTGCTTCAGATCTGGTTTTTTCAACAAGCTCTTGATAAAGCGGTAAAACCATCTCAATGTATTCGGGTTGAATAAAGTCTTCTGCAATCAGCTTTAAGGTCATATTGGCTCTTATTTTTCTGAAATTTTTGCATAAAAAAAGCTCTCAAATTCATGAGAGCTTTTTTGTCATCTATTCAGCTTATGCTGAAAATGGATGACGTAATACGATTGTTTCTGCACGGTCAGGACCTGTTGAAACGATATCAATTGGGCAACCAATTAACGTTTCGATACGGCGTACATAAGCTAATGCATTGGCAGGAAGTTGATCGATTTGAGTTAAACCAACAGTCGACTCGCTCCAACCCGGCATGGTTTCATAGATCGGCTTCAAGCTTTCGAATGAAATCGCATCAGAAGAACCAGCACAGCCTGAATCTACATCTTCATAGCCTACACAGATTTTCACTTCTTCTAAACCATCTAATACATCAAGTTTAGTCAAGCAAATACCAGACAATGAGTTCACTTCAACTGAACGACGTAGAATTTCTGCATCGAACCAGCCACAACGACGTTGACGGCCAGTAGACGCGCCAAACTCATGACCGACTGTACCTAAGTGACGACCAATCGCATCACCAGTATCGGTTGCTGCATTGTAGTGTAGTTCAGTTGGGAATGGACCAGCACCTACACGTGTTGTATAAGCTTTGGTAATACCCAGGACATAGTCTAAATGCAGTGGTCCCATACCTGAACCAGAGCTTACGCCACCTGCAGTAGTATTCGAGCTTGTTACGTATGGATAAGTACCGTGATCGATGTCAAGTAATGAACCTTGCGCGCCTTCGAACATGATTGCCTTACCTTCTTTACGGTAATCATGTAACACTTTAGTCACGTCAATCACTAATGGTTCAAGCACTTCACGCCATTCATTGCAAAGCGCAAGTACATCTTCAAACTTAACTTCTTCAACGCCATAGAATTGAGAAAGCTGGAAGTTATGCAACTCAAGCATTTCCTGAAGTTTTTCTTCAAGCAACGCACCACCACGGATCAAGTCAGCGACGCGTACTGCACGACGTGCAACTTTATCTTCATAAGCTGGACCAATACCACGACCTGTAGTACCAATCTTGGCATTACCACGTTTTTTCTCACGTGCCTGGTCTAGCGCGATATGGTTCGGCAAGATTAATGGACAGTTTGGAGAAATACGTAAACGTTCTTTAACAGGTACGCCTTCTTGTTCCAGAATGGCCATTTCCTTGATTAATGCTTCAGGAGAAAGAACTACACCATTCCCGATTAAGCACAATACGTTTTCACGTAAGATACCTGATGGAATGAGGTGTAATACAGTCTTCTTACCACCTACGACAAGAGTATGTCCTGCGTTGTGACCGCCTTGATAGCGTACTACCGCAGCCGCTTGATCTGTGAGCAGGTCGACGATTTTACCTTTTCCTTCGTCGCCCCATTGGGTACCAAGTACCACAACATTTTTGCCCATAATAGCCTCATTACATCATGCTGTTAAAATTGGAAACCAAGTCTTAAAACCCGGCAATTAAATCTTTTCAATCACCCACTGACCATTTTGAGACACCATCTGATGGGTCGCATAAGGCACTGAGCTTAAATCATCATTACCTAACAATTGCACCACACGTAAACCTTGGCTACGCGCATCTACAATTGCATTGAATAAATCTTGTTGATTACCTTTTGGCGCGACAACAGTTTCGATGTCGACAAACTGTGTTGCACCTAGCGCATATAAGTCACAGCTAAAACCGGTTGCTGGACGCGCACGGCCAAAATGTTCGCCAATACCGTCATATCGCCCACCTTGAGCCAGTGGCGCAGCACGATTTGGTGCATAAATGGCATACATCAAGCCCGTGTGATAGTGGTAACTACGTAATTCAACCACGTCGACACCTACATTCAGATTCGGCCAGCTTGACTGAATTTGCGCTAATGTTGTTTTCAATGCATCAAAGGCAATCTTGAAATCAACATCATTTAAAATTTCCTGGCTTAAATGTGCCTGCAATGCATCCAGATCACTTGCATAACGACCTAAAGCATAAAAATCTGCACCCATCGCCAAACTCTGGGTAAATTCTTCCAGCTCCGGCAAGGCTTTACGCTGATATAAGTCAGAAAGTTCACTTTCGGTATTTTTATTCAGGCCCGCATGCTTCACCAGACTACGGAATAAACCGACGTGCCCCAGATCTAGATGCGCTCCTTCAAGCGTATGTGTGTGCTCAATCAAAGCGAGCATTACATTGACCATTTCTACATCAGCTTCGATGCTGTCATGACCATACAACTCTGCACCTAACTGTAAAGGCGCACGCGTTGCATTAAAATTCTGTGGTTTGGTATGCAAGACTGAACCTGCATAGCAATAACGCGCCACGCCTTCGACTGGACGTACATGGGCGTCAATACGTGCAACTTGCGGTGTCATATCCGCACGAACGCCAAGCAAACGGCCTGACAGCTGGTCAATGACCTTGAACGTAACTAAATCTAAATCTTGATTCGATTCTGAAAGTAAAGACAACGATTCAATGTATTCAATAAATGGTGTATACACCAATTGATAACCTCGAACTGCGAGGAAATCTAGCGCTTCTCTACGCAATGTTTCAACAACTTGCGCTTGTTCGGGCAATACATCTGCTACCCCGTCAGGGAGCAACCACGTCTCTGAAATGGTCATGTTCCAAACCTAAAATCTGTTCAATGTGGAGGCATCCACACAAAAAGCAACCACATAAAAAAATCGGGTGAATGCCCGATTCAGCGTAGTGTAGCACGAAGATTTATGTGATGCACCTTCGAATTTGCATAAATCTTTATAGTTTTATAATCCGTCTATCTCAACTCGAATATAAAATTAATGAGTAGATTCAACAGATTGAGTGTTTACATTTGAAAGTCTCGTCGTTGTTCTTATCCCTAAGAACTGCCCAACATCTGAACTATCGCCTTGCTTCCAGTTGATCAGATTCAGTTTTTTGATTGTGTTGGCTGCCTGAGTATTGAATGCAAAACAGCCGTGCTCTAATTTGGCATTATTCAATCGTTGATTTTGCTTCATCCATAAATCAATTGGGCTATCTCCACCTTGATAAGGATGACTTTTTTCATAGGCTAAATGCTTGTCTGCATCCCATATATGACTAGAAAAAAATTGGCTATTGGTACTTTGATTTTCACTATTTCCTAATCTACTGTCTGTTTCAGCCGTCTCTAAGTTTTCCAATCCAATCAGTTTATAACCATGCCACTGTGTATCTAAAAGTCTGAAATACTTCTTATCCTCGCCCAGATTATTATATCGGTCTATAATTTGCCGCTTCTGCTCATTAAAAGTTGAAGAATCAGAGAAGGAAAAAAAAGACTCCAGATAAGCTTGGTTCCACTCGCTCTGTTTTAGCCGATAACAGTAACTTCCTTTAGGAAATACAGCATCTTTATAGGTCGAATAAAATTTAATTAAATTCTGGTCAAGTCGCTCTGGGTTGGCTGTTAAATCAAAATGCTCTCTATAACCTGGCATTATCCGATCAAAAATATTTTGACCTTCTAATTTTACCCATTCAAAGTTTAAATTCTGCTTAAGTTCAGGTGTGCGTTCATAAAGCCATTGCGTAGAAGATAGCCGTTTAACGACATTCGATTGTGGCGTACCTTTTTCTATCACTTTTGTTTCAGTCAATATCTTTTGGTCTAAAGGTTCATTATGTGACTTATTAAAATTAATCTGATTATTCTTAATAGAATAGTTTGTTATCTCAAAATAGTCTTCAACAATATTGTCAGTAGGTTTGGGTTCCTGATAATAAACTTGGTAAAGCACATCTTCCTGAATAGGTTTTTCTTCAACTTTAGATTGGTCATTATGACCAGAGCCTCCACCACCACATGCCGATAGCAGCAGACTGGTTGCGAGAATACAGATACCCTTGTTTTTAAAATTCGACTTCATAAAATCACTTCATCTTATTTTTTATAAAAATCATATTATATAAATCAACCACATCATACAAAATGTATTTTAATGGCTCTTGTTACTACCTTTAACCATTATTTCTAACACATTGACCATTTCAACATTTTGCTTTTCCAATGCCGCCATATTTGCCACGGTCCGATCCAGCACTTCCTGTTGCACATGCATTTTTTTGGCAAGGTCCTGCATAATTTCCAGACTCTTTTTAAGATGCAACTCTAAATGCACAACTTTTTCTTCAAGATGCAAAACTTGAAGGTCTTGGTTTTGTACGTCTACATTTTTAAACTGCAACCAGAATAAAAAAGCCACCGCCACCAATAAAATAACAATAAATCCCCAAATCAATATCAATGTCATTGAATACCCCACATTATTTTTTATATCTTATTTAAAATATTAAGTACAAAAAGATTCACACAAATCCAGTAAACGATTTGCATAGCCCCACTCATTATCATACCACGCAAAAACTTTTGCTTGGTGACCCACCACCATGGTTTGGGTTAAATCCACAATTAAAGAATACGGTGAATGATTAAAGTCACTCGACACCAGATCCTCATCTGTCACTTGCATAATCTGCGCATAATCAAACTGAGCCGCTTTGCTGAGAACTTCATTGACTTTATGCACGGTAATCGGTGCATGCGAGACAAAGCTTAAATCAATCGCTGCCACATTAATGGTCGGTACACGAATAGAGTAACCGTCAATCCGGTCTTCCATTTTTGGCATGACCTGTTTTAGCGCACCTAATGCACTCGACGTTGTTGGAATAATATTTTGCCCAGACGCACGTGCGCGACGCAAATCCCGATGCGCATGATCCAGCACTGACTGGTCGGCTGTAACCGCATGAATTTCTGTCATTAACGCGGTATCAATACCAAAGGCATCATCAATAATCTTAACCAGCGGCACTAAAGCTTGCGTGGTACACGATACGCTGGAAATGATCTGATCGCTTGCTTTGACCTCGTTGTGATTGACACCATAGACAATCGCAGCATCTACAGAGTCAAAAGGCGCCGCCCCAATAATGACACGCTTCGCACCTGCCTCGACATGACGGGTTGCATCGACACGTGAACGGAATAGACCGGTACATTCCAGTACTACATCAATATTTAAATCTGCCCAAGGCAATAATTCAGGTTGCTCTTGCTTCAGAACTTGTAGTTTTAATTGGCGTTGATTGGACTGAATGTTCAGAAAAATACATTCATTTTCAATCAGAATTTCAACTTGCCCGGCAAAGCGTCCGTGCGTGGTATCGTACTTAAATAAATGCACCAGCGTCTGAACATCGGCCACATCATTAATCGCAACGATTTCAAATTGAAACTGTTTTGGACTTTCAAACCATGCACGTAATACATTCCGACCAATTCGACCAAATCCATTGATAGCGATACGTTGCATGTAGCGTCCTTATTCATCAAAACATCATCTTTTCTGTGCTATATGGTAAAACATCAGTTGCCCTATTGAATATAGATTTTTAGCTTAAACACAGTTTTATATGATATTGCTTGTAAAATCGTTGGTGAGGCGGGTATTTTCCGTTATAATTTAGCACTTTTAAAATCTATGCCACGCACCGGGTTCGATTGTAAAACTTTAAAACAACGTACCTTGTTGCATATAGCCAAATTCAAAATTATGGAGTGTCTTGGTTGTGAGTACTCGCTTTATGACATCAGCTGAAATCCGTGAAGCATTTTTGCGTTATTTCGAATCGCAAGGGCATACACGCGTCGCGTCGAGTTCTCTCGTTCCCGCCAACGACCCAACGTTGCTATTTACCAATGCTGGTATGAACCAGTTTAAAGACTGTTTCTTAGGTCTAGAAAAGCGCGATTATGTGCGTGCCGTTTCATCACAAAAATGTGTCCGCGCAGGCGGTAAGCATAATGACCTCGATAACGTAGGTTACACCGCACGTCACCATACCTTCTTTGAAATGTTAGGTAACTTCTCTTTCGGTGATTACTTCAAACAAAACGCGCTTAAATTTGCCTGGGAATTCTTGACCAGCGAACAATGGTTAGGTTTACCGAAAGATCGTTTATATGTCACGGTTTATCATACTGATGATGAAGCCTTTGATATCTGGAATAAAGAAATCGGCCTAGATGCAGATCGTATTATCCGTATTGGAGACAATAAAGGCGGACAGTACGCATCAGATAACTTCTGGGCAATGGGTGATACAGGTCCATGTGGACCATGTTCTGAAATTTTCTATGACCATGGCGATCATATCTGGGGTGGCTTACCGGGCTCACCAGAAGAAGATGGTGACCGTTTCATCGAAATCTGGAACAACGTTTTCATGCAGTTCAACCGTACTGCGGATGGTGTGATGCACCCTCTTCCTGCACCTTCTGTCGATACAGGTATGGGCTTGGAGCGTATTTCTGCAGTATTGCAACACGTTAATTCAAACTATGAAATTGACCTGTTCCAGCACTTATTAAAAGCAGCGGCTGAAATCATTGGTTTGGATACCACTGCCATTGAAGCAGAAGCGAAAGCTCAAAATAAACCGGTTGAATACCCTGCTTCTTTAAAAGTGATTGCAGACCATGCGCGTTCATGTTCATTCTTGATTGCTGACGGTGTTAACCCTTCAAATGAAGGACGTGGTTATGTGTTGCGTCGTATTATTCGTCGTGCAGTCCGTCACGGTAACAAGCTCGGTGCAACCGGTTCATTCTTCTACAAGATGTTGCAACCTCTAATTGAAGTGATGGGCGATGCTTATCCAGAACTTGCTGCACAGCAATCACGCATCGAAGCACAACTGCTGAAAGAAGAAGAACAATTTGCAAAAACACTTGAGCAAGGTCTGAAATTACTTGAAGGTGAATTGGCTCAACTGAAAGGCAATGTCATTCCTGGTGAAACTGTATTTAAACTTTACGATACTTATGGTTTCCCAACCGATTTAACCGCTGATATCGCACGTGAGCGTAACCTGACCATTGATGAAGCTGGTTTCGAAGTTGAAATGGCTGCACAGCGTCAACGCGCACGTGATGCAGGTAAATTCGCAGTTGACTACAACAGCATTGTCAAAGTTGAAGGCGAAACTCAGTTTGATGGCTACGATGCAACTCAAGGCCAAGGTCAAATTGTTGCGATCTACAAAGATGGCGTTCAGGTTGATGAAATCAACGAAGGTGATGAAGCGCTTATCGTATTGAACCAAACCCCTTTCTATGCAGAAAGCGGTGGTCAAATCGGTGACACTGGTATCTTCAAAAACGATACCGGTATCTTTGAAGTTCAAGATACCAAAAAATCGGGTGGTGCTTTTGTACACCAAGGTATCGTGACCATGGGTAGCCTCAAAGCCACTCAAAGTGTTGAAGCAACCGTTAAAGCCGACATCCGTGCTGCAACAGCACGTAACCACTCAGCGACTCACCTTCTTCATGCCGCTTTACGCCAGATTCTTGGTGAGCATGTTCAACAAAAAGGTTCTTTGGTCGCAAGTGACGTTTTACGTTTTGACTTTGCCAACGATCAACCTGTTTCATTTGAACAGTTGCAACAGATCGAGCGCTTAGTTAATGCTGAAGTAATTGCAAATACTGCGGTAAGCACTGAACTGCTTGATATCGATACAGCAAAAGCCAAAGGTGCAATGATGCTGTTCGGTGAAAAGTATGGCGAAGAAGTTCGTGTATTGTCGATGGGTTCAGTGATTGATGAGAAAAACTTCTCGATCGAACTGTGTGGCGGTATTCACGTAAAACGCACGGGTGATATTGGCTTGTTCAAAATCACTTCTGAAGGTGGCGTAGCTGCGGGCGTTCGTCGTATTGAAGCCGTGACGGGTACCAAAGCAGTTGAAGTGGTTCAAAAAGCTGAAACTGATATCCAAACCATCAATGGCTTATTAAAAGCACAAAAAGATCAAACAGTTGAAAAAGTTGAAGCGATTGTCGAAACCGCGTCTAGCCTGCAAAAGCAAATCGAGCAACTTAACCAAAAATTAGCCAGCTTCCAGGCGGCTGACTTACTGGATCAAGTAAAAGACATTGCGGGTCGTCAAACACTGATTACCACTGTACAAGGTTTGGATGCCAAATCATTACGCAATCTACATGACAGCGTAAAATCAAAATTGGAAGATGCAGTCATTATTTTAGCTGGTGTTGATGGTGATAAAGTGAGTTTAATCGCCTCTGTCGCTAAACAATATGCTGCAACTCTAAAAGCAGGTGACATCATCAAACACTTGGCTCAAGAGCTGGGTGGTAAAGGTGGTGGTAAACCTGACTTAGCACAAGGTGGCGCGCCACTTAACGAGAAGTTTGATCAAGTGATGGCAGCATTACCAGCCTGGCTTGAGCAATAAACAGAACTTCACTTTTGTGTAACTGACCCTGATGCCTCTCAGGGTCATGGCTTATATGGAACAACTATGGCATTAATCGTTCAAAAATATGGCGGTACCTCTATGGGTACTCCTGAGCGCATTTTAAATGTTGCTCGTCGTGTCAAGCGCTGGCATGATCATGGTCACAAGGTGGTCGTGGTCGTATCTGCAATGAGTGGTGAAACCAACCGCTTACTTGCGCTTGCCAAAGCCATTACCAGCACCCCTGACCCACGTGAATTAGATCAAATGGTGTCAACGGGTGAACAAGTAACGATTTCCATGTTAGCTATGGCACTGAATTCAATTGGTGTAGAAGCTAAATCATATACAGGTCGTCAGGTTGGGATCAAAACCGATAGCGCGTTTACCAAAGCACGTATTGAATCGATTGATACTGATGTGATGACGGCTGACCTAGATGCAGGCCGTGTAATCGTTGTTGCTGGCTTCCAGGGTTATGATGCCAATGGCAATATCACAACGCTGGGCCGTGGTGGTTCTGATACTTCTGGTGTTGCACTTGCAGCAGCATTAAAAGCAGATGAATGCCAAATCTATACTGATGTGGACGGTGTTTATACTACTGACCCACGTGTAGCGCCAAAAGCGAAAAAAGTCGACCGTATCTCTTTTGAAGAAATGCTTGAAATGGCATCTTTAGGTTCAAAAGTTTTACAAATTCGCTCTGTTGAATTCGCAGGCAAATATCAAGTGCCATTACGCGTATTATCAAGCTTTGATAATGAAGATGATGGCGCATTTGATGAAGATTTCAAACAAAACGTAGGCACACTAATTACGACTGAGGCAGAAGACGACATGGAACAACCAATCATTGCAGGTATTGCATTTAACCGTGACGAAGCAAAATTAACTATTTTGGGTGTTCCTGACGAGCCAGGTATTGCTTCTAAAATCTTGTCACCTATCAGTAATGCCAACATTGAAGTGGATATGATCATCCAGAATGTTGAAGAAGATGGTACGACTGATTTCACTTTCACGGTCAACCGTAACGACTTGGCGAAAGCAAAAGCGATTTTAGACCAAACTGCTAACAGCATTGAAGGTTGTGAAGTTGTAACCCGTGATGACATCGTAAAAGTCTCAATCGTGGGTGTAGGTATGCGGTCTCATGCGGGCGTAGCGAGCAAAATGTTCACTGCACTGGCTGAAGAAAGCATTAATATTCTCATGATTTCTACATCAGAAATTAAGGTTTCTGTGATCATCGAAGAAAACTACCTTGAGTTGGCAGTTCGTTGTTTACATACAGCTTTCGGCCTAGACCGTGAACACGGCGAAAGCAGCGCTCGTGCTTAATTAATAGCTGCTTAAACATATTTACTTGTGAGTAAATAAGAAAAAAAACAGAGCCACTATAGTTTTTTTTATAGTGGCTCTGTTATATTAGCCCTGAGGTTTTTAAGAAGATTCTCACAGAACTTACGAAAAAGAATGTTTTTTACATATTTCTGTTAGAATTTTCTGTATATTAGGCTGTGCTTTCGAACAATGAATTCCCTGTCGCAAGTTTAAGCGTTTAGCAAGGAGATAAACATGCTGATTCTGACCCGTCGTGTCGGAGAAACATTAATGATTGGGGATCAAGTCAGTGTTACTGTGCTTGGCGTAAAAGGCAATCAGGTGCGTATTGGTGTAAATGCTCCAAAAGAAGTTTCTGTGCATCGTGAGGAAATTTACCAACGTATCCAACATGAACGTGCCATGCATGAGCATCTGCAACATCTTGATCAAGATTATCAACATTCTTATGAAGAAGATAATAACGAGTTCCCTCGTCATAATAACTTCAACCGTTAATGTACAGAATTCTTTTCTGAACAATTAAAGCGACTATTTATAGTCGCTTTAATTGTTTATAGACCTAGTGCTTTTTTCACAGGTCCATAACTGCGGCGGTGTTGATCAATTACACCATGGGCCGCGATCGCTTCAAAATGAGCCTTGGTTGGATATCCTTTATGTTTGGCAAAGCCATAGTCCGGATATTGCTGATCAAGCACCTGCATCTGGCGATCACGTGTGACCTTGGCCAGAATACTGGCTGCACTGATCTCGGCATGACTTGCATCTCCCCCGACAATTGCTTCACACGCAATCGTTATTCCTTTTGGAATCTGATTACCATCCACAATCACTTTTAACGGCTGGGTATGCAAGCCTTCTACCGCACGACGCATTGCCAGAAAAGTCGCCTGTAAAATATTAAACTCATCAATTTCAGCATGGGTTGCTTCAGCAATTGACCATGCCAATGCCTTTTCCTGAATTTCCAAGAATAATTTTTCGCGCTTCTTCTCTGTTAGTTTTTTAGAATCATTCAAACCTTGAATCGGATTATTTGGATCTAAAATGACGGCAGCGGCAACCACAGAACCCACCAAAGGCCCACGTCCCGCTTCATCTACACCCGCAATTGTCATACTACTTCTCTCAAAATAGGCTGATGACTCAGCCTGATCTTATTAACCTGCTTTTTTAAACGTTTCCGCCACACATGCATTTACAGTTTGTGAAACCACTTGAGTCACAATGGTTGCACGAGCAGTAGGATCAATTGCAGCTGTCGCTAATTCAACCGCTGTTACGCTGTTTGGTGCTTTTTCACTAACACAACCACAGACTTCAGTCTGGATATTTTCACGTTGTTCAGCAGTCATTACACGTGTTGCAGTTTTCCAAGCCGGTAATGTATTAATCTCATTAATGCATTTTGCATTTACCGCAACTTTTAATGCCGCCATACCCAATTGCTGAGAAGTCGCGCCAGCCGAGTTGCTGCCATCTGGTGTTACACATCCTGTTAGGGTTAAAACAACAGGGGCAACAATAAGTACCAACTTTTTCATGATTTCTTACCTGTATCTAAATTTTTGGCAGGCGTATTGTGCCTAAATGAGTGGCTTTATGATATGACTCAGCGCAAACTTTACATAATATAACAATTATAACTAAGCAAGCTTTTGTACCACCGTTCTAAGCATAAAACGCTCCGTTACATTTCCATTGTATGAGAAATAACAAGGTGTTATTAGAATAAAAAAATCCATTTATAAAAATGCCAGGATGTTGCAATGTCAACCTCATCACAATATTACACCCGTACGGCGCAAGTTATTCATTGGCTCATGGCTGCAATTTTTATCATTGCCTGGCTGATTGGTTTTTACAGTGGTAATTTTCTGAGCTATGAGGTTGATGGCAGCTTTAAAGGCGATGTCATCACCCTACATAAGAATATTGCCACGACTATTATTTTCTTGGTGGTGATCCGGATTTTCTGGCGCTATACCCACCCTGTTCCGCAACTGCCAGATACCATGTCACCCATGATGAAAAACTTGGCCCATGTCGGACATTTCTTGCTGTATTTAATGTTATTAGCTTTACCTATTACTGGCTGTTTATTTAGCTGGAGTGCCGGACACCCTGCACCGGTTCTGTATTTATTCGAAATTCCACGCTTAGTACAGGACAACCCCGATCTGATGGCCATTGTTAAACCCATCCATATTTATCTTTCATGGTTTGCGGGTTTATTGGTTGCTGGTCATGCTTTAGCGGCCATCAAACATCATGTAGTTGATAAAGATAATGTGCTACTCAGCATGTTACGCCAGCCTAAAAAATAAAATGTCCAGATAATAAAAAAACCGCTTAAAGCGGTTTTTTTATTATACGAAAACAATTAGAGCATGTTGACTTCAGTAATCCACTTTTGCTTTTCTTCATCAGAGATGAATGAAGCCTCAAAAGAGTTGATTGCAAGCTGCTTTAATTCTTCATTGCTCAGATCCAGCGCCTGCTGAATGGCAATAAAGTTATCATTCATATAACCACCGAAGTACGAAGGATCATCTGAATTAACCGTCACGTGAACGCCTTTCTGTAATAAACGGCGAATGTTGTGATCAGCCATGTCATTCACAACACAAAGCTTTAAATTACTGAGCGGACAAACGGTCAAAGGCATCTTTTCTGCAATCAGACGTGTCATAAGTTGTTCATCTTCTTCCGAACGTACACCATGGTCAATACGATTGACTTTAAGCAAATCTAGCGCTTCCCAGATGTATTCTGGTGGACCTTCTTCACCTGCGTGCGCCACAATCAGGAAACCTGCTTCACGCGCTTTGGCAAAAACACGCTCAAATTTCGAAGGCGGATGTCCCACCTCACTTGAATCTAAGCCAATGGCAATAATGTCATCTTTGAAAGGTAAGGCCTGTTCAAGCGTTTCAAATGCTTTCTCTTCGCTTAAATGGCGTAGGAAGCACATGATCAATTGAGAGCTAATGCCTAATTTCGCTTTGGCATCTTCACAGGCACGTTTCAGACCCGCAAGTACCGTTGCAAACGCCACGCCACGCTCGGTATGCGTTTGCGGATCGAAGAACATTTCAGTATGTACGACACGATCTTCAGCACATTTTTCAAAATATGCCCAAGCAAGGTCATAAAAATCCTGCTCATGCACCAGCACATTCGCGCCGGCATAGTAGATATCTAGAAAAGATTGAAGATTGTGAAAGTTATACGCCTGCTTCACTTCTTCAACAGATTGATAAGGAATCTGAATCTGATTACGCTGTGCAATTGCAAACATCAGTTCCGGCTCAAAAGTCCCTTCAATATGCACATGCAATTCGGCTTTGGGTAAGGCACGAATCAGCTCGATTTGATTCATATAAACTCCACGTCTAAAGAAAAAAGGGTGTTACCAAACGGACACCCTTTTCGGGTTCTTTGCTGGAATAACAATAGCAGCAAAGAATAATGTAAAAATGATAAATCTTGGATTAGCCGCCAAAAGCAGCAAATTTAAATACCCAAAGTGCTGCGATGATCCAGACCATATACGGTACAGTTTTCGCTTTACCTGTAAATAATTTCACCAATGCGTAGCTAATAAAGCCCATG
Source organism: Acinetobacter sp. 'aerobic (ED)' (assembly GCF_904886855.1). Taxonomy (NCBI): domain Bacteria; kingdom Pseudomonadati; phylum Pseudomonadota; class Gammaproteobacteria; order Moraxellales; family Moraxellaceae; genus Acinetobacter; species Acinetobacter sp. 'aerobic (ED)'. The sequence continues at coordinate 135,299 of NZ_CAJHGI010000002.1, forward strand.
GCAATACCATCAGCAATTGAGTAGGCAAATGGCATAAATACAATGGTTAAAAATGCAGGTACTGCTTCAGTAATATCATCCCAGTCAATATTGGTGATCCCCTGGATCATCAACACACCAATGAACAATAAAGCAGGTGCGGTTGCAAAACCTGGTACAGATTGAGCCAATGGCGCAAGGAATAAACAGCTTACAAACAAGAATGCGACCACAACAGCGGTCAAACCTGTACGACCACCTGCAGCTACACCTGACGCAGATTCAATATAAGGTGTCGTTGATGAGGTACCTAAAGCAGCACCCGCAACAATCGCAGTTGAATCGGCAAATAAGGCTTTTTTCAAACGTGGCAATTTACCATCCTGCAATAAACCTGCACGATGCGAAACCCCTACCAGTGTCCCTGTACTATCAAATAGATCGACAATAAAGAAAACAAAGATGACGCCGACCATACTGGCTGTAAACAGACCTTCAAAGTCCATTTGCATAAAGGTCGGTGCAATCGAAGGAATCTCGCCAACCACGCCCTTAAATTCATTTAAGCCCATTAAGGTTGCAATCGCAGTCACCGCCAAGATACTGATAATGATAGCGCCACGTACCTTAAACTGATGCAACACCACAATGAGCAGGAAACCGAATAAGGCAAGCAAGACGGTTGGCTGTTTAATATCACCCAGCCCAACCAAAGTTGCCTGATTGGCAACAATAATGCCTGAGTTCTTTAATGCGACCAAAGCCAGGAACAGGCCAATACCGCCACCAATGGCAAATTTAAGTGACATAGGTATCGCATTGACAATTGCTTCCCGGATTTTAAAGAAGCTGATCGCAAGGAAAATAATCCCTGAAACAAAAACCGCAGCGAGTGCTGTTTGCCAAGGCACACCCATGCCCAAACAGACAGAATAGGTAAAGTAAGCATTCAAGCCCATACCAGGTGCCAGTGCGATTGGATAGTTCGCAATAATCCCCATGACCAAACAGCCGATTGCAGCAGCCAGACAGGTCGCAACAAACACCGCTCCGTGATCCATCCCCGTTTCAGAAAGAATGAGCGGATTTACAATAATGATGTAGCACATGGTTAAGAATGTGGTTACACCTGCCAAAACTTCTGTTCTAAAGTTAGTTTTGTTATCGCTTAATTTAAATAAGCGTTCTAACAAACCAGCTGAAGCATTAGGCGTTGTCATAACATAGCACCTGTTAAAATCTAAGATCGTAGGACGTGAAATCTATACTCTTGTGCGGCAATCTTTTTTGAATTTGCACAAAAGAGTACTCGAAGCTAGAAAGCAATCTATATGCCAGCTTGGTACTTGTTACATAGACAACATGTATAAATTTAATTTCGCTATCAAAACGTAAAAAGCCGCATATCTTGATGCAGCTTTTTATTTAGTGGTAAATATTTTAACAGATTCTATTTAAAACTTGCGCATCGCCAAGCAAAAAAAGACCATTTAATCGACGATCCCAAGTAAACCACTGCATTACCAGCCCCATACCTGATCAACGCCTACTAATTACTTGGCTTATATGAAGACAGTTGGTTGCGGGGATCGTGTTGAATCGTATCCAGGCTATGCTCTGCATCCTGTACAATCTTCATGAGTTCTTGGCGCTTTTTGGTTTGTGCATCGACATAGGCAACATAGCCTAAAATGACAATGGCAAAGCTCACAAGCAAACTAAGTGTAATCTTCATTATTATTATCTCTATTTTAATGTTTTCTTTAATACTAGCAAAAAAGTATTAAACCAGGTACAAACAAGCATAATAAAACCAAAAATGAGAACCACATCACAATTATACAGTTATTTTCAAGTTTTATTGCTTATTTTTCATACAATTAGATATTAGAATATTACCGTAATTTAAGCAATAGCATTTTATATAATTCAATAAGATAGATATGAATTACATCTTTATTTACATAGTCTATTTTATTGACGAACAATAAAAAAGCACCTCTGCTATCACAGAGATGCTTAAAAGAAAAGCAACCCACTGATTTAGAACTGGTAATTTAAACGCACCAAGAAGTTGCGTGGCGTACCAGGCATGGTATTTGATCTCCAATAAACTTTATCGGTAAGATTACTTACCGCGAAGGTCGCTCCCCAGTGCTTCCCCTTATAGCCCAACGCAGCGTCTAGACGTGTCCAGCCATCGAGTTTCGTATCTGGAGCATTGGATAAATTGGTATAGAAAGACCCATTATAGGTCGCACCAACCTCAGTATAGATATTTTCTACTGGTAGATAGCGGACAAACAAGTTTCCTGTATTTTTCGCAACATTTGCTAAATAATGACCAGCACTGGCAGATTTGGGATCTTTATCATCTTTTACTTTTGCATCTGTATATCCATATCCACCACGAACAAACACATTATCAAGCACTCGCCCGATAAAGCTGAATTCAGCTCCTTTAGACTGATGTTCACCACCTACGACATAATCAAAAGGGCGATTATCTGGATCAGGACGATAACGAATATTTTTCTTACGGATATCAAACACAGAAAATTGAGTATTCAAACGGTCATCAAACCAATCACTTTTTACACCAATCTCATACTGCTCATTATATTGTGGCTCTGCATTTACGGTTCTCAAATCAACTGTACCATTGGTAAATGGCGAAACGCCCGCACTACCACCAAATGGCGCAAAGCTTTTACTATAAGATGTATAAAAACTCTGGTTATCAACTGGCTGCCAGACAAAGCCCACATTTGGACTAAAAGTTTCAGCATTCATTGTCACTGACTGCCCATAGGTTTTTGAATCAATTAAAGTATCACGAGTTTTTACTTCATATTGATCATAACGGGCACCCAACATCATTTTTAATTTCGGTGTTAAAGAGACTAGATCCTGTACAAAAAATGCCAAGCTGTCATTATTTTGATGGGTATAAGAGGTTGCTTTTGGCCGACCATGATTACGATCAAAAGAAGTCTGATAATCTTTTACATTATATGGATTAATTAATTGATAATATAATCCAGCCTTATCTCCACTTGAATAATTACCTAGTTTAGGTTCACGATCTTCATGTGACCAATCGGCGCCAACCATGAGCTGGTGTTCTAATTTACCCGTATTAAATTTGCCCGTAATATCAAATGTATTTGTCGTGGTCTTATTCATGGTTTCTTGCCAGGCATAAGATTGCTTGATGTAGCCAGATTTGCATCCTTTCGTATCATCAGTACAATAACTTCCACCAAAGAAATTATCGAAATCTTGATTGGCTTGGCGATAGCTCAACGCCCAATGAAATTTCCAGTCCGGCGCAAATTCATATTTCAGATCGGTACGTACCGTTTGCAATTCATCGACAATGAAATCCGATGGAGTTGCAAAGCCCGTCTCTCTTAAAATATTTTCAGGAAAACGCTTTAATACTGAAAATGATGGACCACGATCAGGTGTACGATCTAATTTGTCGTAGGTATATTCCGTTGTCCATAACAACTTTTCATCATCACTACGATAGGTCACGCTTGGGGAGAACATCGATTGTTTTGTGCCAATACCTGAACGGAAACTATTGGTATCAGATTTCTCACCAACCAAACGTATCGCCCAATTATCATTCACAACCTGATTAATATCTAAGTTTCCGCCAATGTTGTCATAAGAACCACCAAAGATGCCCACAGAACTTTTAGAGTCAAAATTGGCAAACTTGGTCACCATATTCACAACTCCACCGCCTGCACCACGTCCATAGAGTACAGAAGCAGGACCTTTTAGAATCTCAATTCGTTCAACGTTTGCAGTACTACGGCGTACCTGCCCGCCCTCTCGTACGCCATTGCGATAAATATCACTGGTGTCAGCACTAAAACCACGAATCATAATACCGTCACCACGTGTATCATAAGTTGTGGTTACACCTGGCGTACCTTGCAACATGACACTCAGATCATTGGCACCATAGATTTTGTATTTTTGCACATCAATCGTATCGATGGTCTGCGGAATATCTTTTTTCTTCAAACCATTACGCGTTACACTTGCCTGCTCATAATCAATATAGCTCTTGACTGGATCAAGCTCACTCATCGCTTCAATTTTAATGGTAGGCATCACTGCCGTTGGCGTTGTTGCTTCATCTGCAAATGCATAGTGCGCTTGCAACATCATCACGGTTAACAAACTCAGCTTAAAAGCAGATTTGCTGTTCCCACCCAAGTGAAAATTACTCATAAAACTCTCAGAAAATTCAGACGAAAAATTAAAAACAAATTAAAAAATATAAAACATTACAATTTTAATAAAAATCATTCTCATTTTCACTATATTTTCTACCAATTCGATTTTTTAGATGTTTTCTTAAACAACCTAGTCAATTACCAAGGTACTACTCAACCTAAATCAGACGCAAATCCCTCTAGTCTGCACTTAAAAAAACATGAACCATCTGACTGTAGCTACAGGAGAAATTACCCAAATATTCAATAAAGACTTAGCTCGAAAGTGCTAGAATCAGCCCATCTAGCATCAATTGTTTTTATAAAAAATGAGAAAAGAACTTCAAACTAAAATCATTCAGGTCTGCAATGAAAAAATTGCCAAAAAAGGCAGTGATGTCGGGCTTTCTTTTTATGCTTTCTTTGCCAATAAAAATGATGATCCTGAACGTCTAATGGAAGCTGCTCACTGGTGGATCATAAAACATCAGCTTAATCATTTTGAGAAAGCTACCAAAATTAAGGCCTTAATTTTAAGTGAATCTACTTAAAAAATGAGTCATGAGAAATGCATGGGTCATGGTGATGACAAATTCAAGGAACAAGGCGTTTATTCAGCAGCACGTTTTCTGCTAATAGAAGCTTATAACCAGATTCAACCAAAAAAAATATTGAGCAGCACAATGAAAAGCAAAAGATTAGAAATGACCTAATAAATTATCTATCACTCCTACTCCACCTAATCCTGTCGATCGATCGTTTATCGCAAATATTATTTAAAATACTTTGAAATAGCGTGATGAATAGATATTATTCTTTTCTAAAATAATCCATGTAGAAAACTAAAAATGTTAAAGATTAAATCTGGTATTACTATTTTAACCACAGCAATGATAATTTCAGCTTGTGGGGGTGGAAATGACAGTAAAACGCTGCAAGATCATACAACTCAGCCTATTGCGTTTACCACTGAGTTTCAAAGCAGTTTAAGCTTGCAAAAGGATGCTGAACCAGCCATTCAGATATCGAGTAGCAAGAGTAATCAGAATGATGAAATAAATGCGTATTCAGTTACGCATCATTTTGATAGTGGAAGTAGCTCAATTATTTTGAGCTACAATTTTGATAAAAATGATATCAATAAGACACTTCATGTTAATTACGATCCAATTCTCAAAAAAGTACTAAATATCTCGATTGGAGAAAATTATTTAAAACCTGATATTTTTAGTTTTTCAAAAGAAGACATTTTCTCTTGTTCAAACACGGTTCTATTTGAGCCATGCAAAAATATTCAGATTGTTTTTGATGAGCAGACAGGTTTTAGCAAAATTAATTTTGATAATACAAAACTCTCAAACTTGCCAACTGTTCGTCTCTCACCCATAGAAAATCCAGATAATCAGCTTTCTACTGAAAAAAGCTACATCACGTTGAATGGGCAAATTACTGGTTCTTTATCTAGACCGCCACAGACTTTTAACAATATCAGAAAAACCAGTCAATCCAGCCTACTTTCCAATCAAAAACCGGTCTCATTAATGGGAGCCGTTTATGATCCAAAAACTAAAGTAATCTTATTTGGTACTCATGCAAATAACGGCATAGACAGCAGTTTAAAATTAGCCCAGTTTAGTACTGGGATTGAAAATAACCTGATTCAATACTCGCTACTCTCAACCGAAACCTCATTTTATATGTCTGGTATGTGTAGTGCGATGACACTAACCTTCCCTGTTGAAGATGTAGCAACCCTTCAATCAAACAAAAATACGGACAATATCTCTTTAACATTTAATCAAGCAATATATAAGGATAAAAAAGACCTACCTCCATTATTTCCTAATTTTCCAATTCAGCCAGAATGTGCCCAGGCACAGCTACAACTCGATGGTTCAGTAACGGTCAATATACCGAGTACACAGCTTCAAATCTCACCAATTCTTAAAAATGAAAGTAGCTTCTCTTTGGTTCAGCCTGCACTATATTTTGATGTCATCAACCATGATAGACAGCAGTTTGGAAATAATGCATTACAAGTCAAAATTCGCAACAATCAAATTGAGAAAATTGATTTCAAAGATACACGTATAGGTAAAAATCCTACAACGGGCTTATTGGTAGATTATACTGAATACCAATATAACTGCGGTTATACTGAAGCATGTACAGGGCTTAGTTATGACATCGAGAAAAACAAGATCAGTTTTGACAATACGAAACTAACCTCTAAAAAATCTCCAGCAAATGAAGTTAACAATCATATTACCTTAAATGGTGTATTTGATTTTGCAGGCCGATAACCTAAAACTACAAATTCTCTCTAAAAGGCCGAACTCAACCAGTTCGGTTTTTTTATTATTAAAAGATTAATGCGAACTGGATTTTGACAATAGATTCAAGATCAATACACCACTCATAATCAGCGCAATTCCAATAATCCCCCATATATCCAGTTTTTGATCAAACACGAACCAGGCTACTATGGTAATTAAAACAATCCCGACACCTGACCAGATCGCATAGGCAATCCCGACTGGTATGGTTTTAAGCGTCAAAGAGAGACCGTAAAATGCAATCACGTAACCCAAGACAACGACAATTGAAGCGATTGGTTTGGTAAAACCTTCACTGCTTTTCAATGCTGAAGTGGCAATCACTTCCGCGATAATTGCGATAAATAAAATAATCCAGTTTTTCATTTCACCGCACCTCAGCAGGTCTATATTTATGATGATAAGAGTAAAATACTCAGAGAAAAAAACACCCTTCTGTCAAAGGGTGTTTTTAGTGTCTAATTAAACAAGTCGAATTGAAAGCTTAGGCTGACTTCTTGGCCATATTGTTTTTACGGATGGTAATCATCAGTAATTGTACAGCGGCTGGTGTTACACCTGGAATACGGCTTGCCTGCGCTAAGGTTTCTGGACGAACTGTCTTTAACTTCAAGGTAATTTCACGTGATAAACCTGAAATACCATCATATTCAAAATCAGCAGGAATCTTGGTTTCTTCGAGACGCTTCAATTGCGCCACATCTTCATGCTGACGATTGATATAGCCTTCATATTTCACCGCAATTTCAATTTGCTCACCGACTTGCTGTGAAACTTCCGAACCGGTTAATTCCGCAATTTGACTGAAATTGATATTTGGACGTTTCAACAAATCAACCGCACTACATTCTTTGCTGAGATCGGCACCCGTCATTTCAACGAATTTTTTACCCATTGGGTTGTTTGGTGCAGCCCACAAATGTTGTAAACGAGATGTTTCGCGCTCAACAGCTTCCATTTTTTCGCTATAAGCCGCCCAACGCTCATCATCCACCAGACCCAGCTCACGACCAATCGTGGTTAAACGTTGATCTGCATTATCTTCACGCAGCATCAAACGATATTCCGCACGTGAGGTAAACATACGGTACGGCTCTTTGGTGCCTAATGTAATCAGGTCATCGACCAACACGCCCATGTAAGCCTGATCGCGTTTTGGTGTCCATTCTTCTTGTTCCCAAGCACGGCGTGCAGCATTTAAGCCTGCAAGTAAACCTTGCGCTCCCGCCTCTTCATAGCCTGTGGTACCGTTAATTTGACCAGCAAAATACAGGTTTTGAATCGCTTTGGTTTCAAGTGTGAATTTCAAGGCTTGTGGATTGAAATAATCATATTCAATCGCATAACCCGGACGTAGGATATGCGCATTTTCCATACCACGGATCGAACGTACCAAATTGAACTGTACATCGAATGGCAATGAAGTCGAAATACCATTTGGATAAAGCTCATGGGTATCTAAGCCTTCTGGCTCAAGGAATACCTGATGTGAATCTTTATCGGCAAAACGATGAATTTTATCTTCAATCGATGGGCAATAGCGTGGACCCACACCTTCAATCACACCCGTGTACATTGGTGAACGGTCTAAACCGCCACGGATAATTTCGTGGGTTTTTTCACTGGTATGGGTGATATAGCAATTGACTTGCTCAGGGTGCATTGAGGCATCACCCATAAATGACATGACAGGAGATGGGAAATCACCTGGTTGTGGCGTCATGACCGAGAAATCAACTGAGCGAGCATCAATACGTGGCGGTGTACCTGTTTTTAAACGTCCCACAGGAAGTTTAAGTTCACGTAAACGATGAGCCAGTGCAATTGATGGTGGATCTCCTGCACGGCCGCCACTCGAGTTTTGTAAACCGACATGGATCACACCACCGAGGAAAGTACCAGTTGTCAGTACCACAGTTTTGGCATCAAAACGGATACCCATCTGGGTCACAACACCTTTAACCGCATCGCCTTCAACAATTAAGTCATCTGCTGCTTGCTGGAAGATGTCCAGATTGGCCTGATTTTCCAGCGTATCGCGAATTGCAGCCTTATAACGTACGCGATCTGCCTGTGCACGTGTTGCACGAACGGCAGCGCCTTTACGCGAATTAAGAATACGGAATTGAATACCACCTTTATCCGCCGCAAGCGCCATGGCACCACCCAGGGCATCAATCTCACGGACCAGATGCGATTTACCAATACCACCAATTGCCGGGTTACAGCTCATCTGACCCAAAGTTTCAATATTATGCGTCAACAATAATGTTTGTCTTCCCATACGTGCCGCAGCAAGTGCCGCTTCCGTACCAGCGTGACCGCCACCAATTACGATAACGTCGTAAACTTTAGGATAGTGCATAGTGGTAAATATGTATTCAAAAAATGACAGAGTATTATATAGGAGTTTTGCAGCAAATTGGCAAAAACCGTCAACATTCTGCTGGATTCTAAGCCGCAGTTATGCTGACAAAACATACAAAAAGAAACGTTCTGTTGCATTTTCATCTTATACTTAACAGAGCTACTTAAACTATTAACTCGAACACCACTGTTTTATTTGATGAATTTCTTATCCTAAAAAGTGCATAACAAATACTTTAGGAAAATGATATGAACACAAAGCTTTTATTTTCATCTCTTATTTGTAGCCTATGTTTTAGCGTAGCTGCACATGCGGCGGATACCAAAGCTACCCAAGACCCACAAGCCAAAAAGTATCAACAGGTTTGTAAAGGCAAAAAACAAGGTGACCCAGTTTCATTTGCGTATAAAGGCGTTGTTTTCAACGGTTCGTGCGAACCTAATGAAGCAGGTAAACTCGCATTCCAACCGCCAATGCCAGCTTCTAATGCTGCTGTAGACACACAAAGTCGTCTCTCTGAAACCCAGTCCGCTCCACGTCCAGTGAGCAGTGCTCCTATGGAAGCTGCGCCTGCGATGAGTGCACCGGCAGCGACACCTGCGCCGCCAGTTGCTCCTGATGTTGAACAGACTGCGCCATAATTGCAGCAAGAATAAAGAAGGTCTTCATGACCTTCTTTTTTTGTCTATAAAATCTAAAAACAATGTAATAGCGCTCACGCTGTCAAATATTTGCTGTTAAAATTGTAATCTGTCTATTTTATAATCCCTTTAATAAGTTTTAATCTATTACAATACCCACAAATACATTTATTTAGGTTTTCCTGTGAACTGGCTACAAATTCATATTACTGTTGATCAAAATCAAGTTGAACTGACCGAAACATTGCTTCTTTCATTGGGTGCGGTGAGTGTTACTTTAGATGATGCAGAAGATCAGGCCCTGCTTGAGCCGTTACCAGGTGAAACACCTTTGTGGAATAAAGTCATCGTTACAGGTATTTACCAACAAGAAGAAGATGACCCGATTGATGTAGATGCTTTGGAAACTTTCCTTAAAGCTCAACTTCCAGATGTGCCGATGCGCCATGAATACCTTGAAAATCAGGTATGGGAACGTGCCTGGATGGATTATTACGAACCGATTCAAATCAGTGAAAAATTCTGGATTGTCCCTGAATGGTTAGAACCGCCTGAAGCCGATGCGACCAACATCAAGCTTGATCCAGGTCTGGCTTTTGGTACAGGTAACCATGCCAGCACTTTCTTATGCTTACAATGGTTAGGCAAAACCGATGTTAAAGATAAAGTTGTCATCGACTATGGCTGTGGCTCAGGTATTTTAGGCGTTGCTGCCCTTTTATTAGGTGCTAAAAAAGTCTATGCAACAGATATCGACCCGCAAGCTGTACTCGCAACCAAACAGAATGCCGAGTTAAATGGCGTGCTTGACCGTCTATATGTCGGCTTGCCTGAAGAGTTTGATCAAGAATTCAAACCTCAACAGGCTGATATTCTGGTTGCCAATATTCTTGCAGCCCCACTGATGGCACTTGCGCCTGAATTCTCAACTTTATTAAAAAATGAGGGAGAGTTCGCACTAGCAGGTGTGATTGAAGAGCAAGTTGCTGATGTTTCTAGCGTTTACGCCGAGTTTTTTGATATATTAGAAATTGAAAAGCGTGAAGAAAACTGGTGCCGCATTTCAGGAAAACGAAAAACAAGCTGAGAATTTTATAAATTATGAGTGAAAAACAAACCCGCTGCCCTAAATGTTCAACTGTGTACAAAGTGACCCTTTCACAACTCAGTGTTGCACAGGGCATGGTTTGTTGCCCAAAATGCGTGATTAACTTTAATGCATTAACCAATTTGCTCGAAACAGACAGTGAGGCGACACCAGCACCCGTCAATCGCTCACTGTTTTCCTCGATCCAGCCAGATAGCTCATTTGCAGAAAAACAGATGCAGATCCTACGCATCTTCGACCAGAAAATTGAAAATTCCAATATTGACCTACTCACTTATTTAAATAACCTGAATTATTTTAATACCGAACCGGTTACCGCCCTGCCCAACCTGAATCTTTCAGAAGATGCACTTTTAATTGAGCAAGAAAATAATGACAAACAACATGGCTGGCTGTATTACACCCTTTGGGGTATCGGTAATATTGCCCTGATTCTGGTGTTTGCTTTCCAGATTTTATGGTTTAACCCGAAACTCATGCATGAAAGCCCGGCATTAAATCAGATGTTTAATTATGTCTGTGGTGTTTTCAAGTGCAAGATCAGCAATGAGCAATACCAGTCGCTGTCATTTGAGAAAGTAAAATTGAAACGGGTTGAGCAGGATGCCACAGGTTTTTCAGGCGTATTGCTTAATCAGGATGCCAATAGCGTTGTGTTGCCTCCAATAAAAGTGGTACTTAAACAAAATGGTGAAGCGATTTCATCTACGGTTTTAAAACCACAAGACTATTTAGTTGACAGTTTAAAAACGATTCAACGCATTCCATCCAATAGCCCTTTTCGCTTCGAATTTATCATTCCGAAAAGCAAAAATAGCTTCAATGACTATAGTTTAGAATTTGTACAGCCCTAAAAGCTCAAAAAAGTGACAAAAAAACAAAAAAAAGTGCAGTTAATTTGCTCACTTTTTCGCTGACAGTGGTATGATACGCGCCACGAATGCTTTGACCCACTTACTCCTCGTAATTTACAGACAATAAAATCGTTAAACGAACTGTGCTTTTACCCAATAAGCGCATTGTTGGTTTTTTTGTTTTTGAAAGTAGGCGGTAACAAATATTTAACTATTGTTACGCTTATTTTTTACACAACTCGAGGATTTGTGGCAAGCTAATAGTCCTTTTGTTTTAGAGTCACTGTTTTAGGATCTAAAACGGGGCTCAGTAATTTAGACCACATTTATATCACTTTACCCAAGTGATATTTTGATTTTTCGGATTAACACGCATGAATAGCAAATCTCCTATTTTTACGGCTCAATCTGATGTCGCTCTTCGCATCCATGTAGATCGCGCAGTTCGTCATTATTTTGCACAATTGCAAGGTGAGCAACCATCTCAAGTTTATGACATGGTTTTAGCAGAAATGGAGAAACCTCTTTTATCTGTGGTCTTAGAATATACTCGTGGCAACCAAACGCGTGCTGCTGAGATTTTAGGCCTTAACCGCGGAACTTTACGCAAAAAGTTAAAAGCTCACGGTTTAATGAGTGAATAATTGATAAAATGCTCACGTTCTCGTGGGCATTTTTTTTGCCTTTGTTTTAATCTGTAGACTTCAAACTGTTGACTAAAATCATGACTATCAAACGTGCTTTAATCTCTGTATCCGACAAAACCGGAATCGTTGAATTCGCTCAAAATCTTGTAGCGCTAGGGGTAGAAATTTTATCTACGGGCGGTACCTATAAGTTGCTTAAAGACAACAATATTGCCGTAGTAGAAGTTTCTGAACATACAGGTTTTCCTGAAATGATGGATGGCCGTGTTAAAACACTGCATCCAAAAATTCATGGAGGCATCTTGGCGCGTCGTGGTCTGGACGAAGCGGTGATGCAAGAACACAACATTGATCCGATTGATCTGGTGATTGTTAACCTGTATCCATTTGCGGCAACTGTGGCAAAGCCAAACTGTTCACTTGCAGATGCAATCGAGAACATCGACATCGGTGGTCCGACCATGGTTCGTGCAGCAGCGAAAAACCACGCTTCAGTGGGTATTATCGTTAATGCAGCAGACTACGACACAGTCGTAGCCGAGCTAAAAGCAAATGGTACGCTGTCTTATGAAACACGTTTCGATTTAGCAGTTAAAGCATTTGAGCATACAGCACAATACGATGGCATGATTGCTTCTTATTTAGGTGCACGCGTGGGTAAAGCAGAAGGCGAAGCGGATCTCTTCCCGCGTACCTTCAATACGCAACTGAATAAAGCACAAGATTTACGTTATGGTGAAAACCCGCATCAGAACGCAGCCTTCTATGTAGAAGAAAATGCAAAAGAAGCCTCTGTTTCTACTGCCAAGCAATTACAAGGTAAAGAACTCTCTTATAACAATATTGCAGATACCGATGCAGCACTTGAATGTGTGAAATCATTTGCGAAACCTGCTTGTGTGATCGTTAAACATGCTAACCCTTGCGGTGTTGCAGTTTCACTGGATGGCATCAAGGCAGCTTATGACCTTGCTTATGCAACCGATCCTGAATCAGCATTTGGCGGCATCATTGCATTCAACCGCGAATTAGACACTGCGACAGCACAAGCAATCGTTGATCGTCAATTTGTTGAAGTGATTATTGCACCAAGCATTGCGGATGGTGTACTTGAAATCACCGGTGCGAAAAAGAATGTACGCGTACTGGTCTGTGGTGAACTTCCGGCCATTGAGGCACGTGCGCCACAGCTTGACTATAAACGCGTTAATGGCGGTTTATTGGTTCAAGACCAAGACTTGGGCATGATCACTAAAGATGACCTGAAAGTTGTGACTAACCGCGCACCGACTGAACAGGAAATTGATGATCTTATCTTTGCATGGAAAGTTGCAAAATATGTGAAATCAAATGCAATCGTGTATGCGAAAAACCGCCAAACCATTGGTGTAGGCGCAGGTCAAATGAGCCGCGTCAACTCGGCACGTATTGCTGCGATTAAGGCTGAACATGCTGGTTTAGTGGTTGAAGGTGCAGTCATGGCCTCTGATGCATTCTTCCCGTTCCGTGATGGTATTGATAATGCTGCCAAAGCTGGCATTAAATGCATTATCCAGCCAGGCGGTTCAATGCGTGACGAAGAAACCATTGCAGCAGCAGATGAAGCTGGTATTGCCATGGTGTTCACGGGTATGCGTCACTTCCGTCACTAAATGATCTGAGTCTCAACGCAATCCCCCTAAATCCCCCTTTAAAAAAGGGGGACTTACTTTTTCACTCGAATAAGTAAGCTTGCTCCCCTCTTTCGCAAAGAGGGGTTTGGGGTAGATTCAGAGGGACTTTTTTATTCTGAACAGGTATATTCTTAGATACGGAAAAAGGGAAATAACTTTATAATGAATATTTTAGTTTTGGGTAGCGGTGGCCGTGAACATGCACTTGCATGGAAAATCGCACAAGATGCAAAAGTCACTCAGGTTTTTGTGGCGCCAGGTAATGCAGGCACTGCAACTGAAGACAAATGCAAGAACGTTGAACTCGATATTTTAGACAATCCAGCCATTATTGCTTTTGCCAAAGAAAATGATGTGGCATTAGTCATTGTTGGCCCTGAAGCACCTTTAGTGAATGGTGTGGTGGATGCAGCACGCGAAGCTGGTTTAAAAATCTGGGGACCAACCCAATATGCAGCGCAGCTAGAAGGTTCTAAAGCATTTGCAAAACACTTCTTAAAGCGCCACAACATTCCAACCGCTTTTTATGATGTCTTTACTGAAGTCGATGCCGCTAAAGCTTATGTAGAGCAAAATGGCGCACCTATCGTTATCAAGGCAGATGGTCTTGCGGCGGGTAAAGGCGTGATCGTGGCCATGACCAACGAAGAAGCTTTCGCTGCGATTGACGATATGCTTGCAGGCAACAAATTTGGCGATGCAGGTTCACGTGTGGTGATTGAACAATTCCTTGCAGGCGAAGAAGCAAGCTTTATTTGCATGATCGATGGCAACAACATTTTGCCAATGGCGACATCACAAGACCATAAACGCATTTTTGAAGGCGATGAAGGTCCAAACACAGGTGGTATGGGTGCTTACTCTCCTGCACCTGTGGTCACTGCGGAAGTCTTTGAACGTGTCATGAATGAAGTGATGCGTCCAACAGTGGATGGTATGGCAGCAGATGGTCACGTTTATACAGGTTTCTTATACGCGGGCTTGATGATTGATGAACAAGGTCAACCACGTGTAATCGAATTCAACTGCCGTTTTGGTGATCCAGAAACCCAACCGATCATGATGCGCTTAAAATCATCTTTGGTTGATTTGGTAGAAGCAGGTATTGCAGGTAACTTGCCAGCTGAAGCTGAATGGGATGAGCGTAAATCGATTGGTATCGTGCTTGCTGCTGGTGGTTATCCTGAAACTGTACGCAAAGGCGATGTCATTTCAGGTCTTGGTCAATCTCCAGAAGACACCAAAATTTTCCATGCCGGTACAGCAATGAGTGCTGATGGTCATGTGATTACTGCAGGGGGTCGCGTACTCTGCGTTACGGCATTAGGTGATACGGTACTTGAAGCACAAATCAATGCACTAGAGGTGTGTGGTCAGGTCACTTTCACTGGCATGCAATACCGTAGCGACATTGGCTATCGCGCCATCGCCCGTGAAAAAGCAGAATAAGTAAATCCTGTTAAAAAGCCTTCTTCGGAAGGCTTTTTTTATTCCTTAAATTGCATAATTTCCACTTCTATATTCATTATTTAAATATAAAATTCAGAAAAATATATATTTATGTTTTAATTCAACTTGCTACAGCCTTTTTTTAAAAAAACCATAAAACTATCATCAATTTATATTTACTTATGCTGAAATTTCTCTTAAATAATCATAGTCTTATACCTCATAGTCCACGCTGTTGCTCTGTCCCCTGCACTAATTTATTGCTATGATTGCCGAAATTTTAGATGTTGTTTTTATGTTAAATCAGTATTCTTTTTCATTGATTTCAAATGATTAGAATATTTAGCCTAACAAAACAAATTGCAGCTAAATCCAAATTTGATTAGAAAAAGATATGAATACCTTATTTCCCGCTGTATATATACTGAATGGGAACATGAATATTCATTTATTTTTCGCGTGTTGTGGAAAGGACTCTACTGAAAACCTCAAGAATAATTCACGTGATTGTTTGAGGACGATGCCAATTTACAACATACAAACCTATTGCAATCATTAATGCTCGAGAAAGGCTGATTTTCTCGACATTATTCCGATTAGGATTTATACATGAAAAAGCTGATTAGTCTTTTTTTAAGTGTATCGGTGTTATTACTTGCAGCTTGCAGTAAACAACCGGATACCGCATCTACCGAGCAAAAAGGTGATGCTGCTGCATTACAAACTGTTGTAATCGCTTCGACAGGTTCTGACGCCGATATCTGGCGTTATATTGCAACTTTACCTGAAACTAAAGCTGCAGGTCTAAAACTTGAAATTAAAAACTTCACTGATTATGTTGCAATGAATACTGCAGCAGCAAACAAAGAAGTTGATCTGAATGCGTTCCAGTCTTACGCTTACCTTGTGGCATTTAATGCTGCCAATAAAGATAAGATTGCACCTGTTTCAACCACCTATTTAGAGCCAATGGGGATCTACTCAAGCAAAGTCAAGAAAGTTGAAGAGTTTGCTGAAGGTGCCACCATTGCCATTCCAAATGACGGCGCAAATGAATCACGTGCATTATTACTTTTACAAAGCGCGGGCTTAATCAAGTTAAAAGCTGACTTTGATCCGGTAAAAGGCACACCTGCTGACATTACTGAAAACCCGAAAAAAATTGTGATCAAACCAATTCAAATGGCAACAGCTGTACGTGTTAAAGACGAAGTTGATGCGATTTTATTAGGTAATACGCTTGCAATGGAAGGTGGTTTAAACGTTCTGAAAGATGCAATCTTCTATGAGCCTGTAGATCAAAGTACCAAGCTGAATGTAAACGTTTTAGCCACTGCTGAATCGCGTAAAGACGATCCTGTATTGCAAAAAGTTGGCACGCTTTACCACACTGAAGCGGTGAAGAAATATGTGCAAGAACACTTCGCGGGTACGAAAGTTGACGTGAACAAACCAACAAGCTACCTCACCGAAGCAAATTCGTAATATAATGCTCTCAAATAAAACAGGCAAAGTGATTTTGCCTGTTTTTTCTTTTCTGCCATAGTACTGACGAACATGATCCAATTTAAAAACATTTCGAAACACTATCAGTTGAAAGGTCAAACGATCAATGCACTGGACCAGATCAATTTAGAGATCCCGGACGGCAGTATCTTTGGCATTATCGGCTATAGTGGTGCAGGTAAAAGTACACTGATCCGTTTGATTAATTTGCTTGAACGCCCGACGCAGGGACAAGTCATTATCAATCAAAAAGACTTTACTGCGATGGACGCACGAACACTTCGTCAAGAACGTGCAAATATTGGCATGATCTTTCAGCACTTCAATCTTCTTCAGACCAAAACCGTGTCTGAAAATATTGAGATGCCGCTTAAATTATTGGGGCACAGTAAAGCTGAACGGGATAAACGTCTGGCTGAATTGCTCGATTTTATCGATCTAAAACATAAAAAAGATGCCTACCCTGATGAACTTTCAGGTGGTCAAAAACAACGTGTTGGTATCGCACGTGCGCTGGCCAATCATCCTAAGATTCTACTCTGTGACGAAGCAACCTCGGCACTTGACCCACAAACCACCAAATCAGTTCTGGAACTCTTAAAAAAGATCAATCAGGAACAGAACATTACCATTGTCATGGTCACCCATGAAATGGATGTGATCGAATCGGTATGTGACTATGTAGCCGTAATGGAATCAGGTCATGTGATTGAAACTGGTCCAACCTTGGATATTTTCAGCCAGCCGCAACACCCAACCACCAAAACCTTTATTCAAACGGTTTTACAGCAACAATTGCCTGTCAATATTTTGAGCAATCTTGAACACCAGCATCATAATAGTATCTATAGCCTGCAGTTCCTCGGCACTTCTGCACAGGAAACCGTGATTCAGGCTGCGATTAAACAGTTTGATGTCAGTTTAAATATTCTGTTTGCCAACATGACCGAGATTAATGGCACCGTGATCGGACAAATGTTTATTCAACTGCTGGGCGATCCGTTGATCATTCAAGAAACCGTAAAGTTCCTTGAACTTCAAGGCGTGAAAGTAGAACAATCTGGAGTGGTCAGCCAATGAGAGATTTAATTGTACAATGGCTCACGCAAGTCACTGCTCCTTTTTGGCATAGCTCGCTCTCGATCGACCAGTTTGTAACGGCGCTGCAAGAAACTTTCCAGATGGTCTTCTTCTCTTTGCTATTTGGTTGTATTTGGGGCTTGATTCAGGGTATTACCCTGGTCGTAACCCGTACTGGTGGCATCTTACAAAATCGTGCGATTTATTATTTCCTCAATCCGATTGTGAATGCCCTGCGCTCCCTACCCTTCATTATTCTTTTGATCGCTGTGATTCCACTCACTAAAATGCTGGTGGGTACATCGATTGGCACATGGGCTGCGATTGTACCGCTCACTATCTATGTTGGGCCATACTTAGGTCGTTTGATTGAAACCTCTCTGCTCGAAGTCAATGAAGGTATTGTGGAGTCCGCTCAGGCTATGGGCGCGTCACCATGGCAGATCATCTTCAAGTTTATTATTCCTGAAGCACGTAGCTCCCTGATTCTTAACCTGACCACAGGCACGATTTCCCTGATCGGCGCAACAGCAATGGCAGGTGCAGTCGGTGCAGGTGGTATCGGTGACTTGGCAATTTCGTATGGTTATCAACGTTTCGACACCAGCGTGGTGATTTTAACCGTAATCGTGTTATTGCTACTGGTGCAAATGGTACAGATGCTTGGGGATTGGTTGGCTAAATTGCGCTAATCAATTACTTCAAAAAAAAACGCTCAACTTGAGCGTTTTTTGTTTTTTAGTTGGAAAAATAGATTTCATTGGCGGCCTTGAATGTATTGACATGTAAAGGCACCAAATCATCCAGCGCCTGATATCCTCCTGCCAATACAAACAAGAGCGGAATTTTCATTTTCTTGGCCATGTCAAAGACAATACGATCCCGTTCAAATAGCAACTCAGTGGTCAACCATTTAGAACCGTATTTATCATGTTGATGACAGTCCATCCCGGCCTGATAAATCATCAGATCCGCTTCCCAGCGTGATGCATATTGAAAAGCCTCAAAGATCGCCTCTCGATACAAATCAAAATTTCCCTGTTTTGGATGAATATATCGGGTCAGACTAC
Organism: Acinetobacter sp. 'aerobic (ED)'; assembly: GCF_904886855.1. Classification (NCBI taxonomy): domain Bacteria; kingdom Pseudomonadati; phylum Pseudomonadota; class Gammaproteobacteria; order Moraxellales; family Moraxellaceae; genus Acinetobacter; species Acinetobacter sp. 'aerobic (ED)'. The sequence goes on from NZ_CAJHGI010000002.1 coordinate 154,245, forward strand.
GTTCACCCGCCTTGCAGCCAAAACGGATGCCAAAAATGCCAAAATTAATCAGGTTGGTCATACGGTTGGTAAAAATAGCCGTACCATCACCCCCATGTTGATCACAATCCAAAATGAAGATCCGTTTCTCAGGATATTGCTTGGCGACCAGTGCCAGACCATTAAAAGTGCAATACGCGGCACCCGATTCATAACTGGCGTGATGAAATCCCTGAGCAATATTGGCAGCGATTCCTTCTTTCAAGGCAATCTCAGCGCCTCGCAATTGTCCCGCCTGAACCGATAAAATCGCATCTCTCAACTGCTCGTTCCATGGCTTAAAACCTTGAATGGTGGCGAATGCCGATTGCCCTGATAGAAAAGCATCGACGTAGTGTGGATGATGTAGTTTTCTTAAGATCTCAATATCAATCAGCCCTGGATCAACCAGCTCTGCCATTTGATGCGTACGCAGCACATCGGCAACAGCGGTGAGTTTTTCCATACTATTGGTATGCGTCTGTGCAAAATATCGCGGAGAGTAACAAGCCTTTAGCATGGATGTCCTACATAAATCTGATCTTTGGCAATATCCATCAGCTGACTTAACTCAGTGCTATCCGGTCTGAATAATCCATTATCGACCTGTTGTTTAAAATGATAACCAAATGCCCGCGCACGATGTTGTGGCGAAACAGCCAAGGTGGTTAGACGTAAAAACCAGAAACCATTCATTTTGGCAATCGGGATCACATAACCTTTATATTGCTTGTTTTTATGCTTTTCGAGTTGTTCAATCTCATAATGTGTAGAGAATAAACTGCCTGCCGGTAATCGTACTCCATTCATCATTAAAGGAACCAGACTGATACAGGAATGGTTATCCCCCATATTCAGCTTTTCCATCATAACCGGTTGATCCTGTTGATCCACAAAAATATTGATTTCGCCCTGCCGTAATAAACGGTGATGGGCGATACGCAAAAAGAATTTTTCCGCCATGGGACAAGAACCCACCTTAGGCTTTTCAGCCAAAGCCTGACATTCAATCATGTCGAAATCCTGCGCTGTATGAGGAAGGATAATATCGGCAAGCAACTGACAGATCAGTTTGCTTTCTTCGAGCTGGGCATATTGATGAATATTTCTAAGTTTGGCTTGGAATTCCACTTCCTGTTGCAAATATTGAGTAAATGGTTCTTGCGCAACCAAACGCTGTAAACATTGCTGGACATCCGCATTCATATCCAGATTACGCCATGTTTGCAGTGACAGGCCATAAGAAGCAGATTGATTAAGAATATTTTTCAGCGCTTTGCTTTCATAATCTTCAAAAATGCGTAAATCCTGAAACCCGACCGGATCACGCACCTGCGAAACAAAATCTGCAATCACCCGCGTTGCTTGTGTATAGCCACAACCTCTGCGCTCTGTTTGATGGCTAAAGTGTTCATTTAACATTTCTGTCAGTTTGGCAGAGAGCGGATATAAATATTTTTTAAAAATCATGACCACTTCGTGATCAGCCACATCAGACATAAGCTCCCCCTGCTTTGTTATGATGATTTACAACGACCTCATCCTTATTTTGTTAAATCTAATTTTTAAATAGTTTAGCTTTAATAAAGTATTTCTTATAGGATCAAAGATGAATATAAATCATTCACTTATAAAACTTTTCTTTCATCTTTATTGAAAATACAACACTTGTCAACTATTAATAAATTGCGTGGATATCGACGTCAGAATCTGCCTTAAAAAGTCAGTATTACTGTACAAATGCAGCGCTTTTTTGCACTGAATGACATTTGCACTTAAACTAGAGACAGGCACTAAATATTTAGTACCCCACCCACAATAACCACATGCAATAAAGATTCAGGATTCGGTCATGCACTATAAGATCCATGTCATTGACGTCAAAAATGCCTTAAAAAATTATATCTGGTTATTGGAAGATACCCGCAGCAAAGAAGTTGTTGCGGTCGATCCCACAGAAGCCGATCTGGTCACTGCCTTTTGCCAGCAGCATCAACTCACGCTGAAACAGGTCTGGCTAACCCATTGGCATCCAGACCATACCGCTGGTGTCCCTGGCTTATTGGCCAATCAGAATATTGAAGTCTTTGGCCCGCGGGATGAATTGAGCAAAATCTCTCTCATCTCAAATCCGCTACAGAATAATGATCATTTTCAATTTAATGATCTGAAAATTGAGGTGATCGCAACCCCAGGCCATACCTTAGGTCATATCACTTATTTTATTGAAGAAATGGATAGCCTGTTCAGTGGTGATACCCTGTTTGCAATGGGCTGCGGGCGTTTATTCGAAGGCACAGCCGAACAAATGTACCATTCCTTAAATCGACTGGCCGCATTACCTATCCAGACCAAAGTGTATTGCACCCATGAATATACCCTTGCCAATGGCGAGTTTGCCTTGACTGTCGAGCCACATAATGTCGCCTTGCAAGAACGGATGCGACAGGTCAAAGCATTACGTGATGCAGAGCAAATTACCTTGCCGAGTAGCATTGAACTGGAACTTGCAACCAATCCATTTTTACGTACTGATAGTGCTGAGGAGTTCGCGCGCATCCGTAGCCTGAAAGATCAGTTTTAATGATTGATGTTAATTTAAGCGATTCATTTTCTACGCTTCCTTTAAGCTAGAAAATGAAATCATTTTTTACATTTGTCATGAAATATTTATTTAAAAAATAATTTTTAAATCCCAAAAATTAAAAATAGTTTAGTATTTAAATTCAAATAGATATAAAAACACTAGATAAAATTATACTTAGAAAAATTACGCTAATTTTACATTACTTACACGTGGCAAAATAATTCTATGTATTGCCCCTTTAAAAAAATTTGGCTGACCCTTATTAATAAATACATGTTCACAAGGAGATCTCTGGCATGAAAAACAGAGTTGTTAAAGCAAAAAACGTATTGGCTTTCCGTATTTGGTTAGAAAAATTGGGATATTCAGTTAAAAATCTTACAGATAACCGTGGTTTTACCTTCAGCTTTAAAAAAGAATATGGTTTGGTGACAGGCGATCTCTCTGGTAATGCTTTAGCAATGCAGTTGGGTGAAGAATTCGAAGATCATTTAAAAGCCTAATGATAAAATTTCCAAAACACGAGGGTTCCAAAGGGATTTGGAATCCTTGATTTATAAAGATAAGCATAGTTCCAACTTTATCTCCCTTTTTAATTCTTCATTTTCTAGCCATTTCCAATAAAAATTTCATTGGAACGCAACCAATTTCCAAGTATCATATTGCCCAGTCGAGGGATGCTGCGACAATTGATCGGCACTAAAGATCAATTTGCCAGGCTCGACGATCGGTTAAACATTCGCTTTAGCCAACAACGGCATCCGCGAACAGAATGATCCATACTATTTTTTCTAGGAGATCCTGATGAACGCGGTGAATGCTTCATTTACAGATTATAAAGTTGCCGATATTTCCCTTGCTGACTACGGTCGTAAAGAGATCAAACTTGCTGAAGCAGAAATGCCAGCTTTGATCGGCTTACGTAAGCGTTATTCTGCTGCTAAACCACTTGCTGGCGCAAAAATTCTGGGTTGTATCCATATGACCATCCAGACTGCTGTTTTAATTGAAACATTGGTTGAACTTGGCGCAGAAGTACGTTGGACTTCATGCAACATCTTCTCGACTCAAGACCATGCTGCTGCTGCCATTGCTGCAAGCGGCGTGCCTGTATTTGCCTGGAAAGGTGAAACAGAAGAAGAATATGTATGGTGCCTAGAGCAACAGATCAATGTAAATGGTCAGCCTTGGGATGCCAACATGATTCTGGACGATGGCGGTGACTTGACTGCACTTGTTCACGAAAAATACCCTGCGCTGTTAGAACGCATCCACGGCATTACCGAAGAAACCACAACAGGCGTACAACGTCTATTGGAAATGTGGAAAGACGGTTCACTTAAAGTTCCTGCCATCAACGTGAATGATTCGATCACTAAATCGAAAAACGACAACAAATACGGTTGCCGTCATTCATTAAATGATGCGATCAAACGTGCAACTGATATGTTGCTTTCTGGTCGTCGTGCACTTGTGATCGGTTATGGTGATGTGGGTAAAGGTTCGGCGCAATCTTTACGTCAGGAAGGCATGATCGTACGTGTGACTGAAGTGGACCCGATTTGTGCAATGCAGGCATGTATGGATGGCTACGAAGTTGTTTCTCCATACAAAAATGGCGTACAAACTGGCAAGAAAGAAGACATCAATCACGACCTACTCGGCAATACTGACCTTGTTGTAACAACGACTGGTAACTATCACGTATGTGATTCAGCCATGTTAGATAGCTTAAAAGCGGGTGCGGTTGTATGTAACATCGGTCACTTTGACACTGAAATCGATACAGCTTACCTCCGTGGTTACAAGTGGGTTGAAGTAAAACCACAAGTCCACCAAGTATATCGTTCAGAAGATGAAAACAACTATTTGATCCTTCTTTCAGAAGGTCGCCTAGTCAACCTTGGTAACGCCACAGGTCACCCGTCACGTGTCATGGATGGTTCTTTCGCCAACCAGGTTTTAGGTCAAATGCATTTATTCGCTGAGAAATTTGCTGATTTGCCTGCCGATCAAAAACAAGCGGCGATTCGCGTAGAAGTACTGCCTAAGAAATTAGACGAAGAAGTTGCTGCTGCAATGGTTGTTGGCTTCGGTGGTGTGCTTACACAGTTGACGCAAGTACAGGCAGATTACTTAGGCGTTCCTGTAGAAGGCCCGTTCAAATCTGACGCTTATAAATACTAAGAACATCAGGGCAGACGTTTTACGGACTGCCCTTTTTTCTAAAATTTTCCAGGCGAGTTAAAAAGGATTTGAAATGACCAAGCGTGTTCCTATTTCTTTTGAATTTTTCCCACCAAAAACTGATGCGGGTGCGGAAAAGTTACGTGTTGTTCACCAAGAACTACAACTGTTAAATCCAGAGTTTTTCTCCATTACCTATGGCGCTGGCGGTTCTACCCGTGAACGTACCTTAGCGGCGATTAATGACTTTAATGGTCAAGGCACCCCTGTTGCACCGCACTTGTCTTGTATCGGGGATGATAAGGCACGTATCGCTGAGCTATTAGACTTATATAAATCTCAAGGCATCGATCGCATTGTGGCATTGCGTGGTGATTTACCGTCAGGTCAGGTCGGCCTGGGTGAACTCCCTTATGCACAGGATCTGGTTCGTTTTATTCGCGAACATTCAGGTGACCATTTCCACATTGAAGTCGCTGCTTATCCTGAAATGCATCCACAAGCAGACAGTTTTGATGGTGATATCCAGCGTTTTGTAGAGAAAGTCAATGCGGGTGCCAACGCGGGCATTACCCAATTTTTCTTCAATCCAGATGCGTATTTCTACTTTATTGAACGAATTGCCAAAGCAGGCGTGAATATTCCAGTTGCACCAGGTATCATGCCGATCACCAATGCCAGTAACCTGATCCGCTTCGCTGATGGTACAGGTGCCGAAATTCCACGCTGGATCCGTAAGCAACTGGCTGCCTATGGTGATGATAGCGCAAGCATCAAAGCTTTCGGTCACGAAGTGATTGTGAATCTGTGCGAGCGACTGATCGCGGGTGGCGCACCAACCCTGCACTTCTACTCAATGAACCAAACCGAACCGACTCGACAACTGGTTGTTGATCTTGGTTTAAACTAATTTGTACGAGCCCTACCCAAGCATGAATCGTTTTTATATCGAAACCGAATTAAATACTGGCCATACCATTGAATTAACAGAATCGGTATTTCATCACTGGGTACGCGTGCTTCGTGCCAAAGAACAAGAACAGGCCATCTTTTTCAATGGAAAAGGTGGCGAATATGTGGTCACACTGACTCAGATCAACAAAAAAAATGCCTTTGTTTCAGTCGATCAATTTGATGCAGCAGATCGTACTGCCCCTTTTAAAGTGATCTTAGGACAAGTCATGAGTAAAGGGGATCGTATGGATTATGCGATCCAGAAGGCCACTGAACTCGGCGTGAGCACCATTCAGCTTTTGACCAGTGAACGTTGCGAAATGCGTTTAAAGTATGATCGTGACCAAAAGAAACTGGATCACTGGCAGTCTGTTGCGATTGCAGCATGTGAACAATGCGGCATGAACCGTGTACCGGAAATTCTTGCGCCAATTTCACTCAGCGACTGGGTTGAGTCCGATTTACCTGCCTCACGTTTTGTACTTGCCCCAAATAAAGATCAGGAAAATGTGCTGTTAAATAGTTCACCGGATCTAGCCTTACTGATTGGTCCCGAAGGTGGCCTAAGTGAAGCAGAAATTAACATTGCTAATCAAAATAATTTTAAAAACTGGTGTATTGGAGATCGGGTTTTGAGAACAGAAACCGCGCCGGTTGTGGCTTTATCCATTTTGAATTATCACTTTGCTCCCTAATCATGCCTGAGCATTGCTTTCCATTTTATTTAGCGCTAATTTAAAGCGCAAATCGACTATGTTTACAAAAAAACAAAGACTGTGCACATAGATAAAAAATGAAAAGGATTATGCTTTATATGTTAGGGGTACAGGACAAACGCTTGCCACAGTTTATCTATACGGATCAAATTAGTTATCCGAATCATGTCCGCTTATTTGTCATAAGTGTGTTTGGTATTTGTCTGTTAGATTATGCGCTGTTTGGCGCTTTTTATACATTTGAATCCAATATTTTTACCACCTGGATGAGTATCACCCTTGTCATCCTGTTTGGTTTTTCCTGTATTTGTCATTTTTTATTAAAACGTTACTCTGCAGTTCGCTATAGCCACACCACCCATCTTATCTTTCAACTGATCTGTTTTTTTACCGGTTTATTGATTGGTGCCAATACGGTCATTATTAATGATTATTTAGGCAATGATGTTCCGAATTTAATCGGCACGCATGTTTTAACACTTACCGCGTTATTACTGACTGCCTCTCATATTATTGCGCTGACTTTTTTAACCCAACATATTCGTTATTTTTTCTTATTTTTTATCCCGAGTATCACGCCATTATTTATTTCCCAGCTTATACAACGGGATCATGAACATAATCTATTCTATCTGGCCTATTATTCATCTTTTTTCGCAACCGTACTTTGTGCCCAGGCCACCTACAAGATTCACAAGCATCTGGCACTGGTGCTTGAAAAAAATAAACAGCTGATTGATGTCGCAGAACAGCACAACCACTGGACAGAGGAACTATGCCAGCAACTGCAGCATGAGGTGAACAAGTCTAAAGATATCGAAGCCCAGTTGCAGTTCAATAATCATTTGCTCGAACAAAAAGTTCGTGAGCGTACTTTTGACCTGACCCAGATGAACGAAAGTCTAGAGGAAAATCGTCAGAGTCTGGCCTTGGCACACGAAACTGCAGGTATTCAGCATTGGGACTGGAATCTTGAAAATACCATTCATAATATAACTCCACCGCATGAAGTTGAGCATAATGCCCAGAACCTTTATAGCCTGCTCAATGAGGTTGCCCACCCTAATGATGTTGAACGGGTAAAAAACACGCTCCATCAACACTTATCCGGCCAAACCCCACGTTATGAAGAAACCTTTCGTGTTAAATATGGAAATGGCGACTGGACCTGGATTCACGCTGTCGGTCAGGTAATTTTAAGAGATCCGAAAAATGGCAACGCCTTACGTATGGTGGGCGTGCATCGTGATATCAATCAGGAAAAGAAAGATCAGGAACGGCTGAAATTGGCTGCCAATGTGTTTGAACAGGCCTCCGAAGGTATTTTCATTCTGGATGAACACTTTAATTATGTTGAGATCAATCCTAAATACGAACAGCTGACTGGTCTGGATAAGCAAGCTGTTGTAGGCAAACAGCTGTTTGAAATTACCAGACAAAATAAACAGCATCATCATAATTTCCATCTCTCCATCTTGGATACCCTGCGTGAAGCGCAGGAATATGAAGGTGAATTTCAGGAAACCTATATCTCAGATAAGTCATGTTTCCTCTGGATTCATATCAATGCGGTCAAGGATGAACAGGATCGCGTTATTAATTATATCGGTATTGTTTCGGATCAGACTGAACGTAAGCATCAGGAACAGCGCTTATCGTATTTGACCAATTACGATACGCTAACCGACCTGCCCAACCGTTTTTATTATCAGCAGCAACTGCATCAATATCTGGTCAATGAACCTGCCATTCAACATTTGGCTGTTATCCGTCTAAACATTGACCGTTTCCGCGCACTCAATGAAATCATCAGCAATAAGGCAGGAAACGAGTTGCTCAAACAGGTGGCACAACGTCTACGCATCAGTAATATTGATGCCCTGCTGGTGGCGCATTTAAGTGCAGATGATTTTGCCATTATTTATGAGATATCCCATCTGCATCCGCCTATTCACCAACTCTGCAATAATATTGTAGAAGCTTTTAGCAAGGCTTTTTATATTGCCGATCAGGAGTATTTTGTCAGCATTTCCATTGGCGTGGCCATTTATCCAGAGCATGGCCGTCAGGTGGACAATTTAAATACCCATGCTGAACAAGCACTGAATGAAGCCAAACGTTTAGGTGGTAACACCATCCATTATTATTCCAATGAAAGAGCCAATTTTGTTGCCAAATACAGTGATCTGGAACTTGATCTGCGGAAGGCCATTCAGAACAAGGAACTGGTGGTTTACTATCAACCGAAGATCAGCGCAATCGATGACCAGATCAATGGTTTTGAAGCCTTGATTCGCTGGAAACATCCAAGCAAAGGATTAATTATGCCAAGCATTTTTATTCCTTTGGCAGAAAGTACCAGTTTAATCTCTGATATCGGACAGTTTGTATTACATGAAGCAGCCAAGCAGTTACAGGCCTGGCAGCAATTTGGCTTTAATAATATCAATATTGCCGTCAATATTGTGGCCCAACAGATTTTACGTGGTCAATTACTGCATGATATTGATGATGTCCTGATGACGTATGGCATTTCTGGCAAAAATCTGGAACTGGAAATTACTGAATCCGCGTTTCTGGAAAATACCGAAAATGTTAAAACCATTCTCAATGCCCTGAAACAACGTCAGATTTGTATCGCACTGGATGACTTTGGTACCGGCTATTCTTCTCTGGCCTACTTAACCGAATATCCAATTGACATTTTAAAAATTGATCGTGCTTTTATTTTGAAAATTGGCAATCCGAAACAGGATGCGATCGTTAATGCCATGATCGCCATGGGTAAAACCATTGGCTTAAAAGTTGTGGCCGAAGGTGTGGAAACCGAACAGCAACGTGACTATCTCAAAAAACAAAACTGCGACATATTGCAGGGTTACCTGTTCTCGAAACCATTAACTGCGACCGCTGCAACGGAGTACCTGCAACAGCACCTACAGCTGTCAACGGCAAGATATTCCATTTAAACGTGAATTTTAAGCTTTTTGGTCCTTTTCTTTGAAGCAAATCTAGCCTGTGAATCGCTGTAACGTTGAGTGAAAATAAGCTTTTTTGACTGTGCGAAAGCATGAACTAGTGCTATATTCTTGTGCACTTATCTTAATATAGTAATTGGACTTGTATATGTCTGATTATTATCGGAACAAATGAGACTCAGATGGACGATCAATCTTTAAAACAAGCCGCTTTGTATTACCATGAATTTCCTACACCTGGAAAAATCAGTGTGACGCCAAACAAGCAGCTCGTTAACCAACGAGATCTAGCGCTTGCTTATTCCCCTGGTGTTGCAGCTCCATGTTTAGAAATCGAACGTGACCCTTCTACCGCTGCAAAATATACAGCACGTGGTAATCTGGTCGCCGTCGTGAGTAATGGTACTGCCGTGCTTGGTTTGGGAAATATTGGTCCTCTTGCTTCTAAGCCGGTTATGGAAGGTAAAGGCGTTCTATTTAAAAAGTTCGCTGGTGTTGATGTCTTCGATATCGAAATTGATGAAAATGATCCAGACAAAATCGTTGATATCGTTGCGGCCCTAGAGCCAACTTTTGGTGGTATCAACCTTGAAGATATCAAAGCGCCAGAATGTTTCTATATCGAAAAGAAACTTCGCGAACGCATGAAAATTCCGGTATTCCATGATGACCAACATGGAACCAGTATTATTGTCGGTTCAGCATTGCTCAATGCTTTACAGATCGTAAATAAGAAAATTGATGAAATTAAAATTGTTGCCTCAGGCGCAGGTGCTGCTGCACTTTCTTGCCTAGATTTACTTTGCGCATTAGGCGTAAATAAAAACAACATCGTTGTTGCCGACTCTCGCGGTCTTTTAACCACTGCCCGTGAAGGTCTGGACGAGTCTAAAAAACGTTATGTTCAAGACATTCAAGCCAGCCAGTTGCATGAAGTCATGGCAGGCGCAGACATGTTCCTCGGTCTTTCAGCAGCAGGCATCTTGACCAAAGAAATGGTTAAGGAAATGGCTGAGAACCCGATCATTTTTGCCTTGGCAAACCCTGATCCGGAAATTTTACCTGAACATGCACACGAAGTTCGCCCAGATGTGATTATGGCAACAGGTCGTTCTGACTATCCGAACCAAGTGAACAATGCACTTTGTTTCCCTTATATCTTCCGTGGTGCGCTGGATGTTGGTGCCACAACCATTAATGAAGAAATGAAAATTGCCTGTGTCCACGCGATTGCACGTATGGCACATGTAGAAGCAGATGCTGCAACTTATGGTGAAAAATCAGCTTCATTTGGTCGTGACTACCTGATCCCTCGCCCACTTGATCAACGTTTGATTCTGGAAATTGCACCAGCCGTTGCCAAAGCAGCAATGGATTCTGGCGTCGCAACCCGTCCAATCGAAGATTTCTCTGCATATCGTCAACGTCTTTCTGAGTTTGTTTATAACTCGGCATTCTTGATGAAACCGATCTTTGCACAGGCGAAGACCGACCCTAAACGTATTGCTTATGCTGAAGGTGAAGATCTACGCGTATTACGTGCGGTTCAGATTGCTGTTGATGAAGGCTTGGCAAAACCGATTCTTGTTGGTCGTACCGCGGTAATCGAAGAGAATATCAAAAAGCTTGGTTTACGTTTACAACATGGTGTAAACATTGAAATCGTCGATCAGGAAAAAAATCCTCAGTACGAAGAGTTCTCTAAAGAATATCACCAGATCATGCAACGCAAAGGCGTTACGGTTGAATACGCTCAACGTGAAGCACGCCGTCGTTCTACACTCATTGCAGCCATGTTGGTGAAGTTTGGTCAAGCAGATGGCATGCTATGTGGTACTTATTCAAGCTATGACATTCACTTAGATTTCGTGAAAAATATCATTGGCTTGAAAGAAGGTCGCAGCACATTCTTTACCTTGAACGCCTTGATGCTTGAAGATCGCAATTTATTTATTGCCGATACCTATGTAAACACTAACCCAACTGCAGCTCAGCTTGCTGAAATGACCATTTTGGCAGCAGAAGAAGTTCGCCGTTTTGGTATTACACCGCGTGTTGCCCTGCTTTCACACTCGAGCTTTGGTAGCGATCAAACCGATCCAAGCGCACAAAAAATGCGTGAAGTTTACCGTTTGTTGTCTGAACAGGCTCCTGAACTTGAAGTGGAAGGCGAGATGCACGGTGATGCTGCATTAGATGAAAATATTCGTCATTTTGCATTCCCGAATTCACGCTTCAAAGGCTCGGCAAACTTGTTGATTATGCCTAACCTCGATTCGGCAAACATTTCATTCAACCTGTTAAAAGCAACTTCGGGGAATAATGTGACCATTGGTCCTATTTTACTTGGTGCTGCAAAACCTGTTCATATTCTGACACCTACAGCAACGACTCGCCGTCTGGTCAATATGACAGCATTAACAGTTGCTGAAATTCAACAAAGCCAGAACTAAGTTCACTAAAGCGAAGCTTTTCTGGAAAAGCTTCGCTTTACGCTTGAGAAAACCTCTATTCTGTAGCATGATTGTGTGAAGAATCGAGGTTTTTTCATGCAAGTTTATTTAGTAGGCGGTGCAGTCCGGGATCATTTACTCGGCCATCCCTATCACGAAAAAGATTATGTGGTGGTTGGAGCAACACCCGAACAATTATTGGCCGAAGGTTATCAACCTGTCGGTAAAGATTTTCCTGTATTCCTACATCCAAAAACAAAAGAAGAATATGCACTGGCACGTACTGAACGCAAATCTGGTGTGGGTTATCATGGCTTCCAGTTTTTCACTGATACCAGCGTAAAATTAGAAGACGATCTGGTTCGTCGTGACCTGACCATTAATGCAATGGCAATGGATGAAAATGGCACAGTCTATGATCCCTATGGTGGTCAGCAGGACTTGCAACACAAAATTCTACGTCATGTTTCAGATGCATTTACCGAAGATCCATTACGTGTACTTCGCGTAGCACGTTTTGCAGCGCGTTATGCCACTTACGGCTTTACTGTTGCAGAAGAAACCCTGCAATTGATGCGGAAAATTGCCCAGTCAGGTGAATTAAGTGCATTAACGCCCGAACGCGTCTGGAAAGAAACCTCTCGTGCCTTAATGGAAGATCATGCAGATGTGTATTTCCAGATCTTAAAAGACTGTGATGCCTTGGAAGTCTTATTCCCGGAAATCAATGCATTATTCGGCGTTCCTCAACGTCCAGAATATCATCCTGAAATTGATTGCGGCATTCACACCCTGATGGCACTAAAACAGGCCTGTTTAGCAAATTATGCGCTTGAAGTGCGCTTTGCAGTGCTGGTACACGACCTCGGGAAAGCACTCACCCCTGTAGACGAGTTACCACGGCATATTATGCATGAAGAACGTGGTATCCCACCCGTTACCGAGATCTGTGACCGCTTGAAGGTACCGACTGCGCTTAAAAATCTGGCCCTGATCGTATGTAAAGAGCATTTAAAATGTCATCAGGTAAAGAATCTGAAACCGGGTACCTTATGGCGCTTGTTACAACGTTTGGATGTGCTGCGCCGGCCAGAGAAAGTGGAAGCTTTTGTACAGGCCTGTGAATGTGATGCCAAAGGTCGTTTAGGTTTAGAGCAACGTCCTTATCCGCAAGCCCAATATATGTTAGATGCAATGCAAATCGTCAGAAATATACGTGCGCAGGATTTGCCCGAACATGTCAGCGGCCCTGAAATTGGAGAAATGCTGATTCAATATCGAATTGATGCATTGGCAAAGTTCAAGGAACAGCACATTAACTGATTAATTTTTAAGTAAATAAGATCTTTTTTCCACATTTTTTGCTCGGTTTACGCTGAAAAGATTATTAATCAAGCAAACGATTAATTTTATTTACTATTGTTGTTGACGCATCTGCTTTTCATGCCTAAAATGCGCATCAGATTCTCCAATAGCTCAGTCGGTAGAGCGACGGACTGTTAATCCGCAGGTCCCTGGTTCGAGCCCAGGTTGGAGAGCCAATCTACTATTCTCCCATAGCTCAGTCGGTAGAGCGACGGACTGTTAATCCGCAGGTCCCTGGTTCGAGCCCAGGTGGGAGAGCCAAGATTCTAAAAAGCCCTGATCATTGATTGGGGCTTTTTTTATGACATAATAAAATTAAACTCCCATAAAAAAACCTCTGCTGATCAGAGGTTTTTTCTTTCAGATTCAGATTAAGCTGCCACTGTTGCAGGTACACCACTATGAAAACGGAAGGTATCATCTGGAGTTAAAATCAGATTTTTTTCCACTTCACGGATATATTCAATACGCTGCTGAATATCTTCTTCCGGGTCTTTGAGTTTCGCTGATTTTGCAACATCTAAAGCCAACGCTAAATAGTCCTCAAAATGACGAGATTCCGATTTAAGCAAATAACGGTAGTAACGCCCCAGCTCATCATCAACAATCGGTGCCAGCGCATAGAAACGCTCACATGAACGCGCCTCTACAAATGCACCAATAATCATGACATCAATCAATGCTTCAGGCTCATAAGTACGGATTTCTTTACGTAACCCGCCTGCATAACGCCCTGCACTCAAGCCCTTCCATTCTTGGCCACGCTTGTTCATGAATTCCAGCACCTGCTCATAATGCAGCATTTCTTCACGCACCAATTGTGCCAATTTCACTTGCAAATCGGTAAAGAAGCTATAGCGGAACATCAGGTTCATGGCTGTACTTGCTGCTTTCTTCTCACAGTTGGCATGGTCTTGCATCAAGATATCAAGGTTATTCACCGCTTCATCTAACCATGCCTGAGGCGTTGTACAACCCAAGAATGCAATGACGGGTTGCATCAGCTCATCATAATTTACACTACTCATCAATTTATCTCGCAGCAGCCTGAATTGCTGCTTTCATATCTTTTACCGCTTGGGCCAGTCCAACGAATACGCTATCGGCAATAATTGAATGCCCAATATTCAGCTCATGAATTTGTGGGATCGCTGCAATCGCAGCAACATTGTCCAGATTTAAACCATGTCCTGCATTGACCACCAAACCTTTGGCAGCTGCGTACTCAGCACCTTTGATAATACGCGCCAATTCGGCTTGTTGCTGTTCGTCAGTTTCTGCATCTGCATAAGCACCGGTATGAATTTCAATCGTCGGCGCACCACATGCGACAGCCGCATCAATCTGTGCCAGATCTGCATCGATAAATAACGACACATCACTACCAATTGCGGTCAGTGCTGCCGTTGCCGCCTTGACTTTTTCAAAGTGCCCTACAACATCCAGACCACCTTCGGTTGTCACTTCCTGGCGACGTTCTGGCACGAAGCACACATGCTGAGGCTGAATCTCTTTGGCAAATGCAACCATTTCGTCTGTCACCGCCAACTCAAGATTCATTCGAGTTTTCAGCAACGGACGCATACGACGTACATCATCATCCTGTATATGACGACGATCTTCACGTAAATGTAAGGTAATCCCCTCTGCACCCGCTTGCTCACAAACCAAAGCAGCCTGAACTGGATCAGGGTAAGTTGTACCACGTGCCTGTCTTAATGTTGCAACATGATCAATGTTTACACCCAAGATTGCAGCCATAAAAAATATCCTATCGGTTGAGCCCTGAATAATAATTTTCAATACATCAGGAATATCAAGTTTGTGTACTTTGAATCCAGAGTTGACGGCTTTTAAGTGGCCGGTCACCCAGCAATGAGCTAATCATTTGACGGTATAGTTTACCCAATAATTGCAATTGTTCGTGAGAAAAATCCTGACCATCTTCATGGTTTTGCATAGACGCAATCAAGGTACCAGAAAGTGTCGAACGTGACGCTTGTGCAACCGGCAAAAAGCCATCATTCAACTGAAACTGGTAATGCCGAAGTGGCAGGATTTGCTGCTGATTGGCATCCACCGAAAAATCGATGGCATAGCCCAGCTCTTGCAATAAGACATGCTCGAATTGACGCAGGATTTGACGCAAGAATAAGGACGCTTGCTCATGTGAGGCGAGTTGCTGCAATTGCAACAAGGTCAACTGATATTGCTCAAATGTCTGAGGCATTGCTTCTTCCAGAGGGCAAAGCCGCAACACAATTTCATTGAGATAGAACCCAGCAAAAAAAGCATCGCCATGAAAGAAAACAGGCTGGTTCAGAATTTCCAGTTTAATGAAATTTTTAAGCTCGGATTTGCCTGTCGCTTGCAAGCAAATAGGTTGATACTGCGGTGGAGGAATCTGTCTCAAGATTCCATCCACTCGACCATATTCTTGTGTAAATAAATGCACAATATGGCTTTTTTCACGATATTTACGATGATGAATCAAATAACCATGCAGGACTTCATTACGCATCATGGAACGAGATTAGTCCTTCTTCTTGTCATCCTTTTCTTCATCATCGCCATCAGGAATAACCGCACCGACCACAGCAGCCGTGCCTTTGACCACCCCTTTGGTTGTCTTATAAGCCACTTTAACAGGTACGGTCACAAGTTTATGAATACAGCCCTGTAACATGAAAATACATGTCACGATTGCGAATACACGAATTGTTGTTTTCATACCTGTTTCCATTGCTTAAATATCGCTATAGCCCAAGCTCTTTAAAGCACGCTCATCATCAGACCAGCCGCCTTTGACTTTCACCCAAAGCGTGAGCATGATTTTTTGTTCAAACATTTTTTCCATGTCTGCACGTGCATCCATACCGATACTTTTCAGCTTCGCGCCTTTATCACCAATGACAATGGCTTTTTGCCCTTGGCGCTCAACAAAGATGGTTGCATCAATATAAGTACAAGGTGGTTTTAAACGACCGGTTTTTTCATTGACAGTCGCTTCTTCTGTTTTAAAAGATTCAATCTGTACAGTCAAATCGTATGGCAGCTCTTCACCCAACTGGCGCATGATTTTCTCGCGAATAATTTCACTCGCAAGGAAGCGTTCCGAACGATCGGTAATCTGGTCCAGTGAATACAACGGTGGCTGATAAGGTAAATACTTTTCAATGGTATCACGCAGATGCTCAAGATTGGCGCCACGTAATGCCGATACCGGAACAATCTCGGCAAAGTTCATTAACTTGGCACGTTCACGAATCAATGGTAATGCTTCGTTTTTGTTCTCGAAGGTATCCAGCTTATTGATCACGAGGATCACAGGCATATCTGCATTTTTCAGCTTTTCCAAAACCAGTTCGTCGTTTTGAGTCCACTTTTGTGCATCCACCACAAATAAAACCAGGTTTACATCACGCAAAGCCGAGTGAGCAGCACGGTTCATCATCTTGTTGATGGCACGGACTTCTTTCTTGTGCATCCCGGGCGTATCCACAAATACTGCCTGTGATTTTTCACGAGAATCAATACCGACAATCTTATGACGTGTGGTTTGTGGCTTACGTGAAGTAATTGACAGTTTTTGACCCAATAAATGGTTCATTAAGGTCGACTTACCTACGTTTGGACGACCAACGATCGCAACAAAACCGCTTTTAAAATCTGAAGGAATCGTGGTTCCTTGAGAACTAAAAAATTGATCAATCAAGTTATTGCCGTCTTGCTGCTCAGCTGCTGCTTCTGGCTTATTTTCTTCTGAATGGGACATCAGGTTATTGCTCCAATAATTTTAAAATCTCTGCCGCTGCCGTTTGTTCGGCAAAACGACGACTTGAGCCCTCGCCTTGAATTTTTGGCAATCCATCGACTAAACATTCCACTTTGAAATGCTGATTCGGTGCATCGCCCTGAATATCTACAACCTCGTAAACTGGGAGAGGTTTTTTACGTGCTTGTAAATACTCTTGCAAACGTGATTTCGGGTCTTTCAGTTGATCTGTCGGTTCGATATGATCAAGATATGGTTCATACCATTTTAACACAATGCGTTCCAGCAGGTTGAGATCATTACAGTCTAAATAAATAGCACCAATAATTGCCTCTACTGTATCCGCCAAAATCGATTCACGGTGATGACCACCTGATTTTAGCTCGCCAGTGCTTAAAATTAATGACCGACTCAGTTGTAAATCATTTGCAATTTTTCCTAAGGCTTCCTGTCGAACCAGCGTCGCACGCATTCGCGTTAAGCGGCCTTCATTTTCCAGCGGATAGGCATTATACAAATAATTCGCAACGATCATTCCCAATAACGAATCGCCTAGAAATTCTAGGCGTTCATAATTGTGTTTATGGCTGACAGAACGATGGGTTAAGGCCAGTTTTAACAAATCAATCTGTTTAAACTGGTGACCAATTCGTCCTTGCAACCGAGTATCATTGAGCTTGTTTTGCAGATTTTTGGTCAAAAGTCTTCTCAAAGGTCATAACTAGACTAATATTTAGCATGAAAGGCTTACGGATTTCATACTTCTTTACTACGACAAGATCATCTTTATAAGTCACTTGTGCAATATCTTTAAAATGTAGATCACGGATCCCGTTCATATCAAAACGTTGATCCATCTGAGAGGCAAACTTACTTGGTGTAATGTTTGCTGGGCTATCTTTTAATAAGCCTTCAATCTGATTATTAATCAGCTTGTCATCCCAGTATGCTGGCCAAATTGCAATTGCTGCTTTCACAGCAACTGCAAATAAAACCACCCCAAATAAAATTGCAATATACGAAGTCCCAAGTTGAGATTTACGCATCTTTATATTTCCTTTATGTTTTTATCAATCAATCTTACCATTTCGGTTGAAACTTGGAAGATTAAAGCCTGGCTCTTTATGCATCCATATATAAAAAGCTCGACCCGTTAAATTCGCTTCAGGTACAAAGCCCCAAAAACGGCTGTCCGCACTTTGGTCACGGTTATCGCCCATTGCGAAATATTGACCTTCAGGTACGGTGACTTCCCAATCTTGTCCATTGCTTTTGATAAAGACATCATTGGCTTTAGCAACAAATGGCACCAAGGCTTCAGCACCTTTTAACTGCGCAAACTGGAACTGTTCAACCAGTGGGTTACGCCCTTCCAGATAGCGGATCAGATGCTGATGCTCACCCAAGGTTTCTTTAAAATACAGAGCAGTTGGCGTATCTTGCTGGTCTTTTACACGTGAAAATTGTGTGGCAACTTTTGCAATTTGCTGACCATTAATCGTCAACTCACCCGCTTTAAACTGGATATGGTCACCCGGCAAGCCAACAACACGCTTAATGTAGCTAATCGTAGGTTGTGGCGGATAACGGAACACAATTACTTCGCCACGTTTCGGCTCGCCAACATTAACCACTTTGGTATTGACCACAGGTAGACGTAAACCATAATCAAATTTATTCACCAGAATAAAATCACCTGTCTCCAGGGTCGGTACCATCGAGTCAGAAGGAATATTAAACGGTTCATATAAGAAAGAGCGTAGGATCAGCACGACCGCTAACACTGGCCAGAAGTCATATGCCCATGTGATAAGAAAGTTTTCCTGATTCCGCCCTTTATTTGCACGTTGTTTAAATACAAATTTATCAAGCAACCACACCAGAAAGAAAATCAGTGTCGCTGGTACCAGAATCAAATTAAAATCAAAATCCACAAACCCTCTCTTGCAGTCTCACTGCTCGTTTTGCAGCTGGGTAAAACCAGAGGTTTCCCCAGCCTCATTTCTTTATCTATCGACTTTCAATACAGCCAAGAACGCTTCTTGTGGAATTTCAACACTTCCCACTTGCTTCATACGTTTCTTACCTTCTTTCTGCTTCGCAAGAAGTTTCTTCTTACGTGAAACGTCACCACCATAACATTTGGCCAGTACGTTTTTACGCATCGCTTTCACAGTAGAACGGGCAATGATCTGAGCTCCAATCGCAGCCTGAATCGCAACATCATACATTTGGCGAGGAATCAGATCTTTCATCTTCTCTACCAATGCAATACCACGATGACGTGCATCCTGACGGTGGCAAATCATCGCCAAGGCATCGACCTTCTCGCTATTAATTAATACATCTACCTTAACCAAAGCTGAACTTTCGAAACGAACAAAGTTATAGTCGAGTGATGCAAAACCACGTGAACATGATTTTAATTTGTCAAAGAAATCCATGACCACTTCAGCCATTGGAATTTCAAAAGTAATGGAAACCTGATTCCCCAGGAATTTCATGTCTTTTTGAACACCACGACGTTCGATACACAGCGTCATGACGTTACCTAAATATTCTTGTGGCACAAGGATATGACATTCGGCAATCGGTTCACGCAAATCTTCAACTGTAGAACCATCCGGCATTTTTGATGGACTGTCGATATAAATGATATCGCCTTTCTTGGTCAAAGCTTCGTAAATGACCGTTGGCGCAGAACTGATCAGATCCAGATCGTATTCACGCTCTAAACGCTCTTGTACGATCTCCATGTGGAGCATGCCCAAGAAGCCACAACGGAAACCAAAGCCTAATGCATCTGAACTTTCCGGTTCAAAGAATAAAGCTGAATCGTTGATCTGTAGTTTTTGTAGCGCTTCACGGAACGGTTCAAAGTCACTTGAATCAATCGGGAAAAGTCCGGCATATACCTGTGGTTTTACCTTTTTAAAACCAGGCAAAGTTTCCACTTCAGGCGTAGATGAAAGTGTGATGGTATCACCGACTGGCGCACCAAAAATATCTTTAATACCCGCAATCACGAAGCCAACTTCACCTGCTTCGAGGATGTCGGTTTCAGTATGTTTCGGATTGAACACGCCCACTGAAGTGACCGGATGAGTTTGACCTGTCGATTTAACCAGCATCTTGTCGCCCTTACGGATACGACCTTGCTTGATACGGACCAGGGAAACAACCCCTAAATAGTTGTCAAACCATGAGTCAATAATTAAGGCCTGTAAGGGAGCATCACGGTCGCCTTCAGGTGCTGGAATAACATCAACCAGACGCTCTAGCACACCTTCCACACCTAGACCGGTTTTTGCAGAACAGGTGGGTGCATCAGTCGCTTCAATCCCGATAATTTCTTCAATTTCGTGAATGACACGTTCAGGCTCGGCCTGAGGCAAGTCAATCTTGTTCAAAATTGGCAGAACTTCCAGACCCTGCTCAATTGCGGTATAGCAGTTAGCAACCGACTGTGCCTCAACCCCTTGTGCAGCATCGACAACCAGCAAGGCGCCTTCACACGCAGCCAAAGAACGTGACACTTCATAAGAGAAGTCAACGTGCCCTGGGGTATCAATGAAGTTTAATTGATATTCCTGACCATTCGGATGGGTGTAATACAACGTCACCGAAGCGGCTTTAATTGTAATCCCACGCTCACGCTCAAGCTCCATAGAGTCTAATACTTGAGCTTGCATCTCACGATCTTGTAAACCCCCGCACATTTGAATGAAACGGTCAGCCAGCGTCGACTTGCCATGGTCAATGTGTGCAATGATCGAGAAATTGCGTATATTTTTGATATCTACGGATTTTTTAGCTTGCGCCATGGGTTACCTTAAGAATATGTACACAGCAATCTAATCAATTAAATAATTGCCTATTGCTGCGAAAAATAATGTTTAAAAAGTTCGGCACAGTATAAGCACAACAATGTTAAAAATATAGTGTTAAAAGTATATGTGACCGAGACTACATCGTGATGCTGAAAGCAATATTTAAGCGAGAAATTAATTTCCCCCACCAGAACCTGACAATCGCTTTAAAAAATGCTGCAGAGTTTGTGAGTTGTATAAGGCTAAGAATGGATGACCTGTCTTGGTGCCGTGCCATTCCATCCTTATTTTGATAATGCAGAGCTTGTATGACGAGTTGAGCATGATCCGAAACAGCAACAGGATACTTCACAATATATATTCAACAAGCGCATATCGAGCCTGGGAAGAATTTTCTTCTCCGCCTGATGTTTGGTTTATGCTTCCAAATGCTGATAATGAACAAACTAAACCACTTAAAAGTAGCAGGATGAGCCCCCTTCTAGAATACTTAAAGCCTATTTAACCATTTAATTTTTAAAATTAATTTGGGTTTACATAATAGAAATAAAAAATCAGAATCGCGAGCAAAATGCTGGCAAGGGTTAAATAGCATCCCACGGTATTAAAGCTTTTTACGAATTTTAAAATATCCATACTTCATGATTTTTAAAAACATTGTGACCATTATCACAGATTTTACTCAAAACAGTGAAATAACCGCCGATAAAAGCATCAATTAATCCGACCAGCTTTTTAGCTCGGTTTTACACACCTTTTGATATTAAACATTCACGGTGAGAGCTATCAAAAATGCTCAATCGCGTAAATTTCGGTTTCAATGTCAGCCTTCAAGGCAAAAATGAATGGCTGAGCTATCGCGATAAATTTTCTCCAATAAAAAAGCCGTACTTGATTAGTACGGCTTTTTCATCATCTTTTTTTAATTATTCAATTTTATGCCAGAACATTACGGTTAAATTAAACTCGGATTTAATTAAAAAAGCGCAAGCAATCAGACCTAACCCCACAAACAGGAGTGTCATATCAAAAACAACACTTCCGATCACAAAGACAATGCCTGCAAACAAGCACAGCAAATAAAAAACAACAACCCCCACGTTGTCATTCATCATGTTCCCCAAAACACAATTTAAGAGGCTACAAAATAACCAATATACAAAAATTACACAATTAGCTTAATCTATTGAATTTTTCGCATAAGCCAACGTTATTAAACGTTTTTTTAAGTGTTTAATCCGAGTTTAGGTTAATTGATTCACTATTTTTAAACTTAGTTTGATGAATTGATCGTAAAATGCCGCCCTCGGATCATTCATTTGCTGCTGATTTCTGAATTTATTCAGACTGCGTATATGAAATTGAAAAGTCCATTGGATTTAAATCTGGTGAAATCGGTTGGTAAGCCTGAGTAAAACTCGGTGACATCCGTTTTGGGCGTCCTGTTTCAATTTCAATACAGGCCCATTTGGTATTTCCCATAAACAGAACACTTTGGTCTTTCGGACGATAAAATGCATACTGACGGAAAGAATATAAGGCATTTATATCATCCAGCCATGTACGCAAGATGATGTGTTCACCTTCCAGAGCGGCTTTGCGATACTGCACATGATGTTCAACCGCGACCATTGCATGTTTAAGTTCCAGATATTGAGCAAGTCCCAATCCTAATGTTTCGATATGTGCTGCAGCGACATCCTGCATCCATTGGATATACATCACGTTATTGACATGGCCCAATACATCGATATGCTCAGGTTGAACTTGTAATTCCAAATCAAAAATCGTACTCATTTATCTGGCTTCTTTCATCAATCAAAACTCAGCTAGATACACTAGTCTAAACTGCAGTGTATTACAAAATAAAAACCACCCTTTTCAGAGTGGTTTTGAGCAACCATAACAGGTTTAAGGTAGACGTAAACCTAGAATTGCACGTTGTCCCTGACGGATAATGGTCACACGGGCAACACTATTCTTCGGCAAGGCACCCACCGTTTTAGCGAACATCTGACTGTTGGTAATCGCTATACCATTAACCTGAACAATCACATCCCCTGCGACCAGATTTGATAATGATGCAAGGCCGCCACGTTTCACATCCTGAATCAGAATACCACTACGGATATCCAAACGCGCTTGCTCAGCCGCAGTCAGGTCTCGAATACTCATACCTAAACCGCTGGTTGGATTATTTTTCTCAGCATCCGCAGCCGTATCGTCTGGTGCCGTCCCCAGTGTTGCAGAAATGGTGCGTGTTTTATCATCACGTAAAATTTCTAACTGAACGGTTTGATTTGGCGCAATGCGATTCAATGAATAAAGTAAATCGCCTGTACGTGAAATTGGCACACCATTGGCTTTTAAAATCACATCGCCTGATTTTAATCCTGCTTTTTCAGCAGGTGATTTCGGTGCAACCTGCGTGATCAAAGAACCTTCTGGTTTCGGTAATTTATAAGCTTCGGCCAAGTTCCGATCAATGTCTTGTAGCATGATACCAAGATATGAACGTGTTACTTTACCTGTAGTCTTTAACTGTTGTACTACATCCATTGCAACATCGATTGGAATCGAAAAAGACAATCCCATATAACCGCCGGTACCGCTGAAGATCCGCGAGTTAACCCCCACCACTTCACCACGCTGGTTAAACAATGGACCACCTGAGTTACCTGGATTCAATGCGGCGTCTGTTTGGATAAACGGTACTGAAGTTTCACCACTCATATTACGTGATTTGGCACTGACAATCCCCGCTGATGCAGAATAATCAAAGCCAAATGGCGAACCAATCGCAAGTACAGGTTCACCAACGCGAAGCTGGTTAACATTACCAATTTTTAATTCCGGGAAATTGCTTCCATTGACTTTAAGTAATGCAATATCCGTACGTTCATCGCTACCAACAAGTGTTGCGTCAATTTCACGGCGGTCATTCAGGATGATACTGATGCGGGAAGCATTTTCAACCACATGACGATTGGTTAACAAGTACCCGTCCTTGCCAATAAAAAAAGCACTGCCGTAGCCGGTCTTTTCCTGTGGTCCCTGTTGTTGCGGGATAATCACCTGATTACCAAAAAAACGACGCAAAATTTCCGGAACCTGTTGTTGTAATAACTCTTCCTGAGTCATTTTCTTGACCACATTGACACTCACCACAGCAGGACTGACCTGCTCAACGAGATTTGAAAAATCTACTGGCGATGCAGCATTGACTTGAGCAGCTGCTACCGTAAATACCGCAGCATACATTCCTTGTTGTAAATAGCGACTTTTCATGAAGCAAGAACCTACATACTGTTGATTAAAATAAAAGTTATGATCTATGTTTGTAGCATAACCCTAGCATTCTTTTCGTAAAAAAATGTTTATATTTTCAATGCATACAACCAAATAGAACAATGAAATGTGAATAAATTATGGAGCCTTTTCCAGATGTTCACCTTTCAATTAAGGTTTTAGCTTGGACAGCTTAAGGCTAAATTAAAACCATGTACTGAAAGTTAATCGTTTTCTCATTCATACAGATGAGGCCAAATTAATCAATAAATAAATCGCATTCGCTAAAAATTCACTCAATTTCAGGCAGATTGGCCCTTGCCTTTTTGACAAAAAAGCGGTGTCATTAGCGAACGTTTAAAACTGAAGCAGATTGACATGCCTGATTTAAAAACAATTCACCATTTTGATGTGATTATTGTGGGCAGTGGCGGTGCAGGTTTGAGCCTCGCACTCTCTTTACCAAGTCATTATAACATTGCAATTCTGGCAAAGGCGGCGCTGACAGAAGCCAGTACCTTCTATGCACAAGGCGGTGTTGCGGCAGTCTTAGACGAAACAGATTCGATTCAACAACATATTAATGACACCATGATTGCAGGCGGCCATCTTTGTGAATTAGATGCCGTCAAACATACTGTCGAAGGTGGCAAACCATCCGTTGATTTCCTGCTCAAGCAAGGCGTGCAATTTACGCTAGATGAAGACGAGCAACTGCATCTCACCCGTGAAGGTGGTCACTCACAACGTCGTATCATTCACTCTGCCGATGCAACCGGCAAAGCCATTTCAACCACGCTGGTTGAACGCGCTAAAGAACGAAAAAATATTACAATTTTTGAAAATTATATTGCGATTGATCTGATTACCCTACACAAGCTTGGGCATCAAAACCAAGCTAATCGTGCGATCGGCCTCTATGCTTTAGATGAGACTCACGAACAGGTGCATACCTTCCTGGCTCCATTTACTGCACTTGCCTGTGGCGGTGCAATGAAAGCCTATCTCTACACCTCAAATCCTGATATTGCGACTGGTGATGGTATTGCCATGGCCTATCGTGCCGGTTGTCGTGTCGCCAATATGGAATTTAACCAGTTCCATCCGACCTGTTTATATCACCCGAAAGCACGCTCGTTCTTAATTACTGAAGCGATGCGCGGTGAAGGTGCTTATTTGCGCCTCCCCGATGGGGAACGTTTTATGCTGCGTTTTGATGAACGCGCAGAACTTGCACCGCGTGATATTGTGGCACGTACCATCGACCATGAAATCAAGCGTCTCGGGATTCGTCATGTCTGGTTAGACATCACCCATAAATCGCCAGAGTTTATTATTGAACATTTTCCGACACTGTATGCCCGTCTGCTTGAACTCGGCATTGATATCACCAAAGATATGATTCCTGTAGTTCCAGCAGCACACTATACCTGTGGTGGTGTAGTGGTCGATGAACATAGTCAGACTGATCTCGATGGTTTATATGCGATTGGTGAAACCTCTTATACAGGTCTACACGGCGCCAACCGTATGGCCAGTAACTCACTCCTTGAATGTTTCGTTTATGGCATGAGTGCAGCAGAAGATATTGAACAGAAGTTTGATGCTGAGTTTCAATTTCCAGATGTCCCAACTTGGGATGAAACGCAAGTTACCGATGCCGATGAAGATGTGGTGATCCTGCAAAACTGGGATGAGCTACGTTCCACCATGTGGAACTATGTGGGTATTGTCCGTACCACTAAACGCTTACAACGTGCCTTACACCGTATTGAAATGCTCAAGCATGAAATCACCGAGTATTATCAGGATTATCGTGTCAGTAAGAACTTGATTGAGTTACGTAATTTGGTTCTGGTTTCTGAGATGATTGTACGTTGTGCAATGGAACGTAAGGAATCACGTGGTTTGCACTATACACTAGATTATCCTGAACTCTCCAATGAGATTCGTAAGACGGTGCTCACACCGCCAAATTTCAAAGTGGAACAGCCGTTGGTGAATGAATAACACTCAATTTATTTTAGCTATTATTTTTTGATTGGCATGGCCTCATATAAACAGAATCATTAGATCTCGTTTGTATAGGCAATACATTACTTTGAAGGATCAAAGTAATCAAAATCCCTTGTTGGACAGAGGGTACATCCTTGGTACCCCTGTCCAACTGGCGGCATCCATGCCGCCGATCTCGATAGTAAATAACAACTTGGATTCAAATACTAAAAATCAGACTATTTTCAGATTAGCTATTGTTTAAAGCCTATTTCAAATATTGCAGCGCTTCTTCAAACACAACACCCGCATTTTGTGTTGCATCCAAACGTTTGATCCGCTCAGGCTCTGCTTGCCACAAGGTCTCATAACCCGCACGAACTTTAGCAAAGAAACTTAATTTCTCTTGCTCAAAACGATCCAATGCCCCGCGCTCTCGCGCACGGGTCATGCCCAACTCAATCGGCGCATCTAACCAAAAAGTAATATTCGGCATTTTCGCCACAAAAGTTTGATTTAACAGTTGCAGCTTTTCCTGACTTAAACCACGTCCAGAACATTGATAAGCAAAGCTGGCATCGGTAAAACGATCACTCAGCACAATTTTACCTGCCTCTAATGCAGGTAAAACCACTTGCTGTAAATGCTGTGCACGTGCTGCATAAATCAATAACAGCTCAGTATCATGACTCATTTGCTCTTCATGATTTACTGCTAATAATAATGAACGAATCTGCTCAGCCAATGGGGTACCGCCCGGTTCACGGGTCAACACCACTTCTTTACCTTGCTGTTCAAAGTACTGATGAATTTTACGAATCAGCGTAGTCTTCCCTACGCCTTCCGTCCCTTCAAAACTAATAAACATTATTCGCCCTGCTTTTTCTTTGAACGTAGTACAGTTAAATATTCTTGCACTGCACGATTATGGTCTTCTAAAGACGCGGTAAATTTATGTCCACCATTGCCTGTAGCAACAAAATAGATATTTTTGGCATCGTCTGGATGCATCGCTGCTTCAATCGCTTTCTTACTTGGCAAAGCAATAGGTGTTGGCGGTAATCCATTAATGGTGTAAGTGTTATAGGCCGTTGGCGTACGTAAGTCATTACGCGTGATATTGCCTTTATAGTTGTCGCCCATGCCATAAATCACGGTTGGATCGGTTTGTAAGCGCATGCCTATTTTCAGACGACGGACGAACACACCTGAAACCTGCTGTAGCTCACTATCCAGACTGGTTTCTTTCTCAATAATTGAAGCCATGATTAAAGCTTCATACTTATCTTTGTACGGTAAGTTCGGTGCTTTCTTGGCCCAGGCTTCATCTAATGATTTCATTTGACGGCGATATAAATCAGTTAAGATTTTCTTGTCCGTTTCACCTTTGGCAAAGAAATAAGTATCTGGTGCAAATAGACCTTCTGGATGCGTATATGGAATGTCTAATTGCTTTAACAGTTCAGATTGAGGAAGGTCAAGCAAGGTATTGGTGACATTCGAATCTTTTCTTAAATTCTGAATCAACTGAGAAAAGGTCGTTCCCTCAATCACCAGAATACGGTTCATCTGCGCATTATCTGCATCTGAAAGCATATCCATGACCTGACGGACCGTCATGCCTTGCGTAATTTCATAAACACCTGCTTTCATGGTGTCATGAATCATAAACTTCTGATAGAGCTTTAAAACTATCGGAAAGTTCACATTATTTTCTTTGGCTAAACGATCAATAAAACGTGAATAAGTATCGCCAGAAGAAATGACCAGAAGTTGTTTCTTGCCTTCTACCGGATAAGCTTTGAATAGGCTTGACCATACAATACCAAAGATCACCAAAACAAAAACCACAATGGCGATCAAAAAGGCTTTAAAAAAAGAAAAACTGGATTTCGGTTTCGCTTTTGGCTTTTTCTTACTTTTGCTGGAACTAGGCGGCTTTGGCATATTAATCAATCTGGCTAAGTTTTAACGTTTCAAATAAATCAAGATAAGGTTGTTGCTCTAAACAACGGTCATGAAATCGAATCACCGCTTTCATTGGGTGCAATGCATTGCAGAAGAATAAACTCTGAATACGGCCAATTTCGTTCATCTCAATACAACGCTGCTCACATTTAACCTGATATTGCTGCATTCTCGATAGAATTTTGGCCCGCATCACACCGTGGACGCCATTATAGCGAAGTTCAGGCGTAATCCACCGATCATTTATACGAATAAAACAATTACTGCTCACCCCTTCAACAATAGCCCCCTGCACATCACTGACCAATGCTTCCAGCCAGCCATGCTGATCTGCCTCTTGCTTGAGTAAGACCTGCTCTAATCTGTTCAATGTTTTCAGTCCAACCAGATGTGGCATATTCAGCCCCAAGGCATGATTTAACAGGCCACTTTCAATCCATTCAGGTTGAAAAACCTGCGTCACTCTCGGGTAATACCAGACATAAATATCGGCTGCATGTAGCGGTAGACTATAGCCACGATCTCCCTCACCGCGGCTAATCACCACTTTTAAAGTACCATTGAGCATGGCATATTGCTGCTGTAAATGTACAAGTGACTTTTCAATCAAGGATAAATCGGCATCGAGGCTTAGGCTATTACAGGCCAGTTTTAAACGTGCAAAGTGCAACTCTTTTAGCTCAAAATTTCCGTGAAAAATACGTGCTGTGGTAAAGCAACCATCACCATAATGAAAAGCACGGTCTAATAAAGGAATGGCATCAATTAACTGTCCATTTTTATAACACTGCATGATCTAAGCACCTACTCACTCAACAAGACCGCACGACCAAAGACAAATAAACATTTGATTTTAAACAATTATAACAAGTAAAAGAGTGAATTAAAAATGTGTTATATATCAATAATTCAGCAAAGCTTATCTGTTTTATATATTTCTATATTTTTCATAACAAATTCGATTTTAATTATTTTTTTTGCAAAAAAACTGGCGTTATGCTGCGTACATATTCCAAACAGTGATTTAGTTTTAAGGGGTTTGTCATGCGTTTTTCTCAAGTTAAAGTCGGCGTCATTGCTGCATTACTCTCAGTTTCTTCATTTGCGGCACAAGAGTTCTTAAATGTCTCTTATGACCCAACTCGTGAACTCTATACAGATTTTAACAAACAGTTCGGTACCTTCTGGAAACAGCGTACCGGTCAGGATATCGATTTTAAACAGTCACATGGCGGCTCAGGTAAACAGGCCCGTTCCGTGATTGATGGCTTAAATGCAGATGTAGTTACACTTGCACTAGCAGCAGATATCGATGAGATTGCTCAAAATGCAAAGTTACTCCCAGCAGACTGGCAAAAGAAATTACCGAATAACTCTACGCCATACACATCAACCATTGTTTTCCTGGTTCGTAAAGGAAATCCAAAACAAATCAAAGATTGGGGTGACTTGGTTAAACCAGGTGTAGAAATCATTACACCAAACCCGAAAACCTCTGGTGGTGCGCGCTGGAACTACTTAGGTGCCTGGGCATGGGCAAAACACCAGAAAGGCGGTAACGACGCCAAAGCTCAAGAATTTGTTCGTCAAATTTATAAACAAACCAAAGTACTTGATTCAGGTGCACGTGGCGCAACTACAACCTTTGCTGAACGCGGTATCGGTGACGTATTGCTGGCTTGGGAAAATGAGGCCTACCTAGCCGTACGTGAGCAACCAGGCAAATTCGAAATTGTCACACCTTCTCTTTCTATTCTTGCAGAACCGCCAGTTGCTGTGGTTGAAAAGAATGCCGAGAAAAAAGGCAATCTACAAATCGCTCGTGGTTACTTGAACTACCTGTATTCACCGGCAGGACAAGAGATTGCTGCACGTAACTTCTACCGCCCACGTAATGCAGCGGTATTAAAGAAATATAGCAATGTGTTTAAGCCGTTGAAACTAGTGACAATTGATCAGGAATTTGGTGGCTGGACCAAAGTGCAAAAAACTCACTTTGATAATGGCGGTGTGTTTGACCAAATCGTCAAACAGAACAGCACAGGCAAATAATTTACTTGACGGGTAAATAGGGAGAGCGGACATGATTCATACGGTAATTGTTCCAGGTGTAGGTGGTAGCGAAGCGCAGCATTGGCAGTCTTGGTTACAACAGCAACTCGTGTCTAGCTCTCGCGTTGAACAGAAACATTGGGATCGTCCCGTATTAAGTGAATGGATCGCCCAGTTTGTAAAAACAGTTGCAGCCGCGCCTGCGCCAGTGCAAATCGTGGCACATAGCTTTGGCTGCTTGACCAGCGTAGCTGCACTTGCTGAGCATCCAGAACTCCGGACCAAAGTTAAAAACCTGCTTCTGGTTGCGCCTGCCAATCCAGCACGTTTTGGTGAAGCCGGCTTTGCACGTCATAGCTTGACAGACTATCAACAGTATTTTCAGCAGCTCAATATTGAGGTACCTACTACCTTATTGATTAGTGAAAATGATCCTTGGCTGGGATATGTCGATGCATTACAACTGGCCCAGGCATGGAAACTGACACCGATTAATTTAGGCGCTGTGGGTCATGTCAATGTTGCTTCCGGATTCGGCCCTTTTCCGGAAATCCTGAATTATCTGTTACCTGAAAAAAAGACGCAGTTCGTTGCCCGAATGAGTCAGGCAAACTTTAATCTGAAGTTTGCCTAAGTTCCGCCCCATATTTTTAGTTATCGCATTATTTATTTGCTGGTTTTAGCAAACCTTTCTCTTTGAGGAAATATCATGTCGCAGCGTTCCCGAGTGCTGCCTGGGTTTGGTCTCTCATTAGGCTTCACCCTCGCTTACGTGTCTTTGATTGTGCTTATTCCTTTATCTGCTGTATTTATCAAATCTTTAGGGATTGGATGGGATGGCTTATGGGAAATCTTAACCTCAGAACGAATTTTAAAATCCTTGCAACTTAGTTTTAGTGCAGCCCTGATTGCTGCATTAGTAAATGTTATTTTTGGTTTGTTACTGGCTTGGTGTCTGGTTCGCTATAGCTTTCCAGGTAAACGTATTATCGATGCTTTAGTCGATTTACCTTTTGCATTACCGACGGCGGTTGCAGGTATCGCACTTACCTCTTTATATGCACCAACAGGCTGGATCGGACAGTATCTTTCTCCTCTTGGAATTGAAGTAGCGTATACGCCAATCGGGATTACTCTTGCCTTAATC
Organism: Acinetobacter sp. 'aerobic (ED)'; assembly: GCF_904886855.1. Taxonomy (NCBI): domain Bacteria; kingdom Pseudomonadati; phylum Pseudomonadota; class Gammaproteobacteria; order Moraxellales; family Moraxellaceae; genus Acinetobacter; species Acinetobacter sp. 'aerobic (ED)'. Next base: position 185,558 of record NZ_CAJHGI010000002.1, read on the forward strand.
TTTATTGGGTTACCCTTCGTGGTTCGTACCGTACAGCCCGTATTGAGCGATATTGAAACCGAGCTGGAAGAAGCGGCTTCTGCCCTGGGTGCAAATCGTTGGCAGACGATCACTAAAATCATTTTGCCGATCTTGTTTCCAGCGGTACTTACCGGTTTTGCCTTGGCCTTTGCCCGTGGTGTCGGAGAATATGGCTCGGTGATTTTTATTGCCGGTAACCAGCCTTATAAAACCGAAATCGCGCCGCTGATGATTATCTCTCGTTTAGAAGAATATGATTATGCAGGTGCAACCACGATTGCGGTCGTTATGCTTGTTCTGTCATTTGCCATCTTATTTTTAATTAATTTAGTACAAGCATGGGCAAGCCGCCGTACAGGGAGAGTTGCGCAATGAGCTTAAATACCAATAGCAATGCTTTGGCACTCAAACTGCAAAGCAGAGACGCCACCCGTGAACCGATCTGGGTACGTTATAGCTTAATTGCTGTGGCTTTAATCTTCTTTTTAAGCTGCTTACTGTTACCCCTGATTCTAGTGTTTGTTGAAGCGTTCAAGCAAGGCATTGAAGTCTATATCAATGCTCTGACCGATTCGGACACCTTATCCGCAGTCAAACTCACCTTAATCACGGCAGCAATTGCGGTTCCGATTAATGTGGTATTTGGTGTAGCAGCGGCATGGGCTGTTGCCAAATTCCAGTTCCGAGGTAAAGCCATTCTCACCACGATTATAGACATACCATTCTCGGTCTCTCCTGTGATTGCGGGTCTAATGCTGGTGCTGATTTTTGGTGCACAAGGCTGGATGGGTGGCTGGTTAATGGATAACGATATCAAAATCCTGTATGCCGTACCTGCGATTGTATTAGCCACCATTTTTATTACCGTTCCTTTTGTTGCACGTGAATTGATTCCGTTGATGGAAGCACAAGGTACCGAGGAAGAAGAAGCCGCAATTGTACTTGGTGCTTCAGGCTGGCAAACCTTCTGGAGAGTCACTTTACCCAATATCAAATGGGGTCTGATTTACGGCGTGATTTTGTGTAATGCACGTGCCATGGGTGAGTTTGGTGCAGTATCCGTGGTTTCTGGCCATATTCGTGGTCAAACCAATACCTTACCGCTCCACGTCGAGATTCTTTATAACGAATATACCTTTAGTGCTGCATTTGCTGTGTCATCGTTACTGGCATTTTTAGCGATTCTCACTTTGATCTTGAAAACGTGGCTCGAAGTCCGCCAAGAACAAGCAAATCAACATCAGCCCACTCAAGATCAACCTAGCCACTAAGGAATAAACACATGAGTATTCAAGTTAAAAATATTGAAAAACACTTTGGTGCATTCCATGCGCTAAAAAATATCTCTTTAGATTTTCCTGAAGGTGAATTGGTTGCCCTACTGGGTCCTTCAGGCTGTGGCAAAACTACCTTATTACGGATTATTGCAGGTCTGGAATCTGCCGATGGCGGACAGGTTTTACTTGAAGGTGAAGATGCAACCGATATCCATGTGCGTGAACGTCAGGTCGGTTTTGTATTCCAGCATTATGCCCTGTTCCGTCACATGAGCGTTTTTGACAATATTGCCTTTGGCTTACGTGTGCGTCCGCGTGCCACACGTCCATCGGAAGCTGAAATTAAGAAACGCGTGACACGCTTGCTGGATCTGGTGCAACTTGGCTTCTTGGCAGATCGTTACCCGGCCCAGCTTTCTGGTGGCCAACGTCAACGTATTGCCTTAGCCCGCGCGCTTGCAGTTGAACCACGTGTTTTGCTGCTGGATGAACCATTTGGTGCACTGGATGCCAAAGTCCGTAAGGAATTACGCCGCTGGCTACGTACCTTACATGATGAACTGCATATTACCTCGATCTTTGTCACCCATGATCAGGAAGAAGCTTTGGAAGTTGCAGATCAAATTATTGTCATGAACAAAGGCGATGTTGAACAAATCGGTTCACCACGCGAAGTGTACGAAAAACCGGCAACGCCTTTTGTTTTTGATTTCCTTGGTCAAGCAAATCGTTTTGAAGGTGAGCATACAGGCGGTATTATCCGTATCGGCGATGATCGTATTCAGTTACCAACCAGCCTTGAGGCCCCGCAAGGCAAAGTCATTGCATTTGCACGACCAAATGAATTACATATTCATACCCAGCCTCAAGCCAACACCATTGAGGCAACCTTCTTACGTGAAGTATGGATTGCTGGCCGGGTTGTCGCTGAATTACAAGATCGTAGTGGACGAACCATTGAAATTTTATTAAGTGTAGAAGAGGCGAACTTACATCAATTCAAACCAAATCAAACCGTTTGGATCAGCGCGGCTCAACTTCATTTATTTGCAGATCAATCAACGCAAGTTGCTTAGAAGAATACTTTGAGGGCGGTTAAACTATCCTTGCAGGACTTTAGCCGTTTCTCACCTTATGTGGAAAAAAGACTATGAACTTTCAACAACTCAGAATTATTCGAGAAACTGTTCGCCAAAACTTTAATTTAACCGAAGCATCTGCGGCTCTTTATACCTCTCAATCTGGCGTCAGCAAACACATTAAAGATTTAGAAGATGAACTGGGCGTACAGTTATTTGTACGTAAAGGCAAACGCTTACTGGGTCTGACCGAGCCAGGTCAGTCTTTACTCAGCATCGTGGAACGCATGTTGGTCGATGCCGATAATATTAAACGTCTCGCCGATGATTTTAATAAAGTTGATGAAGGCACACTGACCATTGCCACCACACATACCCAAGCGCGTTATGTGCTGCCACCGATTGTGAATCAATTTAAGAAACTATTTCCTAAAGTTCATTTGGTTTTACAACAAGCCAGTCCTGTTGAAATTGCAGAAATGCTGCTTCAGGGTGAAGCCGATATCGGGATCGCAACCGAATCATTAACCACAGAAGAAAATCTAGCCAGTGTGCCGTATTATGAATGGCATCATAGCATTATTACCCCGAAAGACCATCCATTGGCAAAACTAGATAAAATCAGCCTGGATGTATTGGCTGACTATCCGCTGATTACTTACCACGGCGGTTTCACGGGTCGTTCAAAAATTGATAAAGCTTTTGAAGATGCACAACTTCATGCAGACATCGTAATGTCAGCACTTGATGCCGATGTCATTAAAACCTATGTTGAACTGAATATGGGCGTCGGGATTGTCAATGATGTCGCTTATGATGCTGAACGTGATTATCGCCTACAACAGATCAAAACCGATGTGTTTGGTGTGAATACCACCTGGATCGCAGTGCGTAAAGGCCATCTACTACGTGGCTACGGTTATGAATTCATTTCCTTATGCTCCCCAGAAACAGATATTAAAGCTTTGAAAAAAGTGGCTTATCCCGAAGAATAAATGATCCTGAACATAAAAGGCGCATGATGCGCCTTTTATATTGTCTATTTCACAGACATAAAAAAAACGAGCATAACGCTCGTTTTTTTATGCTGGATGCATGGATTAGAACTTGAAGCTCACACCCACTTTCGCAACTGGCATCCATTCATATTTGTTTTTGTTGGCAATTTTGTCTGCTTCACGATCAGCTGCCGCTTGACCAGACTCAGTACCACCTACTTTTACCAGTCCTTCAGATTTTAAATCAACTTCAGGGTTACCAGTATAGTAAGCACCGACTTCACCAAACACACCAACGTTTTTATAAACTGGAGTATTTAAACCAAAACCTAGGTATGGAGCAAGTTGGTTATCATAATTTAAATGGCCTTTAACCGAACCATTTCCGCTTGGGGCGTTATAGTTAGAACCATCAATTTTAATGGTGTCATTTGAGTTAGATACTGATTTTTTCAAATCATAGCTATTATCAAGATAACCAACACCTGCCGCTACGTATAACGCACGCGCAAATGCATTTTGATTCGTTCCCCATGGATAAATTTCAGCATTTAAATATGCATTTTTGTTATCCATATCCATATCATATTTCGTGCCATCAATTTTTAAACTGTCTGACCAAGAAATATCGCCACCATTGTAACCAAGGCTTAAGCTAACGTATGGGTTGACTTTGTATGAAATTGCCCCACCGTAACCAGTAGTACCCACTTCAGCACGAACTGAAACTGGATCTAAGTATGAAGGAAAAGCGTAAACAGATTCCTGCACAACTTGTTCATCTGCCGCAAATGCAGTACCTGCAATCGCTGTTAATGCACCTGCTGCTAACATAACACGCAAAGCTTTCATTGAAGTCTCCTCAAAAATGCTCTTATTTAAAGTATAATTGTTACTGTGGACACAGCATAAAATAAATAGCGCTATTTTTTTATACAGAAACTGATTATTTTTTGTTATTTTTTGATACAAATTCGAAGGAATTATGTATTTATAAATTATAGATAAAAAACAATAAGCTCCATTTTTATGACAGTTTTGTTGCTCAATTTTAAAACAAAATATTGTAACTACTTTTTTCAAAGATTCTGAGGGTCTGCTGCCACTTTATCTATGGTTGCGACAATGGAGATTTTTTAGGCGCTACAAGGCATGGCTTGTGAAGTTTAGGCTTTCTAAATGAACAAGACATAACGATGTAGCGACAAAAAAACTCCTTGTCCCAAAGGGTTATAGCTAAAACTCCCTCATACTTCGTTATGAAACTTGGCAAGGGAATAGCCATTCCCTGCGTTTCATGCCTCGTCTGATAAAATTTTAGCTTATAACGCAACCTATTTATAAAATGGCAACAGACCCTACAAAATTAGTGTAAAATCTTCAAAATTTTTTTGGAAGAAGGAAGATCATGTCTCAGCTTTCTACAATCATTGAGCAAGCATTTGAAGACCGTGCCAACTATAGTGCAGCGGACTGCCCAACTGAAATCCGTCAAGCTGTAGAACAAGCATTGGCCGGTTTAGATAACGGTACACTACGTGTTGCCGAAAAAATCGATGGTGAATGGGTTGTTCACCAGTGGCTGAAAAAAGCCGTTTTGCTTTCATTCAAACTCAATGATAACAAACCGATCGAATCATGTGATCTTCGTTTCTATGACAAAGTAGATACCAAACATTCTGGCTGGACTGAAGAACAGTTCAAAGCTGCAGGTGTACGTGTGGTACCGCCTGCGGTTGCCCGTCGTGGTAGCTTCCAGGCTAAAAATGTGGTGTTAATGCCTTCTTATGTCAACATTGGAGCTTATGTAGATGAAGGCACAATGGTTGATACCTGGGCAACTGTAGGTTCATGTGCACAAATCGGTAAAAATGTTCACTTGTCTGGTGGCGTTGGTATCGGTGGTGTTTTAGAACCTTTACAAGCAAACCCGACCATTATTGAAGATAACTGCTTCATCGGTGCACGTTCTGAAATCGTTGAAGGCGTAATTGTTGAAGAAGGTTCTGTTATTTCAATGGGCGTTTTCATCGGTCAATCTACCAAAATCTTTGATCGTGAAACAGGTGAAATTCACTACGGCCGTGTACCAGCAGGTTCTGTAGTTGTTGCGGGTAGCCTTCCATCAAAATGCGGTACTTACAGCTTATATGCAGCCATCATCGTGAAAAAAGTGGATGCAAAAACACGTGCAAAAACCAGCTTGAACGATTTATTACGCGCTGACTAATTTGTAATATATACGGAACTTAATGGTTCCTCGTCTCTACGATCAGTCATGGTCGTAGAGATTTTGTTTTTTATGTAGCATGCTGCTTGTGTGGCACCTGTCTGTGGTAACTATTTATGGCTTCCTTACGTTCTTCTGCAATTCCTGTCTCTGATCCTGCGGCTGGTTTACGCATTACGGAGATCTTTTACTCTTTGCAAGGCGAAGCGAATACCTTTGGTCTACCGACGGTGTTTATTCGCTTAACAGGTTGTCCGTTACGTTGCAGTTATTGTGATACCACCTATTCTTTTGAAGGCGGCGAGCGTTTATCGCTGGAACAGATTATCGAAACCGCAAGCCAGCATAAAACACCTTATATTTGTGTCACAGGTGGCGAACCGCTTGCACAACCAAACTGTCTGATCCTGTTACAACGTCTTTGTGATCTTGGTTTTCAGGTATCTCTTGAAACCAGTGGTGCTTTGGATGTTTCCAAGGTTGACCCACGTGTTTCCAAAGTGCTGGATTTAAAAACCCCCACCTCGAAAGAAGATCACCGTAATTTGTTCAGCAATCTTGACCATCTCACCCCGCATGACCAGATTAAATTTGTGATCTGTAATCGTGAAGACTATGAATGGTCAAAACAACAGCTGGAACAGTTCCAATTGCAAGACCAAGTGAGTACGGTTTGGTTCTCACCTGCTTTTGCAGTGGAAAAAGGTGCAGTTGCCCTGCCAGCATTGGCACGCGACTTGGCCCAGTGGATTTTAGAAGACCATCTCCCTGTTCGCTTCCAGCTACAGTTGCACAAACTGTTATGGAATGATGAATCCGGTCGTTAAAAGCTTATGAAAACCATATCTCCCACAGAAATGGTTTTCTCAAATTTATTTTAGGTTGAATAATGGAAAATAATATGCGTTCTCGTGCCATCGTATTATTGTCTGGCGGCTTAGACTCAACAACGTGTCTGGCCTGGGCACAGGCAAATTATGAATGTATCGCCCTCAGCTTTATGTACGGTCAACGTTCAACCACTGAACTTGATGCAGCAAAAGCACTCGCTCAACGTGCAGGCGTTGAACACCGTATCATTAATATTGATTTAGGCAATTTAGGCGGTTCCGCGCTTACAGATCATAACATTGAAGTCCCAGAACAATTACAAGAAGGGATTCCTGTAACTTATGTTCCAGCACGTAACACAATTTTCTTATCTTATGCCCTTGCTGTGGCCGAAGTTTTTGACGCTGCTGCCATTGTAATTGGTATCAATGCCGTTGATTATTCAGGATATCCAGATTGTCGACCTGAATTTATTGACGCTTTTGCCAATCTTGCGCATTTAGCAACCAAAGCGGGCGTTGAAGGAAAACCTCTTAAAATAGAAACACCTTTGTTACATTTATCCAAAGCGAATATTATACGCTTAGGCATCGAACATGGCGTAGACTACAGTCAAACGGTATCCTGCTATCAGGCAGATGCTCAAGGACGTGCATGTGGCAAATGCGACAGTTGTCGTTTACGTCAACAAGGTTTTATCGAAGCAGGTATTGCGGATCCTACGCGTTACGCTGAATAATCGATATTAGGGTAAAAAATTAGGTACATTATATGAAGTTTTCTAAATCAAATCTTATTCTTTCTACAATGATGTCAGCTGCTGCACTTTTTGCGACAGCAACTCACGCAGCTGATAATCCATTACAAACTGCGTATAAAAGTACCAATGTAAAAGCAGCATTGGTCAACGTATGTAAAGACCAGACTGCAAAAGGCGGTAAATTAACAGCGGCTGAAGTTAGCAAGTTCTGTGGTTGCCAGATTGATGCTCAAGGTAAAGTAACTGAAGCGCAAAAATGGGAAATCCAGAGCGCGATTAATGCCAAGAAAAGCCCAAGCTCTTTAGGTTTTGTGCAACAGCAAAATAAAGACCTACAAGCATGTTTAGGTGCTCCACTTGTCAGCAAGTTAGAGAAACTGACTGAAGAAGCAATGAAAGCTGCTCAACAACAGCAACAGGCTCCAAAAAAATAAGCCTGTATTGTTGAAAACAAAGCCTGCATTTATGCAGGCTTTTTTATTGGGTTTTGTTAAAATCCCCTTTATCTAGAATCAGTTGAATAACACCATGCAAGATCAATGGAAAGCCAATGCCGAGCAACGACAATCTATTGTCTCGTTCAGTGGTGGTAAAGACAGTTCCCTCGCCCTATACCATGCCATGCAAACAGGCACTGTGATTGGGCTCATTGTCATGCTGGAAGAACAAGGTCAGCGTTCTCGTTCCCATGCCATGCCACTGGATATTATCCGCGCACAAGCAGATGCGGTTGCTTTACCCGTGTTTATGACCTCTTCCAGTTGGGCTGATTATGAAACAAGGTTCATTGCCCTGCTCGATCAAGCCAAACAACATGGTGCAGAAGTATTGGTAACGGGTGATCTGGATATGCCGGAGCATGGTTGCTGGCATGATCGGGTCACCCAGCAAGTGGGACTGAAACTGGGCATGCCACTTTGGTTACGCCCTCACCGTGAGGTGGTCGAAGAATTTATTCAGCTGGGGTTTAAAAGTGTCATCGTCACCATCAATCTGAAACTGGGTATGCAAGTCGAAGATCTGGGTAAAATTCTCACCCTGGAATACATCCAAGAGTTGGAAGATCGCGGTATTGATCCATGCGGTGAAGGTGGAGAATTTCACACCACCGTGATTGACGGACCAATTTTTAACAAAGCTATTCCTGTACGTCACGGCGATATTGTTTATCATGAAGAATATGCTTTTTTACCGCTTGAACTTGAGCAAAACTAATTTTATCGAAGGATGAACAATGTCTGAGAATATTCAATTACCAAATCATGTATTCCCAACCACACAAGGTGAAATCAATCTGGCCGAAACTGGCAGTGAATGGTTAGTGCTCTATTTCTATCCTAAGGATTCAACGCCAGGTTGTACCACTCAAGCAGTAGGCTTTTCTTGCTTGAAAGATCAGTTTGATGCCTTAAACTGCCAGATTATCGGGGTATCTCGTGATTCAGTGAAGGCACATCAGAACTTTACCGAAAAGCAATCGCTCAGTATTGATTTAATCAGCGATAAAGAAGAAGTGCTGTGTAAACATTTTGATGTGATTAAAGAAAAAAACATGTATGGCAAACAAGTCATGGGCATCGAACGCTCAACCTTTATTTTCCATAACCAGCAGTTAGTGAAAAGCTATCGCAAAGTCAAATCGGCTGGACATGCTGAACAAGTATTAGAAGACTTAAAAGCCCTGCAAACAGCTTAAGACGATTCTATAAAAAGGCGGATTCCATATCCGCCTTTTTTTATTCAGGCAAATTGCTGTTCACTTGCTGCTTAGCGTATGATAAGAACATTAAAAATAATTAAAAGATACTGAAAATGAATCCTCTAAAACCACTTTGTAGCCTTAGCTGTCTCATGTTCTTATCCGCTTGTAGTACAAGTACACCTGCAACATCTCAACAACAGTCCTTTAGTGTCGCACAAATCAATCAGCCGACCGCCTCAATACGCTGTCAGGATATACAAAACCCTGCCTATCAGCAGGCTATTCTGAATGCAATCAATGAAATTCGACAGCATCCCCAGCAATGTGGTGGTCAGCATTTCCCTGCCGTAGCTCCCTTAAAATGGAGTCATGCTTTATCCCAAAGTGCGTTTGCGCATGCACAGGATATGGCTCAACACAGTATGCTCGGACACACCAGCAGCACAGGTCAGGATTTTAGAAACCGCTTAAAGACACAATTTAAAGGCCACGGCGGTGGGGAAAATGTGGCACGTGGACAAAATAGCTTGAATGAAGTGATGGCAACATGGCTGGCCAGTCCAGTGCATTGTCGCAATTTGATGCATCCAAAATTTACAGACTATGCGATCGCCTGTACAGTTGATCAATCCGCGAAGCAAAAAACGTATTGGACTCAACAATTTGGTGTTCGATAAAAAGGAATAAGCATGCAATCTGGATCAATTACCCCCATTCTCCGTATTTTCGATGTCGAACTTGCCCAATCATTTTATCTGGACTATTTGGGCTTCCAACTCGACTGGCAGCATAGCTTTGGGGATAACTTCCCACTTTATCTACAGATTTCCAAAGAAGATTGCATCATTCATTTAACAGAGCATTTTGGAGATGCCAGCCCGCACAGTGCCATTCGTATTTACTGGGAAAATCTCAGTTTGCTTCATGCGGAACTGGATGCAAAAGATTATAAATTTGCCAAACCTCAAATTGAGAAGACCGATTGGGAAACCTTGGAACTGAGTATCACCGATCCATTTTCAAATCGAATTATCTTTTGGGAAGATGCCTAGTCTCCCCAAGCGATCAAGCTTCATCAATATTGGAACGATCATTATCCTTAAATTTTTGCTGTAGTTTTGGATAAACAGCCGATTGCTGAAAGTCATTTAAAAACTGAATGGTGCCTTCAGGGAAAAAATCGGTTTGAATCTCCCCACGATAGTACGCTTCACGCATGGGCGTTGCTGAAATTGAATCTTTCAAACTCTCCAGTTCCACCATCTGCCACTCAGGAAATAAACTTAAATAATAGGAAGATTCATCCTTAAAATGACCAATCAGACCGACTTTTGCATCCGGTTGAATGATCCCGTTGACCAAATCTTTGACCTGCTTGACCCATTTTTCATCGTTATACACATCAACCACATGGACAAAATGAATCCGCTTTTGATCTTGTTCAGAAAAGTTCGACAAGATCATTTGCTCACGCTCAACCGCCAGAAAAGGATTTTTGATGTTACGTTCCGATTGAGCCGAACCTAAAGCCAAGATCACGTTTTGACTTTGTTGTAACGCAATTTCAATGGTTTGCATATGTGCCAGATGAAATGGCTGGAAGCGTCCAATAAAAACGAGATAGTCAAATGTGTACATAGGCTTAATTTCACTTTTTTGTGAACTCATCAGTTGTGCCATTCTGGTAAATATGCGACATAATGAGTGCACTTAACAACAATCTGGATTAAAGCAAGGATAGTACGATGACACTTAGCTGTATTCAACAACCTCATCAACATTTGCAAGCAAATTTAGAAGATGGCGTACTCACCTTAGCCATTAACCGTTCAGAAGCAAAAAATGCACTCTATGGTGAACTTTATCTTTGGATCGCAAAAGCTTTGGATGAAGCCGATGCGGATAAAGACGTTCGTGTGGTGATCTTCCGTGGTGCAGAACAAGACTTTACTGCGGGCAATGACATGAAAGACTTTATGGGCTTTATTCAAAAGCCGCATGAAGGTAAAGCGGGCGACCAACCGCCATTTGTGTTATTAAAAGCAGCTGCCCGTTTTTCAAAACCGCTAATTATTGCAGTCAAAGGGGTTGCAATTGGTATTGGGGTTACGATTTTATTACATGCCGATCTGGTGTTTGCAGACAATACGGCCCTGTTCCAGATTCCATTTGTCAGCCTTGGCCTATCTCCGGAAGGTGCAGCTAGCCGTTTACTGGTCAAACAGGCAGGTTACCAGAAAGCCGCCGAGTTATTATTCACGGCGAAGAAATTTGATGCAGCAACGGCGGTAAAAGCCAATCTGGTCAATGATGTGGTTGAAGATGTCTATGCCACTGCACAGCAAACTGCGCAACATTTAGCTGCGCTGCCATTGGCGTCAATCAAACAAACTAAAGCACTGATGAAACAGGACTTGGCTGAAATCATTCAGTGTGTTGATGATGAAGCTGAAATTTTTATGCAACGTGTACGCTCTCCTGAAATGATGGAAGCGGTACAAGCCTTTATGCAAAAGCGTAAGCCTGATTTTTCCCAGTTCAATTAATCATGCTGTAAATCATTCAAAAACCACTTAACCCCAAAAGTTAAGTGGTTTTTTATTTTTCCAATCTGGATATTTACGGGCAGACCGTCTAAGCTCGACTCAGATTAAAACCAAATTTTAAAACTATGAAAGTCGTCATTGCCCCTGATTCATTTAAAGACAGCTTGTCTGCCCAGCATGTAGCAGAAGCGATTGCTTCGGGCTGGCAACAGGTCTTTCCTGATGCAGAAATCATTCAATGCCCGATGGCAGATGGTGGTGAAGGAACCATTGACGCAGTTTTGGCGGCATGTTCGGGTCAATGGCGTGAGCAAATAGTACAAGGCCCACTTGGTGAATCGGTACTGGCAAAATGGGGCTGGATAGAAGCTAAAAAGACCGCCATTATTGAAATGGCACAAGCCAGTGGTATCCAGTTACTCAAACCTTCTCAACGTAATGCCTGTATCAGCAGTACTTTTGGTACAGGTGAGCTAATCCTTGCTGCTTTGGATGCGGGCGCCAAGCAAATTATTCTGACGATTGGTGGTAGCGCAACCAATGATGCAGGTACTGGCTTACTCAATGCATTAGGTGCCAGATTTCTGGATGCAGATCATCAAGTCCTACCTGCTGGTGGTCTTGCCCTGCAAAACCTGGCACAGATTGATCTGGAAAATTTTGACCCACGTATTCACCAAACTCAATTCTTATTGGCCGCAGATGTCACCAATCCACTTTGCGGAATAAATGGTGCTTCACATATCTTTGGCCCGCAAAAAGGCGCTTCACCCAGTCAGGTCCTTGAACTCGATCAGGCATTATCAAATTTTGCCGACATTACCGCTCAACACTTTGGCTGTGATCAACGCCATGAGGCGGGTGCCGGTGCTGCGGGTGGAGTAGGCTTTGCAGCTAAAACCTTCTTAAAGGCCGGGTTTCGATCAGGTGTTGAAGTCATTGCAGAACTGAACCAGCTTGCTGATAAAGTTCAGGGGGCAGATTGGGTAATTACAGGCGAAGGTAAACTTGACCAACAGACCTTAAATGGCAAAACCCCTTTCGGTGTCGCCAAAATCGCACAAGCAGCCAATATCCCTGTGATTGTGATTGCAGGAACACTTGGGCAAAACTATCAGGCTTTATACCAACATGGTATTACCGCTGCCTTTTCTTTGACTTCCGGCCCAAGCAGTCTAGAGCAAGCCTGTCAAAATGCAGCAGAGCTGATCCGCGCACGCACAACCGATATCGCCCGTTTAATTCAAAGCACAATGCCTGATAAATAATAAAGCTTATTGAATATCTAAAATCTGGATAAACTCAAAGGCCGGTTCTTCATAGGGATGGCTTGTCTTTAATGCTTTTGCCACCGCACTGGCCTTCTCTTCTGCAACAATGGTTTCAACTCGCCATTCGTCGAGCTGCTCTAACTCATCCAGTTGTCCTAAGAACGGATTGGCACCTTTAACGGGCTTAAATTGCCCGATGCCTTTGACTTGCCAAGCACAGTGTTCATAGTTTCCAATACCACCTGCCCCGGCATCAAAAATCGCCTGTTTGGTCGCTGCCAGATGAGATTCAGGCACGTAATAAATCAGTTTTAACATCGTAAAATGGCTCAAATTGAAATCAATCTGGGTTTAATCATAACGGTATAAGAGCTAAACAATCAAAGTGGAAGATTAATCATGAGATAACTCACGACGATAAATAGCAGTTGAATGATTACAGTTAAGCCAAACCAAAACCAGCCTTTGTCTTTTGAATAGCTTGTTCTTAAATAGTTTTCATTTTTCATCATGCGGTTCTCGTCTATGTTATTCATTGTGAAAATATAAGAAGCAAGAATTGAGCCACTGAAATGAACTAAACATCCAATACAAAGATAAATTTCCCACAACCACTGATAAGGTATAGTTTCTTACTATGGACTAAATAAAATATCAGTATCTGTTAGTGATTTTATAGGTCGTGTTAAAGGAAAATGAATACTCCCCATCATGTGATGGCTTTCTATTGATAATGAATCTATGTAATTACGTTGTTCTATCCACAACGCATGTGACATGCAGAATCCATCACTATATCGCATGAAACTCCTACCATACGAATCAATTAGTTTCACTCTAACTTGAAAATAATCACCAAATAAAGTTTCTGGCAATATTTTATGATCTTTATCAAATGCAATTTTTATTGTTGCCTCAGTTAAATCTCCTCTCTTTTTCTTATGAATAGCTAAATACTTATCAAAATAGTCCGAAAATTTAATATTAACTTGCGTCAAGAACTCATCATTTCCAAAGCAGTCCTGATCTATGAGATTAAATGTTAAGAAGGATTGATCTAAAGACTGGCAATAAGTGTATAAAACACCTATACCCCAAAAATCTTCATAATCATGATAACGATTAATAAATTTGTCTAACAATACTGTTGCTGTATCTAAAAGTCTTTTTTTCATTTTCCCAACACTACTAGTCTAGAGTAAAGACTTACACTATTATTAATCACTTAATGACCTATAACCTTAGAATTTTTCAACTGTCTTTTCTCATACAGTGTCATCGCAAATGCCAAACCACACAAAATCACAAAACCACTGGTCATCGGAATCAAAGTACCATCATATAACTGCCCAATAATCGAAGCGAGTATTAAAGACAGTACAGATGAAGATGCCCCTATAATCGCCGAAGCCATACCTGCGACATGCCCCATCGGTTCCATGGCAATGGCATTCAGATTGCCAAACAACGTACCAAATAATAAGAACAAGATGCAGGCATATAGCATAAACATCCAGAATGAAACGGACACACCCGCAAGTTGGATGATTAAAAATACCAATGAAATTAAACACAGGCCAAGAAAGCCATAGATACAGATGGGACGCATGCCAAACTTCATCACAATTCGAGAATTGGTAAAAGATGCAATCCCCATTACGCCTGCCAATAGTGCAAAGTAGGCACTAAACTCCTGTCCTGTTTTGCCAAATTGCTGCATAAAGATTTGTTGTGAAGTGCCCAGATAGCCAATAAAACCGCCAAAACAGAAACCTGCACAGAGCAGATAACTCATGGTGGTTTTATTGCTCACCACTTCTTTAAAGCCATCCTTAAAAGCTTGTACCCGCATTGGTAGACGATTCTCAGGCGCTAAGGTCTCTTCCAAGCGCAAAGCAACCCATGCTCCCACAACCGTGGCATAGACCATATACAATACAAAAATATCGCGCCAGCCAAAGAAATGAATAATCAGTTGTCCCAAACTCGGCGCAATCGCAGGTGCGACCATAAATACCATCATGATCAGAGACATGATGCGTGCCATTTGTGGGCCGCTATACTTATCACGCACAATCGAAATCGAAGCGACATAAGGCCCAGAAACACCTACACCCTGAATAAAACGTCCGACCAAGAACCATTCAAAGCTTTGGGTGGAATAGCACAATAAGCTTCCTAAAAAGTAGATCACAATACCTGTGAATAAAATCCGTTTCCGTCCAATCGCATCGGACAATGGCCCTGCAATCAGTTGTCCAAGGGTTATGCCTGAGAAAATACTGATAATGACCCACTGTGCCTGATTATTGTTCGTTAACGTAAATACTTTTCCAATTTCACCCAGTGCAGGTAAAACCGCATCAATCGAGAAAGAGACGATGGACATCAGTAATGCCATCAATAGTGCAAATTCATGGAAATGGATTTTTGATTTCATTTTTGTTGTCCATTGATGGTTATTGTATTTGGAATTAAATAAGCCACCTGACGGTGGCTTATTGCATGGATTGATTAACCAATAAATTTACGTGCGTTACGGAACATACGTAACCAGGCACCATCTTCAGCCCAGTCTTCCGGCTTCCATGAATGCTGTAAAGCACGGAAATTACGTTCCGGATGCGGCATCATGACCGTTGCACGACCATCTTTAGAGGTTAAGCCTGTAATTGCTTCAGGTGAGCCGTTCGGGTTCAACGGATAGTGCTGAGTTGGGTTACCCAAGCTATCTACATAACGCAAGATCACCTGATTCTCGGCATTTAAAGCAGCAAGTTGCTGTTCAGTTGCAACCAGACGGCCTTCACCATGCGCAACCGCGATTGGTAAAATCGAACCTTGCATATCTTCAAGCAATACCGACACTGATTTTTCTACACGAACGTTCACAGCACGTGCTTCAAACACTTCCGAGGTATTACGGTGGAAACGGCCCCAGTGTTCTGCACCCGGAATCAATGGTGCAAGTTGCGACATCATTTGACAGCCATTACATACGCCCAAGCTGAATGTATTTTGACGATGGAAGAACTGCTCAAACTGGTCACGTAACTTGGCATTGAACAATACCGATTTTGCCCAGCCACCGCCAGCACCCATGACATCACCATACGAGAAGCCACCACATGCCACTAAACCTTCAAAATCGCTCAAGCTGACACGACCGGCAAGCAAGTCACTCATGTGTACGTCGATGGTATTGAAGCCGACCTTGTCAAACGCCGCCGCCATTTCGACATGACCATTGACACCCTGCTCACGCAAGATCGCCATGTTTGGACGACGTGTATTGATAAACGGCGCTTCAACCGGTTCATTTAAATCATAAGTTGCTTGGGCAATCAAACCTTTATGGTTTTTATCTGCGATTAATGCAAACTCTTGATCCGCAGTTTCTACGTTATCACGTAAGCGTTGGATCTGATGTGACACTTCTGCCCATGCTTGTTGCAATTCAGCACGCTCTAGCGTTAAACCATTGACTGCCAATTGATCTGAAGTATTGACACGACCGACCACTTTAATGGCATCTTTCAGACTAGAAGCTGCAACTTCAACTTCTAACTGTGCCCAATCCGTCGCTGTGATTTGCAGTACAGCACCAATTTCTTCAGCAAACAAGCTTTCAGTGGTTTGGTTTTCTAAAGCGACACCCAAGCGTGAAGCAAACATCATTTCAGCAACAGTCGCCAGTAAACCACCATCACCAATGTCATGGTAAGCCTTGATCACACCACGGTTGTTCCAGTCTTGAATCAAGGCAAAGAATGCTTTGAAGTCATCAAAACTATCGACATCAGGTGTCACTGAACCAATGGCTTTATATACCTGCGCCAAGATCGAACCACCTAAACGGAACTGTCCTTTAGATAGGTCAATACGCACCAGCACAGAGTCAGCCAGATTTTTCAATTCAGGCGTTAAGGTTTTACGTACATCCAGTACAGGCGCAAAAGCGGTAATGACACCGGTCATTGGTGAAGTTACTGCTTTCTCTTCACCATCGTTCCACGTTGTACGCATTGAAAGTGAATCTTTACCGACTGGAATTGCGATGCCTAGAGCAGGACACATTTCCATACCAATCGCTTTGACACCTTCAAACAGGGCTTGGTCTTCACCTTTTTGACCTGCCGCTGCCATCCAGTTTGCCGAAAGCTTGATATCGCTGATTTGTTCGATGTTGGCACAGGCAATGTTGGTAATCGCTTCCGCAACCGCTAAACGTGCAGATGCAGCAGGATTCAACAAAGCCACTGGTGGACGTTCACCCATTGCCATGGCTTCACCTGTGAAACCTTGTAAGCTGGTAGTCGTCACTGCTGCATCGGCAACAGGTACCTGCCAGCGGCCCACCATCTGGTCACGTGCAACCATACCGGTAATCGAACGGTCACCAATAGTGATCAGGAACGATTTAGATGCAACAGTCGGATTTTTCAATACACGGAAGATCGCATCTTTCAAATCAACTTTTGCTGCATCAAAGTCATTGCCAGTACGTTCAATCGTTTCATACGAACGTTGCATACGTGGCGTACCACCCAACATCACCTGCATCGGAATGTCGACTGCATTGTTGTCAAACAATGGATCTTCAACAGTCAAATGACGTGCTTCAGTCGCTTCACCCAGTACTGCAAACGGACAACGCTCACGTGCACAGATTTCTTCAAACTGTTCTAAAGATTCTGGACGGATTGCAAGAACATAACGCTCTTGTGCTTCGTTTGACCAGATTTCCATCGGGCTCATACCCGGCTCTAAAGATGGAATCTTACGCAGGTTAAGAACCGCACCCAGCTCATGATCGTTTACAAGCTCAGGCATGGCATTGGATAAACCGCCTGCACCCACGTCATGAATAGAGACAATCGGGTTAAAGTCTTCCAGACGCCAGCAGGTATCAATCACTTCCTGACAACGACGTTCCATTTCCGGGTTTTCACGTTGTACAGAAGCAAAATCCAAGCTTTCGCCCATGGTACCGCTGTCTACAGAAGACGCTGCGCCACCACCAAGGCCGATCAACATGGCCGGACCACCCAATACAATGAGCAGATCACCCGGCTGGATTGCATCTTTTTCGACATGGTCAGGACGAATGTTACCGTAACCGCCTGCAATCATGATTGGCTTATGGAAGCCTTTCACTTCACCATTGACATTCTGTTCAAAAGTACGGAAATAACCATTTAATGCAGGACGACCGAATTCGTTGTTAAACGCAGCGCCACCCAATGGACCTTCAATCATGATCTGTAATGGTGATGCCATACGTGAAGGTTTACCGTAGTTTTCTTCCCAAGGCTGTTCAAAGCCAGGAATATTCAGGTTAGAAACGGTAAAGCCGGTTAAGCCTGCTTTTGGTTTACCACCACGGCCGGTTGCACCTTCATCACGGATTTCACCGCCCGAACCGGTTGCCGCCCCTGCAAATGGAGAAATGGCTGTTGGATGGTTATGGGTTTCCACCTTCATTAAAATGTGAGCAGCCTGGCTCTTGTATTTATAAACAAAGTGACCGTTTTCATCCGCTTTCGGATAAAAACGCATGGTGTCATATCCCACGATCACAGAGGCATTATCTTTATATGCCGATAACACATCGGTTGGCGATTCTTTATAGGTATTCTTGATCATCTGGAACAAGGATAATGGCTGTTTCTCGCCATCGATCGTCCATTCCGAACCAAAGATTTTGTGACGGCAGTGTTCAGAGTTTGCCTGTGCAAACATCATCAGCTCGATGTCGTTTGGATTACGTCCCAGCTTGGTAAAGGCTTCGGTAAGGTAATCAATTTCCTGTTCAGATAAAGCAAAGCCAAACTCATTGTTGGCTTTGACTAATGCTGCTTTACCCTGACCCAGAATATCAATTGAGTTCAACGGTTTCGGGGCGGTTTCCGAAAATAATGCTTTTGCATCTTCAATTTGGGCAAAAACATTCTCTGTCATACGGTCATGTAACGCCAGTTTGACCTCATTGGAAATTTCTTTTATCCCTTTTAAGGTAAACAGGATTCCACGTTCCAAACGGTGCACCGGCGTATTACAGTTCTTGAAAATATCTGTTGCCTTGGATGACCACGGCGAGATTGTGCCGACACGTGGTGTCACCAAAATCTGGATTTCATCACTCGCAGCTTGGCGAAGTTGAAAAGATTGACCATCGTTTAAAAGTTGTAATGCCGATTGATGTTGCTGCTCGCTGAGCGCTTGATCAAACAAATAAACCCACTGGCTGTCAAAAGATTGAACAGAACTCATTGACGCTAAACGGTTTAAGAGTTGAGCTTTCTTGAAAGAAGAATGTGCTGATGCACCGGCCACGATAAACATGTTGACTTTGGCTCCACGGGCAGGTCTAACGATCCTACCACCATGTGACTTATGAGAGAGCGCATATTCTACTGTGAAAGGCGCTTTTCAGCTAGCCATATCCATCTTAAAAATCAGAGTTTTCTGCTTCAAATGACTTAATTTATTGTAGCTTTATCCATTTTACTTTATTCGTAACAATTCATTTACTGCAAGGGACAAAATATCGGTACATTCCAAATTTGGTTTCCTGATCCGGCTGCAAATACCACTCACCCAGTCAAGCCGACCATAAAACGACTTTTCTATATGCTGACTCTCCGGTACATCTCAGCAGAGATCACAACAAGCTCAGCCACTAAATAAATACGGTGGAATGGGTGTATCGCTTTACCCCTACACCAGCGCCCATCTCCTGTTTATCTCAATAGCTAAGCTTTAATTTTCTTAGCTCTATTTGTCATGACCTGGATCAGATCAATAGCTTGATAGTAACTTGCCTGAAAAAATATATAATACAGACCTGTCTTCCTAACAACTTAGAACGGCCTAGAGAGCTTTAATGAATAAGCAAATAATCGAGCAACTATTTAAACAAAAGAAAATTTCCCAATGTATTGAAGCTGCTGAAGAATATTTAACAGAACATCCCAACGACCTGGATACCCTCAAGATCATGCTGGACTATCTGTTTGAGCATGTAGCCTCTTTAGAAAGTACAACTCAACCTCTCTCCTTGCTGAATAGTGAGCATGCAGATCAATATAAAGCGCTGATACAACGCCTTTATCAGCAGGAAAATGAGAAAGAAGCAGCCCTGCGTTATTATTTATTGCTCGCCAAACAACAGAAAGATGTAAACGATTTCTTAAAATATGATGCTGAATATACTGAACTTTATCAACAGCAGTATGCTCATAACCGTGAATGTCGCGATATCATGATTTCACAGCTCTGGCTCGACAAAGTGTATTTTTTAGCGTCACAACAACATCCTGGCTTAATCACGCAAATCGAAAATGGTATTGATCTGCTCTCTGTTGAAGATGAAACCGAGTATTTGCATTTGGCAGAAATTGCGTATGAGCATCAAGAAATCACGCTGGCGCAAAAAATATTATTAAAACTGATTAAAGGATTAAATTACCAACCCGAGGTTCCGGCTGGATTAGTCCGCTGGTATCACCGCTTTGAAGAGCTGATTAACAACGGTTATGAGCATCCGGAAGTGCGCTATTACCAAATCATTATTGAGCGGAACTATTATGAACAACTCAATAAGACAGAATCTGCCTATTATCAACGCAGCTTAGCCACTATTGAAAAATATCCAGATGAAGCTTCTGCTTTGCATTTTGCTGGAACTTATCTGTATGAAAACGAACAATATCAGCAAGCATTCACTTATCTGGAAAAAGCCCAAGCCTTAAAACCGGATGTTGTGACCTGGCGTAGATGGCTGGAATCAAAATATCTGCTGCAACACCCCATCAATCTGGATGTGCCGGTATTCAGCGAAACCCTCCCCAGAGATCTCTATGCTGCGGGGGTGAGTCTGAACGAGTTTTATGAGGAAAATTATGATTTCGATGATCAGATCACATCCGAGCTGACTCATTTAAATTGTGAAATTTATCGTCAGTCTTATCACGCCTTTAAACAGTACTATGAGCATAATCAATACCCAAGCGACTATCACGGTAATTACCATTATTTTGCGATGTGTTGTAATAACTATGCCATCAAGCTGATCAGAACCGGACACTATGATCAGGCAGCTGCTATTGCTACAGAAGGATTAAATTACTCCGAGTTTATGGAGTTACATTTTACCCGAATCTGGGCTTATAAAGAGGCGCAAAATTACCAAGACATGGAGCATGCCTTAGCAGAATATTTTGAAAAATATGATGAAAGCTGTGTGCCATTTACTGAACATCAAATTCGGGTGGCAGAGTATGTGGCCTGCCAAGCAAAATTAGGCAAAATCGACAATATTCAGGAAGAAGCTGAAAAAGTCCTGTTTCAGCTATATCAATATGCTGCGAAGAAACCTCATCTGCATGATGAAGATTATCGCAACCTACAGGTGGCAGAATGTGCAGTAGAGAATCTGATTTATGAACTGTATGAAGATCAGGATGCATTGATTCGCAAAGACTATTATGAAGGTGTTACTACGCGCTTCCCTCTCGCGTCTCAACCCCATTATGTGTTAATGCAGGTCTATAATGAGTTAGAGGATTATGAAAATATAAATGCATCCGCTTATCGTTATTTAAAGTTGAAACGCAGTTTTATGATGGCACAACAGGACTGGGACAAGACGATTTACCTGATCATTAAAAGTTACTGCTTACTTGAACAACATGAGCAAGCGATCCAGTTTTATCAGCACCATGCAGCCAGAATAGAGCAGGAATTTGATCCAGAAGATTATCCGTTGCTCAATCAATATCTCATGAAAAGCTTTCTCAGATTGGGTGATTTTGCAATGGTACATCAGCTGGCGGAACAGTCTCGAATGATTTATGAACAGCAAGCCTGGGCCTATAATGATCTTATGGAAAACATCTATCTGCTTGAAGCTGAAGCATACTATAACAGCGGTCAGATCAAACAGGCGCACCAACATCTGGATCACATCCTGTCATATAGCGACCATATCCCTATTGCCGCCCACTACAAGAAGTCATGGAAAAAACCGGGCTTCTTCTCCAGATTTTTTTAAGCTCAATTCAATATCTTTGCTCTGACTTATTTATAGGTTTTTATTTCATGTATGAATAAGTCAGATCTTTTGTCTGACTTGCTAGGACGTTCTGCGATAAGCCTGCTGCTTGTAGGCTATTTATTGCACAGCATAGCAGTCGCTTCGATAGCCTTAAGCCCCTAAAACAAGCAGCAAGACAATTTATGTCGCCCTACTCTAGTGCTTTAATCTTTTTTTTGGCATGATGAAACTGAATTCATAGTGAATAATGATAAATGGAACAAATGCGTTGGTTAGAATTGCTTTCTGCAATTCGTTTAGGTAGTAAAAAAAGCAGTACAGAATTGGCTCGAAGCCCATTCCATAAAGATTATGACAGAATTATATTTTCCCAAAGCTTTCGCCAACTCAATAGAAAAACCCAGGTTCACCCACTGACTCAACATGATGGGATTCATACCCGCCTCACACACTCGCTAGAAGTGTCTTGTATCGGCCGCTCACTCGGCATGCTTGCGGCTGAAAAAATTAAAGATGAATTACCCATGTGGATCTCACCTGCCGATGTCGGGGCGATCATTCAGGCGGCGTGTCTGGCACATGATATTGGCAATCCACCCTTCGGTCATGCCGGTGAATATGCCATTCGTGAATGGTTTGATGATGCCTCTCATCGGGACTTCCTCACCAAACTGACACCTGAAGAAGAAGCCGATGTGCGTCAATTCGAGGGCAATGCCCAGGGACTTCGCCTGCTTAGCCGGATTGATTATCATCCAGATGATGGCGGAATGCGCCTGACCTGTGCCACGCTAGGCGCCTATTTAAAATATCCATGGCTATCCAAAACCATTGAAGAACAAGGTGATACGCCTTCCCATCAACGGGCAAAATTTGGTTGCTATCAATCTGAAAAAGAAATTTTAAAACAACTGGCTGAACAGCTCGGCCTGATTCAACTCGGTGAATATCATTATTGCCGTCATCCCCTGACCTATTTATTAGAAGCTGCTGATGACATGTGTTATGCGCTGATTGATCTGGAAGATGGCATTATTTTGAATATGTTGAATTATGCCGAAGTTGAGCCGATTTTTTTGAATCTGATCGCCGATTACGGTTATCCCGAGGAACTCCATTTACCGCATACCACCTGGCAACAAAAAATTGCAGCTTTACGCGGTCGTGTCATGAAGCGTTTGGTCGATGAAGTCACCACTGCTTTTGCCAAGCACCACTTTGAAATTCTGACAGGCCAACTCAAAGGTAGCCTGTTACAATATTGTTCGCCGGATATTGAAGCCGGTATTCAAACCGCCAAGAATCTTGCCAGAGACCGTATCTTTGAACACCCTCAAAAATCCGGTTTAGAAATTATTGCACATCAAAGTTTGCAAACCATTCTGGATGCTTTTATTCCCCTGACCATGCCACATAAGGCACTCAGCTTTAAAGAGCAGCGATTGATGTCAATTTTGCAACATTCAGGCGTAAATCTGCAAAACAACCATTATAATAATATCATGCAAGTGCTTGATATTATTAGCAAGTTCTCAGACCATCAGGCTTATAGTCTGGCGCAAGAGTTGCAAGGCAATAAAATAGGCTTTTTTTAATGAAGCGATTTATTGATGAAGGTAAGACTTGGGATAGTTTTACCCATGCTCCTGTTTTAGTGGTATGTCCATTTTGTCAGAATAAAGCCCAGGTCTTTCAACAAGAATTACCTGATCAGCCTAAAAAAAGCCTTGTTTTTAGCTGCTTATCCTGTTGTAAAACTTTTGATCAAGACCAGCAGCAACAAAACAACTTAGGCTATTTTGACGAGATCAACGTAGAAATTAATCAAACCTGCAATTGTAAACGTGGGAAATATTACTTTTCCCAATCTTATGCTCGGCCCAGTACTCTTCCCCCATTTATAAAACTGAATTGTACTTTCTGCCAAAAAGAGCAAGTGTATAATTCCCCTTATACGTTATTGACGTATAAAATCCCGAGAAAATCAGGATTTAAAATCAATAAAGATCCTTTCTTTGGTTATCGACTGTATCTCACCACAGAAACTAGGCATGGTCTTATTTTCGTATATAACATGGTGCAGTTAAATGATTTGAAGGCTTATATCTCTGCTGAGCTAAGACAGAGAACCTATACCAATAAGAATAAAGCTTACTTAAGCCGATTGCCTGCCTGGATAAAATCCGCACGAAATCGCAAAGAAATCCTGAAAGCTATTTTGCGTTTAGAACAAATGGCTACTACTATTCAACTATTAACAAATAAGTGAAAGATTCAATGATCGGATGTTTGATTGGCGAAGTGTTTGCCCTGGAAGCCCCAACCGTATTACTCAATGTAAATGGTGTAGGTTATGAAATTGACACCCCACTTTCGACATTTTGCCAATTACAAAAAGGACAAAAAGTTACGTTATGGACCCATTTAGTGGTCCGTGAAGATGCGCAGCAACTGTATGGTTTTAGCGATGCTCAGGAAAAAACCATTTTCCGCACACTGCTCAAAGTCAACGGTGTAGGGCCTAAAATGGCACTCGGTATTCTTTCAACCTTGAGTGTTGAATTACTGATACATACCATTGAACATGATGATGTGAATACCCTGATTAAAGTTCCGGGTGTAGGTAAAAAAACTGCTGAACGCTTAATGATTGAATTACGTGACCGCTTTAAAGCATTGGCCCATCCTGCAGGTGGCTCAAGCAATGCTGCGGCAACGCAAATCCAGTTCATGTCAAACTCACCTGTTGCCGAAGCCGAGGCCGCATTACAATCACTCGGTTATAAGCCGGCTGAAGCACAAAAAGCCGTTGCTGCCGTCAAAGCAGATTATACTGAGTCAGCCGACATTATCCGTGCTGCGCTTAAATCCATGATGAAGTAATAGATATATGCAAGATCGTCTTATTAGCGGAACAGAAAAACCTGAAGATCATTTTGATCGTGCCATTCGCCCAACTTCATTGGCTGATTATATCGGTCAACCTGTAGTGCGTGAGCAAATGGAAATCTTCATTGGCGCAGCCCGTGGTCGTGGTGAGGCACTTGATCATACCCTGATCTTTGGCCCACCTGGCTTGGGTAAAACCACCTTGGCGAATATTATCGCGCGTGAAATGGGCGGTAATTTAAAATCGACTTCTGGTCCAGTGTTAGAGCGTGCTGGAGATTTGGCTGCCATGCTGACCAATCTGGAAGAAGGTGATGTTCTGTTTATTGACGAAATCCATCGTCTTTCACCCGTAATTGAAGAAATTCTGTATCCGGCGATGGAAGATTATCAGCTGGATATCATGATCGGTGAAGGCCCTGCTGCCCGCTCAATCAAGCTCGATCTACCTGCGTTTACTTTAGTTGCAGCCACAACACGTGCAGGTTTGTTAACTTCGCCATTACGTGACCGTTTCGGGATTGTGCAACGCTTAGAGTTCTATTCGGTTGAGGATTTGACCCATATCGTGACACGTTCTGCCAATCTAATGGACGTGCCGATTACTCATGAGGGTTCAACCGAAATCGCCCGCCGTGCACGCGGTACCCCACGTATTGCCAACCGTTTATTACGTCGTGTTCGTGATTATGCCCAAGTCAAAGGCACAGGTGAGGTAACTCAAGACATGGCACAACGTGCTTTAGACATGCTTAATGTGGATAAAGCTGGTTTAGATACGCTCGATCGACGTTATCTCAGTATGTTGCTGGAACGTTTTGAAGGACGACCGACCGGTGTCGAAGCATTAGCCGCAGCAATGGCAGAAGACAGTGGAACGCTGGAAGATGTGATTGAACCGTATTTAATTCAGCAAGGATATGTGATGCGGACTGCACGCGGTCGTATTGCAACCAATATGGCGTATTTGCAATTTGGTATGACACCGCCTGAATAAATACTGAATAGAATAAATATCGTATTAATGCGATATTTATTCTATTAACTAGTTCAATCATTTTAAAAATAAAATATATGGATATTAAAATAAAATTTCCTGTTATAATTTTTCATCTTAAAATTACACCACATATTTAAACTAATCAAAATCCAATATAAAGGGTGAAAGAAATGTCAAACAAATTATTAATTTCTACTATATGCTCTGGGGCGCTATTATTAACCGCCTGTGGAGGTGGTGATGATGACAACCAGCCCAGCTTTAATGGTAAAGAAAAACTAGATTATAAAAAACTAGAAACGACTCACATTATTACCGAGCCTGTCGTCAACCTGTCCAATTCTTCAGAAAATCTATTATTTTATATAGATATGCTGGCACAAGGTATTTATGAGAGTACCAGCCAATCTGATTTTTTGTGTGAAACAGGAACGGTAAAAATTAATAGTGACAAGAGTGTTACACTTAATAACTGTAAAAACTTCAAGATTCCATCTCAAGGCACACAATTCTCAGGTATAGTTTCAGGTACGATTCAATCTAATAACAATAACACGACTGCTGTAAAGAAAAATGAATTAAACTTGTCGAACCTTAATATTGATTTGACTGAAGATACACTCCTTTTTAATGGAAAAATAATACATACTTCCACATTACCAAATAGCGGCCTTCTCAGTGACACATATGAAACGGAACAGTCTACGCTTAAATACGTAGAAAAAATTAACAATAAAGATTATTATCTATACACACTAAATAATTATCAATTTATTTCTAAGTACTATATATTAAATGATCGTATAGAAGATTTTGCAAAAGGAAAAATAAACGGAGAGTTCAATGGTAAGGTCTTTTCAGTGAATTTTGCTTCTAACTTCAATTTCTCAACGGCTGAAGATCTTTTTGATTTTAAACCTAATTCAGCAAATGTCGAAATTACCGACCAATATAATCAAAAAAATACTATCTCAATTCGTCAAGCAACTAATGGCGCCGCATTAGTTAATACTTATGCTGATGGAAAACTAGTACAAAGCTTTTCTCAAGACTGGAATGATTTTTAAGTACTTTATTCCTATCTATAAGCCCTGACTGAGGGCTTATTTTTTTGCCCGACTCAACAATATGTTATTTATTACTATTTCCATCTTCGAATTGACCCCCTATCATTCCCTGATTGCTGCCGACTGAGCATGGAAATAGGTAAAAACATGGCTAATCATTTTGAATTTAAAATTCGCGTTTACATCGAAGATACAGATGCAGGTGGTATCGTCTATCACGCCAACCATATCCGTTTTATGGAACGTGCGCGCACTGAATGGTTACGTGCTGCGGGTGTAGATCATTACTGGCATCAACAAGATTACAACTTTGTAGTGCACCAGATTCAGGTCAAATATGTACGACCTATATTAATGGATGATTTAATTACCGTTACAGCACGTGTTATTTCGTGTAAAGCCGCATCATTTGTGTTGCAACAAAATATTTATCGTGGTGAAATCTTGCTGGCTTCAGGTGAGGTTGTGTTGGCATGTTTAAACAAAGAGTTAATGCCACGTCGACTTCCTGATGAAATTCGTGACCTGATTCAAAAAGAATTGGCACAGGACTAAAATAAACTTTCGGCACAGTAACTTATGGCAACTAATTTAGAATCTTCTCTACACATCTCCGACCTTATTTTACAAGCAAGTCCTGTTGTACAGCTGGTCATGCTGATCTTATTACTTGCTTCAATTTACAGCTGGTATCTGATTGCAAAATTACATATGGGCTTCAAAAAAGCAGGACAAGATGATGAGCATTTTCAAAAGATGTTCTGGTCAGGTGCCGAATTAAATACCCTTTATAACAATGCTCAACTCAACTCTAAACGTCGTGGTTTGGAAGATATCTTCTATCAAGGGTTGGGTGAGTTTTTTAAATTACAAAAACGTAAAGCAGATACTAACCAGACTATCGAAGGAACTGAACGTATTCTTCGTGTCGGTTTAAGCCGTGATCAAGGTGGTTTGGAGCAAGGTTTAGGTGCGTTGGCCAGCATTGGTTCGGTTGCACCTTATATCGGTTTATTCGGTACTGTCTGGGGTATCATGAATGCCTTCATCGGTCTGGCTGCAGTTGATCAAGTCACTTTAGCCACCGTTGCACCGGGTATTGCCGAGGCTCTTATCGCCACCGCAATCGGCTTATTTGCAGCTATTCCAGCGGTACTTGCGTTTAACCACTATACCGCCAAAGGTGAATCAATCTATTCAGACCGTGCCTTATTTGCAGAAGAAATGGTTGCTCTTTTACAGCGTCAAGCAATTGGAACGACACAGGAAGATGCATAATGGCGATTCAACGATCTGGACGTTTTGAGCGGATTAAGAAACCACTAAAAAGCGATATGAACGTGGTTCCTTATATCGACGTCATGTTGGTGCTACTGGTCATTTTTATGGTAACCGCACCCATGATCACCAGTGGTATCAAAGTGGATTTACCTCAAGCCAATAATCACCCTATTGAATCTAAAGACATGCCAGCAATGGTCACGATTGGTAAAGATGGTGATATCTTTTTGCAATATCAAGAGCACAAAGGTAGCGAACCGCTATCACTTACCCAGCTTGAAACCCTTTTAAGTGAGGCACAAACTCAAGCCGAGCAAGAAAATAAGCAACTGACTGTTCTGGTGAATGGTGATAAATCTCGTCCTTATGGTGAAGTGGTTTCACTGATGGCGAGTCTACAAGAAGCTGGCCTAACTCAAGTTGGCTTACTGACTGAGCCGTTAAAATAAGCTATGAAAAAATTTCAAGAGCCGCCTTTTAAACAAAATGCGATTGCATTGGGTTTCACACTCGGTGTGCATGCAATCGCGATTGTTGGCTTACTGTTTTTAGGCTTGAGTAAACCACCAGAAGAGCCTAAAAAACTCACCACTATTTTGGTGAAGCCAGAAGATTTACCTTCATCGATACAGCAGCCTGAACAACAGGTCACGGCTGACAAACAGGCACCAGAAGTGGTCAGTCCGAATGTAGATCCGAGCCTACCTGAAAATATTCCTGTAGCCCCTCCACCACCAACGGCTCAACAACTTGCAGCCGAGAAGCAAAAGGCAGCACAAGCACAGCAGGCAAAATTAGCTGAACAAAAACGTAAAGCTGAAGAAGCTGCTCGCGCTCAGCAAGAGGAACAACAACGTAAACTTGCAGAAGCACAAGCACAAAAACAACGTGCAGATGCTGAAGCAAAACGTCAGGCCGATACGAAAGCAAAAAATGAAGCTGAAGCAAAACGCCAAGCCGATGCAAAAGCTAAAAATGAAGCTGAAGCAAAACGCAGAGCTGAACAAAATGCGAAAGCTGAAGCAGACGCTAAAGCTCGTCAGAAAGCAGAGCAAGATGCCAAGTTCAAACAGCAGAAAGCGGCTGAAAATGCCAAGCTTCAAGCTCAGCAGGACGCGAAACGTAAAGCTGAGGCAGATGCCAAACGCAAGGCCGACGCAGATGCAAAAGCCAAAGCGGATGCAGATGCTAAACGCAAAGCTGATACAGATGCGAAACGTAAAGCTGACGCGGATGCGAAACGCAAAGCCGACGCAGATGCGAAACGTAAAGCAGATGCCGATGCGAAAGCAAAAGCTGACGCAAATGCCAAACGCAAAGCTGACGCCGATGCCAAACGCAGAGCTGATGCCGATGCAAAAGCAAAAGCTGACGCCGATGCCAAACGCAAAGCTGATGCAGACGCGAAACGTAAAGCGGATGCCGATGCCAAACGCAAAGCTGATACAGACGCCAAACGTAAAGCTGAGGCCGACGCCAAACGTAAAGCTGATGCAGATGCCAAAGCAAAAGCTGATGCCGATGCCAAACGCAAGACCGACGCCGATGCAAAAGCCAAAGCTGAGGCAGACGCGAAACGTAAAGCTGAGGCAGAAGCCGATGCAAAAGCCGCTGCTGCTAAAAAAGCGGAACAGGATGCAGCTCAGAAAAAAGCCGATGCAAAACGTATTGCGTCAACAGCCAAACGTGATTTTGAACAAAAAATCTATCGTGCCTGGAATATGCCATCGGGTTCATCAGGTCAGCGTGCCAGCGCACGTGTTACCTTGAGCGATAGCGGTGCTGTATTATCTGTTGTTGTTTCTGCAAGCGATCCAGACGTGAAAGCAAGTGTAGAAGCTGCGGTTCGTGCTGCTGCACCTTATCCAATGCCAGATGATCCTGTTGCACGCCGTGAGGCAAGAAGCTTTACTTCAAGTTTTACTGCAAAATAGTAATGAATAGTTAACGTTATAGGCTTTTAATAGCACAAAGCCTATAACTGTGTTAAATAATCAACAGCCACAAAAATACGACGCAAGTAATTGTAACTATGGACAAGACTCGTAAACACCTCCTCTCTTTAGCAGTTTTCGCTGCAATTAGCACAGTTGTTCCTACTGCAACTTTTGCTCAATTACATCTAGAAATTGCCAAAGCACCTGAACAAGCACCAAAAATCGCGATCATTCCATTTGCTAATGACAATGCGATCTATCCAATTGTGGAAAGCGACTTGAATCGTTCAGGCCGTTTTACCAGTGCATCTCAAAACCTACCTGCAACTGCCAGCCTTAATCAGGTACAGGCAGGCGATTGGCAAACTGCGGGTGTGCCTTATGTCGTCGTGGGCCAAATGAAGGCTGTGGATGCCAATACATTTGAAATTCACTACCAGTTGTACGACGTACAAAAACAACAATATCTATTAAATGAAGTCCTGACTGTGCCTCGTTCACGTGTGCGTCAGGCAGGCCACCTGATCAGTGATACGATTTATCAGGCCTTAACCGGTATCGCGGGTGACTTTAGCGGTCGTATTGCCTATGTATTACGTAATCAGGCGACTCCTGCACAACGTTATACCCTGCAAATTGCAGATACGGATGGCGAACAACCTAAAACAGTTCTGTCATCACGTGATCCGATCCTTTCTCCGGCCTGGACACCTGATGCCAAGAAAATTGCCTATGTGTCTTTTGAAACCAAACGACCTGCAATTTATCTACAGGATTTAGCGACTGGCCAGCGCGAAGTGCTAGCCAGCTTCCGTGGTTTAAACGGTGCACCGAGTTTCTCGCCAGATGGTAAATCAATGCTATTTACTGCATCGATGCATGGCAACCCTGAAGTCTATCAAATGGATTTAAGTACCCGCCAAGTACAACGCATGACCAATGACTCTGCGATTGATACTGAGGCGCGCTACTCACCAGATGGCAAATCTTTCATCTTTACCTCGGATCGTGGCGGTTCACCACAGATTTACCGCTATAGCTTCGATGACAGTTCAGTCAAGCGTCTTACCTTTAAAGGTGCATTCAATGCGCGCGGTACCTTAAGCGCGGACGGTAAAAAGATTGCCCTGGTGCATCGTCCAAGTGGCAGTAACTACAAAGTTGCGATTCAGGATATTAATACAGGCATCACCAATATTCTCACGCCAACCAGTTTAGATGAATCACCGAGCTTCTCGCCAAATGGTCAAATGGTGGTTTACGCAACGCGTGAAGGAAACCGTGGTCTTTTATCAGTCATGTCTACTGATGGTCGTTTCCGCATGAATTTACCAAGCGAACAAGGTGAAGTTCGTGAACCTGCTTGGGCACCAAAATAAATTTAATTGATTGGAGAATCATATGAACATTAAATATCTAACGCTGCCATTGATTGCTGCGACACTGGTTTTCACGGGTTGTGCAAGCCGTAAACCTGCTGCTGAAATTACCACAGGCACAAATCCGAATGGCGCATCATCAGTCAGCACTGACGGTTTAAGTGAAGATGCTGCTTTAAATGCACAAAACCTTGCTGGCGCTTCTTCAAAAGGCGTAACTGCTGCCAATAAAGCATTCTTGGCAAAACGTGTTGTTCACTTCAACTATGACAGCAGTGATTTATCAAACGAAGATTATCAAACATTACAAGCCCATGCCCAGTTCCTGGTTGCAAATGCGAACTCTCGTGTTGCCCTTACAGGTCATACTGATGAACGCGGTACACGTGAATACAACATGGCACTTGGTGAGCGTCGTGCCAAAGCCGTTGAAAGCTTCTTGATCACCAATGGTGTGAATCCGCAACAGCTTGAAGCAGTTAGTTACGGTAAAGAATCTCCAGTAAATGCAGGTCATGACGAAGCTGCATGGAAAGAAAACCGCCGTGTAGAAATTAACTACGAAGCAGTTCCACCACTATTAAAATAATTGTGGTTTCGCTGTAAATAAAAATGCTCACTTCATGTGAGCATTTTTATTTCATTGCTTAAGATGAGGATTGAGCGTCAGGCTTATTTTGCATCGACTCAATCAAATCATGCTTATTAAACTCTTTATATTCTGGCTTGGCCTCATACTCTTTCCATGCATCCTTCACATTTTCTTTGGAAATCGTATCTAGGTTAATGGGTTCACTTGGCGTGGGCGTTGCCTCAAAATTTTTGGTTGTCATCTTTAGCCTCCAAACATCCTGTTTAGTATCTATGCAACATAGCATGTAATGGCCTAGTTGTAATCATAAAAGCAACATAAATAAAGTAAGATAATTTTTATTTTTGGACGATCTCATCTAGAATAGCCACATTCATTTTTATCAATTTTTGACACGGCTAAATCGGAGCTATTCAATATGTCAAACCTTACTTTGACCCAATACCTAGAACAACAAAACGGGAATTTGACTCCAGAGTTGGCACAAGTCATTGAAACAATTGCAGCAACCTGCCAGACCATTGACCAAGCCTTACAAAAAGGTGCTTTAGCAGGTATTTTAGGCAGCGCGGGCAACGAAAATGTCCAAGGTGAAACCCAGAAAAAATTAGATGTCATTTCAAATGATTACCTGATTGATGCATTGAAAGCACATCCACAGGTAGGTGGCTTGGCTTCAGAAGAGCTGGATGACTTCACCCCTGCTCAAGAAAATGGTAAATATCTGGTGTTATTTGACCCATTAGATGGTTCAAGCAATATCGACATCAATATGTGTGTGGGTACCATTTTCTCTATCCTTCCAGCAAAAAATGCAGTCACCCAAGCTGCTGATTTTATGCAGGCAGGGACTGAGCAAGTTGCTGCCGGTTATGTACTTTATGGGCCTTCAACCATGCTCGCACTGACTGTTGGTGCTGGTGTTGTATTCTTTACTTTTGACCCGACGACACAAAGCTTCTTGTTAACTTCTGAAAAAGTTCAGGTTTCAGCAGATACACAAGAATTTGCCATTAACTCGTCTAATCAACGTCATTGGGAAAATCCGGTAAAACGTTATATTGATGAGTTACTTGCGGGTAAAACTTCGGTGCGTGAAAAAGACTTCAACATGCGTTGGGTTGCATGCATGGTGGGTGACATTCACCGTATCTTATGCCGTGGCGGTATCTTCCTTTATCCTTATGACTTGAAAGACCCTAAAAAAGCAGGTCGTTTACGTTTGATGTATGAAGCAAATCCGATGAGCATGTTGATTGAACAGGCTGGTGGTGCCTCTACAACAGGCCGTGTTCGTATTCTGGATATTCAACCAACCGAACTCCACCAACGTGTTCCAGTGATTATTGGTTCGAAAAATGAAGTTGAACGCGTTACCAGCTATCACTAATTAATTTTAAAATCAGGGCATTATCATCCATTTATAATGCCCTTTTGGATGTTTATCTTATGGCGGTTATTTTTTTAGAATCAAAAGACAATGCAAAGATCAAACATTTGCGTGGGCTGATCGAGCTGAACAGCGCCCGAAAAAAACATCAGCAAACGGTTCTGGAAGGTACTCATCTTTGCCTGGCTTGGTTACAACAGCAGAAAAAAATCTTTTCTCTCTTTACCACTGAACAGGCTCTCAATCACCCAGAGTTACAACAGGTGATTGAATTACACCAAGGGCATATTTTTGTCATTAGCGAAGTACTCTATAAAGATTTGAGTACTCTAGGCACAACCTTGCCCTGCTTGGCCATTATTGATCTTCCAAAAAGCTCAGTGACCATTGATTTTAAAGCAGATACACTCATTCTTGAAAATGTTCAGGATCCAGGAAATGTCGGTACACTGTTGCGTTCTGCGGCAGCTGCCAATATTAAACAGGTAATTTGTACGCAAGGCTCGGCTTCATTATGGTCACCGCGTGTGTTACGTGCGGGTATGGGAGCACACTTCAGTCTGACTTGTTTTGAAAATTTCCAACTCAACGACCTATTGCCAAAGTTTCAAATTTCTGTATTTGTAACCAGCTCACATCGTTCAACCAGTTTATACACCCAAGATTTAACCCAACCTTGTGTATGGATCCTGGGTAATGAAGGCCAAGGTGCAAGTGACTACGCTCTAAAACATGCCCAGGCGGTTACAATTCCTCAGCCGGGTGGTCAAGAGTCTTTAAATGTTGCAATTGCGGGTTCAGTCTGCTTCTTTGAAATGGTGCGCCAACGTCAGTAAAACGTTATTTTATTTTAAATACGCGTTTTTTACTGGGAAAATCTATTACACTACTAAAAATAATTGCTTAAGTTGTCAACGCGCCCACCATTTTCAACGTTATATGATTAATGAATTGAAATAATAATGGTGGGTATCCATGACAGGATTTTCCATCTCTATGGATTTAGCACCTAAACAGGCTCGAACAGAAAACGGTACTGATCGTAGTACGGTTGAACAACGTCTGCGTTTCTTTATGCAAGACGTGACTGGTCGTGCGCTTGTGATGATGGAAAGTGCGACACAGGGACAACAAGGTATTGCAATGGATCTGGTTCAGGAAGCCTTTATTTCATTGCATAAATCCTATGCCGATAAAAGTACCGATGAATGGTACCCCCTGTTCTATACCATATTGAATAATAAGCTCCAGGACTGGAGAAGAAAGGAGGCTCGTCGGGCAAGTCCATTCTCATTATTTAAAAAGATCAGTTTAGACGATGACGAAGAAATCATTGATGTAGTCGATGAATCAACTCCAAATCCATTTGAGTTCCTTGATCAGGAAGTGACTATGGAGGAAATTCAGGCCGCAATCAATCAACTACCGGTCCGTCAGCAACAAGCGTTCATGTTAAGAGCATGGGAAGGCTTTGATACGATGACGACAGCGCAAATTATGGATTGTAGTGAAGGTAGTGTAAAAACACATTATCACCGTGCAATTCAGGGACTCAGAATTGCCTTAGAGCACTTAAATCCACATACGGGAGGATCATCAGATGAAAAAAGATGAGTTCGCTAAACAAGTGACTTCCAAACTTGATCAACTTGCAAGAGAGCAGCACCACAATAAAATGCGGGTGATGAATCATGTTTTAGATACCGTACAAAAGAAACCAACCTCTTATTACAGTATCTGGAAAATGACAGGTTTTGCCTTTGCAGCCGCGATTATGGGCATTGCCGTATTGCCAAGTTCTTTACAGTTAATCGATAAACCACAGAATCAGGTGGTGGTGAATCCCAAACTTTCACCTCAGATGGTTGAAGATATGGAAATGTTACTGGTTCTAGGTGAGGATAAAGTTCCACATGGCAGCTAAAAGATTAGCACTTGTTGTGTGTACGCTTGGATTATTGCAAACCAGTTTTGCAGGTTCAGAACGTTTCTGGATTTTTTCCAAACAGAATAAACCGACGACTGAAGAAGCATGGGATGATTTAACCCCTGAAGAACAACGCGTTTTAATTAAACGCTATCAGTCGTTAAAGGAAATTCCAACCACACAAAGTTCACAGCTCCAGCAAAGAATGGAATGGTTTACTCAACTGCCGGAAGATGAAAAACAGAAAATGCGTGATGTCTGGCAGAAAATGAGTACTCAGGAACGCACCACCTTGCGTAAACGCATGCAAAATGCGAGTACCGAAGAACGCGTCAATATCCGCGAAGAATATTTAAGTAAGTATGCTGAACATTGATTTTTAATTTCTTTTCTAAAAAAAGAGCGCCTAATTTGGCGCTCTTTTTTTGACTTACTTTTTCAATCGACGATAAGTTAATAGACCAAACAAACCCAGCAGTGAGTAGAAACCAAAGCTACCGCCTCCCCCACCAGCTTTACGCGTATCATCTGAGGTCGTACCTGTACTTATAATTTTCACATTCGCTGTATTTGAAATTAAACCTTCCGCATCATAAACCTGATAATTAAATGAATAATTGAAGGGGTTAAAAATATTTATTTCCTGAACATAGATATTGCCGCCATAGCAGGTTTCCTGCTGATCAGGCTCGGGACAAGGGCCTTTACGATCAGCAGTAACACTAATATTTTCTGATGGGACATTGGACAATCGTATTGGTAATTCAATCCCATCTGCATTTCTCCAGAATTGCGGCTTATTCGGGTTACTTTCCGGACCTTTTCCACCCTCTCCCATATCCCCATAATCATTGGCAAAGTTCAGCAAATTAACTGCAACTTTTTCTTTCTTCTGATACTTTAACGTGACTGAGGTATCTTTTGCCTCTGGGGCGATATTTAAAAATGCTGCACTGATCAATCCAGATGAGTGAATTGAAGAATCTGCTCGATATTGAATGGTATATTTGCAGAAAATTTTATCACCTGCTTGCGTAATACCATCATCTTTACGATAGAAAATAATTTGCTCTAAATCTTCATTCCATTCACAAACCAGATTTTTAGCGTCACTCTCATCTATATTTTCAACATCAGCATTGATTTGCCCTTTCCCTAAAGGCTTGGTTGTAACAATATAATTTTGTTTATTAAAGAATGCTAATTTAGAAGTGCCATCAGCTTGCTGAGTTTCTTGGGGAATCGGCAACTGATAATTTTTTAAATCAATATAGATCGCTCTATATTTTAAAGTACTCTTGGTCTTCTCATACAGGTTTTTGTACTCTTGAGCACGCACCTTATAATAAGTTAAGAAATCAGGATTATTTGGCTGCTTAACAAGATCGTTAAAGAAGTCTAGCTGGTTCTTATAATTTGCGACTAATGTCGTTAATGAAATATTGGAGACATCAGTGACATCCCCCGCCGTCAATTTCATCAACTCTACGGAACCGATATCGCAGGAATTTCGTGAGTCCGGGTCATAATGTAAAGTTCCATCCGTAATACGCGCAATATTGCGCTGATCTTTTGCACTACAACCAGTAACACCTGTATTCAGCAAATCTGTGTTCGACTTGGTATCTACCGGATAATATAAGGATAAGAAAGCTGTAGACTCTGATTCGGGTTGTAAGGTAGTTAAAAGCGTACGGATGTTAAAATTACTAATATCCTTATTGGTATGCTTATCAGGTAATGCCAGCGTCGGTAAATCACACTTACTCGCTCCGCTCAAAGGGATTGCATTATAAAGTGGGACGATATCTACATCCTTTTCTTCAGTGACGTTTCCTAACAAATAACGGCAAGAATAACCTCCATTATTATAGGCCAGCACATTGAAGCTTAAGACTTTCAATCCCAACTTATCATATAGAAAAGCTGAGTAAGCATTATTCTCCACAATAGTATTACTAAGTAAATTGATACTACTTAAGTTACTTAAAATACTAGAAGTATTTGTAGGCGTAGTACCTGCCTGAGTATCACCTGTAAACTTAATCAAGCTACCATTTGATAAGCTAGCCGTATTCTGAGCGATCGTGTTTGCGCTCAATGAAGCTACAGGTTCTCCACAAAACTCCAGCATACTACTTGAATTAGCTGCACCATTTGCAATAAGGCTACTCGCCTTTACTTCAATATTCCGTTTGGAATACACGTTATCATTAATACAACTCATCGCAAGTAGGCTACCTAATGGTGCCTTATTATTTTTCAGTAGACCACTGTTAATATTTAATGAGGAAGATGGCCCAGCCAAGAAGATTGCCCCTCCACTGATCGCTGCCTGACCATCTAGGATTTGAGTGTTTTGTAAATTGACATTGCCCCCTGCATAAATCGCTCCCCCACGATCTGAGGTTTTGCCATTTTTCAAAATGATATCATTCAAGGTTAATGAACTATTATTACCTGTGGTATTGAAAATCCGGCCTTTTCCTTTTACATCGATTGTGGTCTTTAATGCTGTTTGTGCAGGATAATCATTAGTAATAATACTTCTTTTTTCCCAATCAACAGGACTTTTACCCAAAATCACAATATCAATCTTTGGGGTCAATTCTCTATCGAGTACATAAGTACCTGCATCTAATTGAATTGATTTAGTGGTAGCGGGTGAAGTATCTGTGACTTGACATCCACCATAAGACTTTCTGTCCGCTGCCGTTTTAAGTGCTTCTCGTAATGAACAGGCAGAGTTATTTTCACCATCTTCATCTACAAAAGTTGTGACCTGAATTGGCGCGCTACTTGTTGCTGCAAAAAGCGGCATCGTCGCAAGCACCAAGGTCGCAAGCAAAGTTTTTTTATAGTTTTTCATCTCATCATCCCTGATTATGATTTAAAGCGACGTAATCCAATTAGCCCGAATAATGCAAAAATTGCACCTATGCCAAAACTGCCTCCACCAACATTGACAGTTTTACTTTGAAAATTATTAGGTGGAGCTTGAACAATCGTGGTTGGGATCGTAATGTAATAATTTGAGATGTCATTAAAACGGGTTGTTGTCGTCATCACCCGCATATTAAATTCATCAGACCCGTGCCAATTTCCATTGGGTACATATGTAATATTGCCCTGCTGATCAATGCTTAACTTACCTTTGGATGGTGTTTGTCTTTGCTGAATATCCAGACAACCTGGTTGCCATGGTAGACCATCCTGACGCTTACCCAGAACTTTTTCACATGAAACAGGATCAAGCAGTTCTCCATCTAACAAGCTATCAGTAATACTAAATTTGGCAATCTCTCCATATAAAATATCCTCCCCGGCAATAGGAACTTCAGCACGGTTAATCACTAGCTCAATTGCTCCCAGATCACACAATTCATCATAGCCACTGCGGCTTTTACCGCGCTGATCCGAACCTTCACAACTTTTTGCAAAACCAGCAGTTGTTCCATCACTATAAATGCGCCCTTTGTTCACAATTAAAGAGTCTGAGAGCTTGGTATATGACATCAATAAACGTGGCTTAAAATAACCTAACATTTGATCTTTTGGTGTGTAATATGGGCATAACAGGCCATCTGCAGGAGGTGCAGCACATTCGCCTTCATCATTAGTGCCACCTGCGATGAGTTTATTATTTCCTATGAAAAAGTTAGGGCTACCACTTGGCGCATTACGATCACATTCCGGGGTAATTAAATTACTTTGTATAACCGCTTCATCATCGGCAGAACTGGCACAGTTATTTGCTTCATTTGCAACAATAATACTATTGGAAATATAAGCACTTGGTTCCGGTTTTGTCGTGGTTTTACCATCTGTCGTGGTTGAAACCTCTCTCATCGGTGCCTGTAAAAATAATCCTGCAGCATTTTTAATCACTGTGACGTTATTTAACAACATCCCACCACGAATATTCGCTATATAGCCACCTTTATTATGAAAAACAGTACTATTGCGCAGACCTGATACACGGGAAGCCAGCACCTGCGCTGTTGTCTTATCTGTAAATGCTGTTTGTGAGTAAAGTAAGGCGCCAGTTTCCCCTTTTGCACCTTCATTATCACGAATCACAGATTGCGTAATTAAATATAAAGGCATTTCGCTATAAATGACTGCGCCTTGATCCCCCTTATTACCTTGTAGCAAACTATTACTGATATTCAAGATACTTGCTGTTCTTTGTTCATCTATTACAGTACCTGCATTATAAATTGCGCCACCTCGAACTGCATTTCCTCCCATTAAACGAGAATACTGAAGGCTGAGTGCCTCTCTATTAAAAATCAACCCACCATCGATCATTTTATAACCAGAACCCTTTAAATTTATCTCCATAAAAATTACAGGTACCAAGGTTTCTTCAACATTCTCATCATTAATGACAAATAAACGATCGTTCCCTGCCATTTTAATGGTGGCATTATGCAGACCTTTCTGATTATTATTAAAGTCAGTACTTGGAGCAGTCATGATAGCCATGCCTGCTTTAATATGAATTGCCGAATTTAATGTATATTCTTTATCTCTTTGCAGAATAATTGTACTGCTTGAATCTTTATCACCACAGCCGCGATAACCATTCTCGAATTCTTTTTGACTTCTTTTATTTAAAAACTCTACGGCGTTGCGCAGAGAACAACCGGTATAATTCTCGTCATCAGCTAATGTGTTGACTTGGATATCCGCAGAATAAGCGTGCCCAGTCATCACCAATAAAGTACAGGCAAGCGTCCGTTTGAGCATACCGATCTCCTTTCATGTTTTTCATTTTTTTAATTTTACAAACTAGGTGTTTGCAACCACATTCCTTTGTGCGTACTTTGTCATAGCTCTCAAAATTACTCAAGAAATTTTATACTATTGGCGATATTCATCTATCAAGGCATAAATTTGCTTAAGAGTGGTATTGGATAGCTTGGTTTTTTCGCCTTTTAACATTTTTTCAAGTTGGGCTAATGTTTGTAATAATATTGAGGCCTGATGTGGACCATTACTTAATAAATAATCGACAATCTGCTGGTCAAAATGAATACCGCGGCGGGTCATTACCGATTGAAGTAAGGCTTGACGGTCAATATAGGAACTGCCATTCGGGACTTTAACACTGACTGCTTGGGTTAATCTTGACTGAAGGTCAGGCAGTTCCAGTTTTAATTCAATCGGCGCAACCCGAGAGGAAAACACCAACTGACCTTCATGATTATTCATCAAATGGAAAACCGCTTTTTGCCAATGCGGTACACCGCTAATCGCATCAATATCATCCAGTGCAACCAGATCATAAAACTCTAAAGAAGTAATTGCTTCGATCGGTGCATCTAATAATTCGAGTAGCGAGACTTTAATTGCAGGCCGGCCTAGCTCCAGATAAGAATCACAGATTGCAGAAAGCAAATGACTTTTACCTGTTCCAGCTCCGCCATAGACATAGAATCGGCTGACCAAACCCGCATGTAATTGTCTGACTGCATCAACCACAGGCCCCCAACCCGGCCCCGAAAAATCACTGATTCGAGCATCGAGTTGTGGTTCTATATCCAGTTGTAGTTGACGCATATATTTAATATGTTCCTCAATTACTTTAAATCTTTCGGGTTTGAAGTCTCTGTATCTTGAGAGTTTTTAATTTGAATATCAAGCTCTACTTGCTCTGAATCCACATTTATGTGCTGAGTTTCACCCTGTACCAGTACAACTTCTGTGGTAGAACCATAGAAGCGGCTTCTTTCATAATTATCACGTGCATGTTTAAGCAGCACCACAATCACCGCAGCCACAGGTAAAGCAATCAGCATACCCAGGAATCCGCCCAGTTGTGCCCCTGCCAATACCGCGAAAACAACAGCCACAGGTGACAGACCAATCTTATCACCCAGCAAGAAAGGTTGCAGAATATATCCCTCGACCATTTGCCCGATCATGAACACCACACCGACAAGTAGCAATTGGGTCCAGTCCAGTCCAAACTGGAAAAGTGTCGCAACCACAGCAGCAATAATCCCGACACCAAATCCAAGATAAGGAATGATACTTGCCAAACCAGCAATCATGCCAATAATTAAACCGACTTCCAGCCCAATCAGCTGTAACCCGACGGCGTAAACGATTCCCAACAAAAGCATGACAAGGAACTGCCCTTTGACAAAGGCGCCTAAGACGCTATGGCATTCACGCACGATGGTTAAGGTTGAAGCTTCATATGGACGTGGAATTAAACGTCTTAAACTTTGCAGCATTCTCTCCCAGTCCAGCAGGAAGTAGAACGAGATAATTGGAATAAGGATAACCACCCCACCAATCTGAATAAAGTTCAATCCTGATTGGGCGACTCGTAATGCCATGGTCTGGATGCTGTCAGCGCTGTAATTGGTCTGGATATAATCCATTACGGCTTTTGAAATCTGTTCAGTGTCAATTTCCATAGGTACAACATTAAAGGTATGTGATACCCACGGTAGGAAAGTGGCATTAATCCAGTGGATACCCGCAGGAATACTATCCCGGGCATACATCAGCTGTTTCCAGATCAAAGGCACCAG
The DNA here is from genome assembly GCF_904886855.1 of Acinetobacter sp. 'aerobic (ED)'. Taxonomy (NCBI): domain Bacteria; kingdom Pseudomonadati; phylum Pseudomonadota; class Gammaproteobacteria; order Moraxellales; family Moraxellaceae; genus Acinetobacter; species Acinetobacter sp. 'aerobic (ED)'. The sequence continues at coordinate 227,341 of NZ_CAJHGI010000002.1, forward strand.
GAACCACAACACCATGGTCAGGGTCACACCAATTCCAATAAAGACGATACTGATGGCTAACCAACGCGGTAATTTGATTTTGACAAGGACATCCACCAGTGGACTAAACAGGTAGGCAATAAAAAAAGCGCCTACGAAAGGAATGACGATGGGCTTTAGCAGATAGAGCACCCAAAGCAGTAATGCGAGCCCAGCGAGGATAAAGATACGACGTAGTACCTGATCTTGCATAAAATCTAGCCTTTTATTGTATATTCGTTATAAATAAAAAAAATTTTAATTAAAGATAGCATTTTCGAGCATAAATAACATAAGAGTTTCGTATATTCAGGTTATAATCTGCCGCCAATGCGGAGACTTCACTATGAGCAACTCAACTTCTACCCCAAACACTGGTTTAAGCTATAAAGATGCGGGCGTCGACATTGAAGCGGGCGACGCACTGGTCGATCGTATCAAATCTGTCGCGAAACGCACCACTCGTCCTGAAGTAATGGGCGGTCTTGGTGGTTTTGGCGCGCTATGCAAAATTCCAAAAGGTTATGAAGAACCTGTATTGGTTTCAGGCACAGATGGCGTAGGCACCAAATTACGCCTGGCACTCAATCTCAATCGTCATGACACGATTGGTCAAGATCTTGTGGCAATGTGTGTTAACGATTTGCTTGTTTGTGGTGCTGAACCACTTTTCTTCCTCGACTACTATGCAACAGGTCATCTAAATGTTGATGTGGCAGCCAATGTAGTGACAGGTATTGGTACAGGTTGTGAACTTGCTGGTTGTGCATTGGTTGGTGGGGAAACTGCCGAAATGCCTGGCATGTATGAAGGCGAAGATTACGATCTTGCCGGTTTTGCTGTGGGTGTAGTTGAACACAGTAAAATTATTGATGGAACAAAAGTGAAGTCTGGTGATGTACTCATCGGTGTGGCATCAAGCGGTGCGCATTCAAATGGTTACTCATTACTACGCAAAATCTTAGATGTTAAAAATGTAGACCTAACCCAAATCGTTGATGGTCGACCACTTGCCGATGTTGCAATGGAACCGACGCGTATTTATGTAAAACCGGTCCTCGAACTTTGCAAACAAGTTGATGTACATGCTATGGCTCACATCACCGGTGGTGGTTTACCAGGTAACTTACCGCGTGTTCTTCCAAACGGCGCGCAAGCAGTGATTGATGAATCAAGCTGGGAATGGTCTGAGTTGTTCCAGTTGTTACAACGCGAAGGTAACGTAGAACGCTTTGAAATGTATCGTACCTTTAACTGTGGCGTTGGTATGGTGATTGCAGTTGATCCAAGTGAAGCGGACAAAGCCATTGAGGTCTTGAATGCTCAAGGTGAAAAAGCCTGGAAAATTGGTCACATTCAGGAAAATGCAGAATCAGTTGAAGGCGCTGACGAAAAAATTCGCGTGATCTTTGCATAATGAGAATTGCTGTCCTTGTTTCAGGCAGCGGTAGTAACTTACAGGCCCTGATAGATGCAAATCTGTCAGGGCAAATCATTGGCGTGTTATCAAATAAAGCTGATGCTTATGCATTACAACGTGCGAAAGATGCCAATATTGCAACCGCTGTTATTTCACATAAAGATTACCCGAATCGCGAAAGCTTTGATGCAGCCATGCACCAGCAACTGCTAGCATGGCAAGTGGATCTGGTGATCCTTGCAGGTTTTATGCGGATTTTAACATCAGGCTTTGTGCTGCAATGGCAAGGTAAAATGTTAAATATCCACCCTTCTCTGTTGCCTGTATATAAAGGCGTTAATACCCATCAACGGGTATTAAATACCGGAGACCGTCTGCATGGTTGTACCGTTCACTTTGTGACAGCTGAACTGGATGCCGGACAAAGTATTGCGCAATCTGCCATTCAGGTGGGTTTACATGATACGGTAGAGACTTTGGCGCAACGCGTGCATGAACTTGAGCATTTTATTTATCCTCAAGTCGCGCAATGGTTTTGTACAGGACAACTGCGCTGGCAAAATGGCCAAGCCTATTTTAACCAGAAGCCTTTAGAACGACCGATTCAGTTTGCTCAATACTAAAAAATAAAACGCATCTGAGGATGCGTTTTTTATGACTTTAAAAGATAGGTTAAATATTTTTCTTGAAAAATATTTAACCACTCCACGCTTTCATCTGCGTCATGTTCATCAGCTAAATGCAATAGAAAAACTTTGATGCGAAGAAAGCAGTAATACTCACCTTCTTGAAATGAATACTGATCAATTTCTTGCCAGTTTTTATGATTGAATCGATCAAATACGCTTATAAGCTGCTCTTGTGCTTGCACATTGTTTAACGCTAGGCCAAATATATCTAAAAAATTGCTGATATATTCAACCCGTTGTTGATAAGCATCAAAAAAAATCAGTATGCTTGCTTGGCAACTTTCTTGCCCATAACCCAGCAAGCCCAGTGCATTTAGAATAATCTCAGTATTTCTCATCGAAACAATCAAAGCACCAAGCTTTTAATTTTCTCAACGGTATCCAGTGGATGCTCCAATGGGAACATATGTCCTCCTTCAACAATAGAAAATGGAATATCCAGTTTCTTTTGTGCAACCTGCGGAAATTTCTCTTTTAAAAACACACTATCTTGGCCTACTACTAACTGTACAGGAACGGGTGGTTTTGGCATTGGTAACCACCACATCGATGGGGTTGTTCTAAACAGCTTCACCTCATCTTGCTTAGGAATGGTTAAAGTAACACCGCCCCGCTGTGGATCAACGGTTAAGGCATGATCAATGTAGGCCTGAAAACAGTCGGCATCGAAATGTTGGTAAAAACCACGCGAACCGAGCAACTCAGCCGCTTGCTCACGCGACTCCCAATGGTCACGACGGCGTGCAGATAAACCCGCAGGGGTAATTTTATCCACCAGCTTAGGTTTAAAGAGTTTAGCCAAATGAAACACAAAAGATGCCTTACCAATGATTAGGGGAGGATCCAGCATAATCACTTGGGAAAATAACTCGGGGCGACGATAGGCAGCCATTAAAGTCAGAACCGAACCCAAAGAGTGTCCTACACCAATCACTTGGCGTCCTTGGGCTTGCTGAACAATATTAACAATGACCTGATCGACCAGATGTGTCCAGCCATCCGTAATCGGATAACGTTTGTCATTGCCAATTTCAGCCAGATAAATAATGTCATATTGATCTTTCAACTGATCAAACAGCTTTTGATAAACTTTAGAAGGGACACCGTTGGCATGGGCAAAATGAATCAAGGGTTTCATAAAGGGTTCTTTATTTGTTTTCACTGATCGTTCAATTATCCTGCTCTACACATGTATTGCAAATCAAAACAAGAACTGCCCAGTTATTTTTACAATAAAAAAGGCTGTGAAAACCACAGCCTGAGTATGAAGAATCTATTCCAGCAAAAGCATCGCTTTAATAAAGTTGGAACAATTTGACCTGTTATTGAATTTTCGCGTTCTGCTGAGTTTCCAGCTGTGACGCAAGCGAACTGCTAATTCCTTCACCAATCTTGGCGCCCATACGGCCTAAAATCGACTCAAAAGGATTACGTTGAACGGTATAATCCACTTTTTGTTCAACTTTAAGATCACGCATCAGTGTGGTAATGCTACCGCTACGATCTGCAATACCTAAAGCAATCGCCTGTTCACCTGTCCAGAATAAACCAGAGAATACCGCCGGATCGTTAGTCTTCAAACGTTTGCCACGACCTTCTTTTACCGCATTGATAAAGTGAGTATGAACATTATCCAGTACAGATTGCACATGTTGTTTTTGTGCCGGATCTAATGGCTTGGTCATGCTTAAGATATCTTTATTACTTCCCGCAGTTAAAGTCCGGTCTTCAATTCCTAACTTTTGTGCCAGCCCGCTTAATCCATAGTTTGGCATGATCACGCCAATGGAACCCACCAAACTCGATGGATTGACAATGATTTCGTCAGCAGCAGACGCAATATAATATGCACCTGACGCCCCCATATCACCAATCACTGCATAGACTTTCTTGTCTGGATGCTGTTTTTTCTGGTAGCGAATTTCCTGCCAGATTTCATCTGACTGTACCGGCGAACCACCAGGAGAGTTAATATTTAAAACAATTGCTTTACTGCCACTCGCCTCAAACGCTCGTTTAAGCGCTTTATTGGTATCTTCACTGTTAACAGTCGACTGACCCGCAGATGAGTCGATTGTCCCTATAATATCAATCACGGCCAGATGGTCGCTGCTGATATTGGTAGTTGATTTCTCTGTCGATGTCGAGCAACTCTTGGTCATTGCAATCAGGACAATGAGTAAATAAGCGAAACCTAAACATTTAAAAAAGATACTCCAACGACGGCTACGTCGCTGTTCCTCTACAGAGGCAAGAACGGCTTTTTCTAAAATCTGCCATTCTTTGCCCGTAACATTGTCACTATTTGTTGATTCATTTTTTGGTTTTGGTGGCCAATCGGACATAAGATTCCAATCCAATATGTTTTAAAGTGGCTTTATTATATACGCTGATTTCAACAAAACTGTTTAAATAACTTGTTTTAACTTATAATTATTTTTTACATTATACTTTTCCTTTGTAATTTTTCTCATACCGCCTCCATGACCCATTCCAGAACGATCAGCTCAAATTACCGTCTCATCAAGCTCCTAAGTCGTCAGCCGATTCAATTAGGTCGTTTTTTGGCACGTCTGGTTGCTGGACTGGTCAATACTTTTCAAGTATCTAAACTTTCAAAAATTATTCGCCTGAATATAAAGATCGCGTTTCCAGATATGGAACCGCAACAAAGACAATTATTAACCAAACACGCCATTCAGAATGAACTCACCTCTTATTTCGAGTTTTTGAGTATCTGGGGGGCATCTAATCAGAAAAATATTCAGCGTATTGATACCGTTCAGGGCGAACACTACCTGCATGAAGCGCTGGCAGAAAAAAAAGGCGTGGTCTTGGTTGTTCCTCATTTTGGCACTTGGGAAGTGATGAATGCATGGTTAGCGCAATATACCCAAATGACCATCTTATATAAGCCCGTTAAGAATCCTGATGCTGACCAATTTGTCCGTGATGCACGTAGCCGTGAACAGGCGCATCTGGTTCCGACCGATGAAAGTGGTGTACGACAAGTTTTCAAAGCCTTAAAACAAGGCGGTACTACCGCCATTTTGCCTGATCATACCCCCGATCATGGCGGAGACATGGTGAATTATTTTGGTATTCCTTTAGCTTCCAGCAGTTTAAGTGCCAAGCTGATCCAGAAAACCAAGGCCAAAGCCCTGTTGCTTTACACCAAAAGAAATGAGCAAGATGGCTTTGATATGTTCATTGAGCCAGTCAATCCTCAAATTTATGAAGGCAGTGCCGAACAAGGTACCCTGATCATTCATCAAACTTTAGAACAACTGATTCAACGCTACCCGGAACATTATCACTGGAGCTATAAACGCTTTCGTGCCAATCCCGTACTGAAGAAAATTTATGATATTGATGAACAGGAGGCACTGGCTCAGGTGGCCACAGTTCGTCAGCAAGCCCAAGAAGAGTTTGCTTAGGCTATTCTCGTTGTAACCATTTCCTTTGCTGCCGTTGCAGCTTTATCTCAACTTTGCCATGCTCAAACAGGAAATTCACCGACCCTGTGCGTGTAGTATTAAGTAACGGAATATTCAGAGCTTGCAGACGCTTTTGGACTTCCCGGCTCGGATGCCCATAACGATTATTAAAGCCAGCTGAAGCAATCGTCAGCTTGGGTTTTAAAACTTTTAAAAAATCATAAGCAGAACTATTTTTACTGCCATGATGACCTAAAACCAGAACATCTACTTTTAAATCTGGATATTTCTGTAGCAATTTAAACTCGGTTTCCCAGCCTGCATCGCCCATAATCAGAAAGTTTTGATAAGGTTGAGCATTGAGAAACTGTAAGTAGACCACACAAGATTGTTCATTCTGTTGATGTTTGGCAAAATTCAGGCCATCTTGCGTAGGCGACAAAATCTCAATTTTAAGATTGCTATATGACCAATGCTGATCCTGTTGGCAATAGGAGAAATTGTCCTTAAACGGGAGCTTTTCACTTCGTTCACTTGACTGCACCTGAGTAATCGCAAAGGCATTTTGTATAGCCGGAAATGCACCGCTATGATCCTGATCCAGATGCGATAGAATGACGTGATCCAGGCTACGAACACCCTGCTGTCTTAGGAACGGGATGTCGACTCGCTCACCGATACCAAATTTTCGCTCGTCATAATTCCCGCCCGTATCAATCATTAATGTCTGTTGCGGGTGCTGTAAAAAGATAGCCTGCCCTTGTCCTACATCGAGAATAGTTAAAGTCGTAGATTGAGTTTTTACACCGATAAGCATGGGTAAAAAGCAGACACCAGCCCAAAGCCTGGGTACGCTACCTCTAGGCATAAATAAAATGACCAATCCCAAGATCAAGCTCAGCATCATGCCAGGTGTATAACTGACCCCGTATAACGCTGGGAACAGGTGCTGTAAACCGTTTAAGCCCCACAACAAGAATGCAAGCAACTGATCATTCAGCTGAAACAACAATAGACCCAATGCAGGAATGATTAGCCACAGACAAGCAGCAAGAATATCTAGCGGCACCACCACACCACTTAATAGCGGAATTGCAATCAGGTTACTCAATGGAGCGGCCCAAGAAATCTGCTGAAAGAAAATAATCACCAGTGGCAATAAGGCAATAAAAACTTTCCATTGGGCATCAATCAACACTTTAATTGCTAGTACCATCTTTTGTATTGAGGTCTGCATTTGATCTTGAGGCAAGTGTGCTGTCGTTTGATAGATCCGTAGCAGAATAAAACAGGCCCCATAAGATAACCAGAATGCTGCCGACAAGATGCTAAATGGATCATAAATCAGCAGTAAGCTAGCACTATAAACCAGCAAGGCCAGAGGTTGGATAGACTGTCGCAAGATCAGGAAAAGACTGGCAATCAGCACTGTGAACAGCGTTCTGATGGCCGGAATCTCAAAGCCGACAAAAGCTACATAAAGTACAACACTGGCAACAAAAGGAAAAATGACCAGAATCTGTCTGGGTTTCCATAAATATAATTTCGGGCAATAACGCTGTATCAGCCTTTGGCACAACCAGGTCAGCATCAAGGCAAAGATCAGTACATGAGGCCCTGAAATAGCCAGTAAATGGGATATTCCCAGCAACTGGAATTGCTGTTTTAGCGCGCTCGACAACAGGCTTTCATCGCCAGTCAGCAAAGCTAGCAGCAAACCTGGATGTTGCAGAGAGCTTGTTTGCAGCATTTGCCGGAAGTCCAGCCGCATGCCTTCAATTTTTAACAGCAACCTGGCTTTGAGCGTACGTTGTTGCTTATCGTGTTGCTGATAACCCAAACGATAAATCTCATCAGAGCTTAACGGCTGAATTTGTCTGACCGAAAATGTAGAGAGAATATTCTGCTTTAAAAACCATTTTTCCTGATCAAATGCTCCTGCTACAGCATAACTATGCGCAGGCCTGATCATCCCGTTGATCCGATAATAGCGACCCAATTGTAAGCTCGGCTGCTGCATGGATTGCTCAGATGCTTTATTCAGATACAGTAGCCAGTCTACTGGCTGGCTATGTCGATTGAGGACTTCAGCAATCTGTTTTTGCCCTTCATCTGTTAGTTCATTTATTTTTTTAATATAAACAATGGCTTCAAATGGTTGAACCTGAAGTTCCCGTAAGCTTAAGCGCTGTTCTAAAGCCACATCAGCATAATGATAACCGGTACAGCACAATGCCCAGCTGCAACTGCTTAAAAGGAGCGCCTTATACCAAGCCCGCTGAAAATAGCGCTGCTTTTTATATTGTCCTAAAGCGAATATCAGACTTGCTAAAATCAGCCATATCCACCATGTTTGTCCTATAAAATGGAAATCCTGCCCCATCAAAGTAATACCGGCAATCCAGCCGAACAAAATAATCTTCAACATTTCTTAACATTGGATTTAGTTTTTCTAAAGACAAAATTAAAGCCCCTTTTCGGAGCTTTAACAAGAGGTCTTATTCAATATTTATGCATTATTCATAGCGCAATGCTTCTGCCGGCTGAACTTTTGCTGCACGTAAGGCAGGATAAATTGTTGCCAGTAAACTTAATAACAATGAAACACTTACCACCAGCAATACATCTTGCCAACGTAAATATGAAGGCAGATAATGCACAAAATAGGCATCTAATAAATTTAAGCCAAAAGTGGTATTCACCCAAGACACAATATTACCAATGCTTAACGATAAAATAATCCCTAAAACCGTACCCAATCCAGTGCCAATCACACCAATAATTGTCCCCTGCACCATAAAGATTTGAGTAATCAATAAGGGCGATGCACCTAAAGTACGTAAGATGGCGATATCGGATTTTTTATCTGTCACCAACATCATCAGGGATGAGATAATATTAAAGGTTGCAACAATAATAATAAGGAGCAGTAATAACCCGACCATATTTTTTGCCATTTGAATGGCACTAAATAGGTTACCTTGCGTATAGGTCCAGTTCGAAGCATAAAAATTACTTGGTAATTTTTTGATAATACTCTCGGAAATCTCCGGTGCAGCAAAAATATCATCCAGCTTTAAGCGAATGCCTTGAGCACCTTCCGGCAAGCGTAGTAATGTCGAAGCATCATTTAATGCCACATATCCCACCATCGAATCGACCTGAGTACCAATTTTAAATATACCCACCACTTCGAAACGTTTAAATCGAGGCACTACCCCTGCGGATGAATTAGTGGCTTCAGGTAACACAAGCGTCACCGGATCATTCAGCTTCAAGCCTAGACTGTCTGCCAGATCCTGACCGATAACAATGCCATATTTGCCTTTCTTCAAGGCCTCCAGACTACCGGCTTGCATATAGTTATGAACAATAGAGACCTGTTTTTCATATTCCGGTTCAATGCCTGAGATCATAATCCCTGTCACTTCGCCATGTGCAGTTAACATCCCCTGTAACTGTGTATACGGCGCAACAGCAGCCACATGGGGCTGTTTAGCGATATCTTGAGCCAGGTCTTGCCAGTTGGTCATAATCTGAGTGGAGGCAATCGTCGCTTGTGGCACGATTCCTAAAATACGGTTTTTCAATTCCCGGTCAAAACCATTGATCACCGACAAAACCGTAATCAGTACCGCAACACCCACAGTGAGACCAATCATGGTCATCAATGAAATAAACGACACCAGACGGCTTTTTTTTCTTGCCTGTGTATATTTCAGCCCAATATAAAATGAAATGGGTTTAAACATGCTCACCCACCCATATACCATCTTGCATATGCAAAATTGAATCCGCCGACTGAGCCAGTTGCTCATCATGGGTCACGATCAACATGGCCATATTGAGTTCTTTTTTCAAATCGGTGAGCAGCTCGAAAATACTGAGCGCAGTTTTACGATCCAGATTTCCGGTCGGTTCATCTGCCAGCACCACCGCAGGTTTGGTCACTAGAGCACGCGCCAAAGCCACACGTTGCCGTTCACCACCGGACAATTCACCCGGTTTATGATCCATACGATGAGACAGGCCAACACGATCCAGCAGATATTCTGCCTGCTTTTTTACGTCCTTAAAATTGCTCTCACTGCGCAACATTAATGGCATTGCCACATTTTCCAATGCAGTAAATTCTGGCAATAAATGATGGAACTGATAAACAAAACCCAGATATTGGTTACGCTTGTAACCACGCTCCGCCTCGTCTAAATTATCAAAGCGTTGACCTTGCAAGAAGACTTGTCCTTCCGAAGGTTGCTCCAAACCGCCTAACACATGTAACAAAGTACTTTTACCTGAACCGCTTGAGCCCACAATCGAAACGAACTCGCCGGCATTGACTTGCAGGGATAAGCCTTTGATCACTTCAACTTTGCTTTTGCCATCATCGAAATGCTTAAAGATATTTTTTGATTCTAGAACGATCTTACTCATAACGTAATGCCTCGGCTGGTTGCGTTTTCGCTGCACGGATAGCAGGGTAAATTGTTGCTAAAAAACTGATAGATAAAGATGCGGTCACAACAATCAGGACATCTTGCCAGCGTAAATAAGAAGGTAAATAGCCAATGACATAACCACTAAATAAATTAAGTCCAAAGGTGTGATTTAACCAGCCCACCAGATCACTGATGGTTAAGGCAAAAGCACTGCCTAAAATCACTCCTGTCACCGTACCCACCACCCCAATAATGGTCCCTTGTACAATAAAGACAGACGTAATAAATCTTGGTGAGGCACCTAAGGTACGCAGAATTGCAATATCTGCCTTTTTATCGGTGACCACCATAACCAGTGACGAAACGATATTAAATGCAGCCACCACAATAATCAGAAACAGTAGTAAACCTACCAGATTCTTTTCCATTCGCACCGCACCAAACAGACTCCCATGCGTTTCTTTCCAGCTGGTTGCATAAAAATTATCTGGTAATTGTTTAACAATCTGGTTCACCACATTCGGGGCCGCAAAAATGTCATCCACTTTAAGACGTACACCTTGGGCACCATCCGGCAAACGTAATAAGGTCGAGGCATCATTCAAGGCAATGTAGCCAACTGTAGAATCCACTTCTGCACCGACACTAAAAATGCCGACAATTTTAAAGCGTTTAAATCGTGGCACCACACCTGCTGGAGACGGCGTCGCTTCAGGCAGCACCAAGGTCACATTATCATTCAGACTCAACCCCAACGCATCGGTCATATCTTTACCGAGCACAATCCCGAACTCGCCTTTTTTTAATGCATTTAAATCACCTGCAACCATATGGTTCTGGATAATCGACACCTTGCTTTCATATTTTGGCTCAATCCCCGTCACCATAATACCAGCGACTTGCCCTTGCCCAGTCAACATCCCTTGCAATTGGGTAAAAGGCGCAGCGCCTGTGACATGCGGGTGATGCTCAACTTTTTTTACAAGCTCAGGCCAATCTGTTAGAATTTGATTAGAAGAAACAGTGGCTTGTGGAACCATTCCAAGGACACGATTTTTTAATTCGCGATCGAAACCATTCATGACCGATAGCACTGTAATCAGCACAGCAACACCAAGCGTCAAGCCGATCATGGAAACTAAGGCGACAAAAGAAATAAAATGATTACTCCGCTGAGCACGAGTGTATCTCAACCCTATATACAGCGAAATTGGCTTAAACATACCATCTAGTCCGAGGTGATTTATTATGGAAAATTCACAACATCATCTTGTTGACGACAACACTGAACGTCGTGTGATGTCTCGTATTGATGCCGTGTTGAGAATCAACTATCAAATCATTCCCGATGATGTAGCGCTGAATGACCCGTATGATTCCCATTTCGTTTTGCCCCGCTATTTTCTACTACTTGCAGAATTAGATCAATTTGATCATGCGTTTCGCTACGAATTAGAACAATTAAATGAAAAAGATCAACAAATTGCTCGCATCTTATCCCTTTTTAACCAGAAATTAAACCTGATTACGGGGTCTTATTATGACAATATCGTACAATCCTTATTGCCAGTTCCTGAGCAGGTCAATGTTTCCGAGAATGGATTAAGTTTCTTTAGTTCTCAAGATATTAATCAAGGCACCTATATCCACATTACCCTGAGCCACCCTGAAAATTTCTTCCATATCGCAGCCATTGCGCAAGTCGCCCATAGCACCGCGGAAGAACAGGGAAAATTCCGTATCGGTGCCTATTTTATTACGCTCAATCCGCAAGATCGTGCCAAATTGGCTGCCAGTATTCGACAGGCTCAACAAAGTGAAGCCAGCTAATCTGCTCTCATCTTTAAGATTTCAAACGGCGATATGCCCTTAAATCCCTGAAGAAGTACAGCACTAAACCGAACAGGATAATACTCGCGCCCACAAAGACCTGAGCTGATATCTGTTCATGGTTCAGATAAGCGCCGATCAGAATCGCCAGCATCGGTGTCATGACAGTCGTTAGTGATAATGTGGTCGCCTGTAAGTTCTGCACCAGCTTAAAATAACAGAACATGGCAATTAACGAAGCCATCACGATGGTATAGGTCAGTGCAAACAAAGACTTCGCAGAAGGAAAATGCGTTGGGGCATATTGCCAGATCCACGGTATCAATAATGTAGCCAATAAGGTTGAGACCAGAATTGAACCGGTGGCCTGCGCCATAACCGGCAAATCTGCATTAATTTTCTTGACCAGAAAAATCGACAAAGAATAAGAAAAAACACTGATCAGCATTAAAATAATGCCAATCGGCTGTACATGCTGCTGACTACCACTCAAGCAAATCATGGCCAAGCCGATAATTGAGGTTGCCATTCCCAGCCATTGCAAGCCTGCCAGTTTTTGCTGAAAACCAAAACGGCCAATCAATCCCGCCATAATCGGTGCCAGACCAAACATTAAGGCGATCAGCCCCGAACTCAGATAAGCCGTGGCCGCATAGGTAAAGATTTGCGAACCAATCAGACTCAATGAGCCTGCGGCATAACTCAATAAGGCAATTTTATGAGTGGGAAATTTCACCTTTAACAGCAATAATACGGTTACCGCCAGAGGCAACGCAATAAAGAAGCGGATCAGCAATGCCCACATCGGATGTAGGTCCGAAACACTCCACACAATTGCAAGCGGCGTGGTTGCCCAGATAAAGACCAGTAGTCCATAAGTGAGCATGAGATTAATACGTGATGGCATACTCAACTCAAGATGCTGTTTTTCGTTTTTGTTTTAAAATGGTCTGATCCAGAGAACTGGAAAATTCACGTTTATCTCGTTCTGAAATTGGTGGTGGCCCACCAGTCTGCACCCCAGCCCCACGTAAGGTATCCATAAAATCACGTAGATGAAGACGTGCTTTTACGTTAGCCGTGGTATAGATCTCACCACGGGGGTGAATGGCAATTCCCCCTTTTTCAATTACTTGCGCCGCCAGCGGAATATCTTGTGTAATGACAATGTCATTTTCTTGCATACGTTCCACAATTTCCTGATCAGCCTGATCTGCCCCGCTCATCACCTGAATGGATTTAATCCGCACGGATGGGGTGATACCGACATTCTGGTTGGCAACAAAGGTCACTTCAAGTTGATAACGATCGGATGCGCGTAAAATCACTTCACGTAAAATTTTAGGTAAAGCATCAGCATCTACCCATAATTTAAATGGCAGCACGTTGACGAAAACTCTTGAGAAGAAAAGACTAGTGTAGCAGATTACGGGAAAAGTAGAGTTAACAAAGCGGCGGTCATCCCATGCATTTTTCCATTTGCTTCGACTGGAGTAGAGGTTGTTATCAGATTAAAAATTAAAATAAATTTTAGAGAATTACAGATTCAGACTTGAAATATCCCGGTTACCCTCGATTTAATAGAATAAGTTCAATCTTTTTAGCCTCTCGCTTTATGAAAAATCAAAACAGTCCAGAAATCATTAAAATTCAAGATCAAAATTTCGGTAATCATGTCGAGCATTGGAACTTATTGACAGATACACCCGAAACTGATGTTCCCAAATGGTTAGGACTGGCCCTTGATGCACCGGTTATGCCAATGGGGCTATGTGAAGATGAACATGAGATGGATCAGGCATTCTGGTTGATTCAGGGCCCAAGCGGTGAATCTGTTTCGATTAACCAGATCATCGCGGTGGAAGACCAGAAACCACGTGCATTAAAAACTGCTTTTCCAAGTTTCGAAAGCCCGTATAAATATGATGCTAAAATTGAGCGAATTATTACCTGTGATTCTGCCACTCAGGCCGTATTACGGTTAAATTTAAATAAAGATACCACCATTTATGCCTTTGATAATCTATTCAGTGTAAATAGCTGTCAATATGACAAAAATCAAAGCTATAAAGTTCAATTTAATGCTTGGGCCTATGAATTGGAAGCAGTGGCTGCAGATGAGAAAATCATTGTAGATGATCCTGCTTCGATTAAACATCATCGCGCTTTAAATGCAATTTTGGCAGAACATAATGGTGTAGCGCCTGAAAATTTACAGGAACTGATTAATGAGTGGCAGCCAAAAACACCAGAAGATCAAGAACCTGTCACGGTCGACTTTTCTAAAATGGTGGCTTATTTATTTGGTGAAACTTTAGGTCAGGAAGATGAAGCCTGGTTCCAGGGTAATATTGTTGGTAAAACTCAAATGCAGTTTATGCAGGATGAATATACCCTGTATGACGTAACTCTGGTTTTAGAAGATGATTTACCGGCAATCCTGATTCGTATTGCTACTAAAAACGAATTGTATAGAAACTTTAACATTGGCCAATATATTCGTGGCAACCTATGGATTCAGGCCAATATTTATGCTAAAACTGCTCTTGAGTGACAAAAAATCACATAAATGGCATTTTAGGCGTTCTAATGAAAATTATACCAGAACAAACAACCACCAGTCTGATTCATTCGAGTGATCAAGGTCTTAAACTTGATGTTGGTGCTTTTTGCTTTTTCTTACTCGGTATGTTCTTAGCAGCACTTATTTTTCATCAAATTGGCTTTTTCTGATTTTTGCCCATACCCTTATTCATATATATAAAAGCCCTCAATGATGAGGGCTTTTATTTTAACTGTTGTTTATGGCTTAACCATGACGTTTCGCAAAATCATCCATAAAGTTAACAAGGGCCTGTACACCTTCTAACGGGACTGCATTATAAATACTTGCACGCATGCCTCCCACTGAACGGTGGCCTGCCAAGTTCAATAAGTGATGCTGTTCAGCTTCTTGCAAGAAAGTCTTTTCAAGTGCTTCATCCGCCAAGGTAAATGGTACATTCATCATTGAACGGTTCGGCACTGCGATCGGATTGTTATAAAAATCGCTCGAATCAATATAACCGTATAATAACTTGGCTTTTTCCTGATTCACTTTATAGATGGCATCTACTCCACCCTGCTCAAGCAACCATTCAAATACCAGACCTGATAAATACCATGCGTAGGTCGCCGGGGTATTGACCATTGAACCATTCTTGGCTTGGTCTGCATATTTCAAGATGCTTGGAATTTCCGGCTTGGCTTGGTCAAGTAAATCATCGCGAATAATAACAATGGTCAAACCTGCCGGGCCGATATTTTTTTGCGCACCGGCATAAATCAGACCAAACTTGCTGACATCCAATGGTGCAGACAAAATGCTCGATGAATAATCACAGACCAACGGTGCATTCACATCTGGAATAGCCGCGAATTGCAAACCACCAATGGTTTCATTATCTGCATAATGCACATAGGCTGCATCATTCGACAGATTCCAAGTACTCTGTTCAGTGATCGCATGTTTACCATCAATAAGCGTACCCGCTTCAACGATATTAATATCGCCATAGCGTTTCGCTTCTTTTAGTGCTTTTTCAGACCAGATGCCAGTATGGATATAGTCTGCCTTGTTATTTTTACCTAACAGGTTCAGCGGAATCGCCGAGAACTGCAAGGATGCCCCACCTTGTAAAAACAGTACTTTATAGTTTTCTGGAATGTTCATGAGCTTACGTAAGTCAGCTTCAGCCTTCTCTGCCACGGCAACATAGTCATTGCTACGATGACTCATTTCCATGATCGACAGACCTTTGCCCTGCCAATTCAACAATTCTTGTTGAGCTTTTTCTAAAACGGCAGTAGGTAATGCAGCAGGACCAGCGCAGAAATTATAAGCACGCATGAGTTTTCCCTTGTTAAAGTGGAACAAATTGGAATGGGAATTTAATCATAGATTGGCGAAGCTTGCAGCAGCTTATGCAGTAAATATTTCAATTTGACTGCAAAAAAAGTATTAATTTTTCAATCATGTTTTGTCATTACAATTATTTTAGGCCAAACTTGCTAGCCCTTTTCCCGAACCTAAAACGTCCCGCTTTTTCACCATTTTATTTAGATTAAAAACTCTACTTTTTACAAATTCACTACACCAATCTGAGCCATATAACTATTTAATTAAAAACATAATATTTTAATTTTATAAAAAGAATTTAGACTAACGCAGGATATTATTAAATTGCGACATAACCTGATGTTGAAACAACATGACCGACCGGATTTCAAGGTCAAGCGCTTTCCCAAAATGTTAAGCTTGAGTATAAGCCTGATCAGCTGTGCCTTATTTTCATCTTCTGTATGGGCCCAGACTTTTAGCTATAGCGAGGCTGAACAGTATGTGGTCGAAAATGCCTATGCCTCCCAAGCCCAACAAGCTCTGCAACAAGCTTCACAACTTGAGATGGAGGCGGTTAAAAACCTGGGCCTTCCCCGTATTGATTTAAATGCACGCGCTTATTCATTTCATAGTGAAACCAGCGTACCTTTAGGCTCAAGTAAACGACGACTGGAAAATTCGTTGACCCGTGGTTTTGATGACAAATTATCGCAATGGGAAAATGTATTACCGCCTGAAGTGATTGATCAGGTTAGTCAGGGATTTGATCAAACCGTAAGTGAAGGTCTGAATCAGGTGCCGAACAATGTCGATGTTACGGTTAAAGACCATGATGTGCGTACCTCAGTTTCCATGGTGATGCCGCTCTATACCGGCGGTAAAATTAGCAACGCCAAACAGATTGCCACCATTCAGGCACAACGCTCAAACATTAGCGAAAAACAACAACAAGACTCGCAACGTTTTGAGATGATCCAGTCCTATTTTAATGTGCAATTACAGCAGCAATTACTGAATGCCAGCCTGTTTAATTTAAATGCCATGCAGGAACATTATGACAATGCCCTTAAACTGGAGAAGCAAGGCTTTATTAATAAGGGCCAGCGCATGCAATTTGAGGTAGCACGTAATAATGCGCAACGTAGCTATCAAAATGCTCAATCAAACTTACAAGCCAGTCAGTTTAGCCTGCAAAATTTGCTTAAAACTAGAGAAAGTTTAAATCTCACCACCCCTCTGTTTGTGAATAACGTACAAAACCATTCGCTGGATAAAATGCTGGCAAATTATGATCAGAATTCCAGTCTGATTAAAAAGCTGCAAATGGATACCCAACTGGCCAATGAAAATGTCAAGGTTCAGCAGTCAGCCAAAAAACCGAGTGTTTTTGCCTTTGGTGAATATGGACTAGACAGCAAAGAGAACTGGATTGTCGGCGTCATGGCAAAATACAATTTATTTTCGGGTATCGATAACAATAAAAACATCCGTGCAGCCGAACTTAAAAAGTATGCAGCCGAACTGATGACCGAACGCACCAAGCAGGAAGTCGAAAATGTGTTGTATAAGTCTTATAGCGAATTAAGTTCCTCACAGAATAGCCATCAATTGCTGGTTCAAAACACCAAAGCGGCACAAGAAAACTTACGTATCCAGCAGCTTTCCTTTAAGGAAGGTATGGGCACGGCGACACAAGTGATTGATGCACAAAACGCCCTCAGCGCATTAAAAAGTGAAATGGCGCTTAATTCATATAAATACATTTTATCTTTAGCAACACTTTTACAAAGCTATGGCTCGATTGATGAGTTCAAGCTGTATGTTCATCAACCACGTACTGACTATATCCGTTAATTGGAGAATTTTATGAGCCAAGATCAATCATCATCCAATTCAGAACGCGATAAAAATCAAGTGGACAACAAGACTGAAACGCAAGCGTCTGAATCTGCTCAAGCACAGGTGAGCGCGACTGAGCAAGTTGCACAGCCACAACCTGAGACATCAAATTCCAATACCCAGCAGCCACCGAACGAGCCCGCTAAAAAAGGCAAGGCAAAAATCATCGGCCTGATTATTTTGATTCTACTTTTGGGTTTAATCGCTTTTGGCTTGTGGAAAGCCTATCAACCGCAAGCCATTGAATTGCAAGGTCGGGTTGAGTCAGAAACCGTGCATATCAGTACCAAAGTGCCAAGTCGTATCGAAGAGTTCTATGTTTCTGAAGGCCAGCCGGTTAAGAAAGGTCAGGCACTGGTTCGTTTTGTCAGCCCGGAACTTGAAGCGAAAAAAGAACAGGCTCAAGCAGCTTTACAAAGTGCAACTGCATTCCATTCCACTGTGTATCGTGGTGCTCAACAAGAAAATATTGAGACCCTGTATGCCAACTGGCAAGCCATGAAAACCCAGGCAGAATTGGCAGCAACCACTTATAAGCGTGGTGAAACCCTTTATCAGCAAGGGGTGATTTCTCGTCAACGTCGCGATGAAATGCGGGCTGCACAGACCTCTGCACGTGAAACTGCCGAAGCTTCTTATCAACAGTATGCCCGTGCCAAACGTGGTAGTACCGAACAACAGAAATCAACTGCGGATGCACAAGTTGCGATGGCACAAGCAGCAGTCAAAGAAGCCAACGCATTGACAGCAGAAACCAAACTGTATTCACCAACAGACGGAACCGTATCAAAAACTTATGGTAAACCGACTGAGTTAGTCGCAACAGGCGTGCCTGTGGTCAGTATTATTGAAGATCACGATTTGTGGGTCAGCTTAAATGTTCGCGAAGACATGTACAGTGCTGTGTATCAAATGAAAACCATTGAAGGTTTTATTCCGGCTTTAAATCAGAAAGTCAGTTTTAAAGTCAAAAACATTGATGCCGAAGGTGATTTTGCAACCATTAAAACCACGCGTCAAACTGGTGGTTATGACATCCGCAGCTTTAAATTCCACTTGGTGCCCGAGCAACGTATTCCAGATTTAAAAGTCGGCATGAGCGTACTCTTCAAAATCGAAGAGGCCAAATAACCGATGTTTGCTGTCATGCTTCGGGAATTACGCTATCTCAAACGCCATAAAGTCGATCTGTTTATGGCAGTTATCGCCCCATTGCTGGTGATTCTGCTGTTTGGCAGTATGTTTTCAGCTGGTAAGGCTGAGCATCTGCCCATTGTAGTGATTGACCAGGACCAGAGTGAAATGAGCCGTAAGGTGATTCGCAGCTTAAGTCTGAACCATACGTTACAGGTCAAGACCATTACCGCCAGTCAGGATGAAGCCGAACACCTGATCAACAAAACCGAAGCCTGGGGATTCGTGATAATCCCCGAAGGTGCTGAACAACGGCTGGTCAAAGCCCAAGATGCACAAATCAGTATCGCCTATAACCAGTCTTTTTTTAGTATCGGGAATACCATTTCCTCAGCCATGCTCATCAGCACCCTGAATGGTATGGCGGAATATATGGGACAAAACTATCTGTCCAATACAATCCCCTATCTGGACATGCCCACCCCACATATCAAGATCTCGACCCTATATAACCCCAGCATGAGTTATGAGTTATTTCTTGAGCCGTTTATGGTGCCAGCCGTTTTACACTTATTGCTCTGTTGCTGCGTGGCTTTTGCCATAGGGCAAGAGTTTAAGCGCAAAACAGTGGGTGAATGGGTCAGTTCCAAACAAGTCGTTTCCAGCCTACTCGGTAAAATATTGCTCTATGTCTTTATTTTCTGTGCCTGGACCTGGTGCTGGATGTTCTGGTTAGCCCAGATCCGCGGTTACTTCATTGCAGGTTCACTCACGCTGATTTTAGTAGCACAATTTTTATTGTACTTTTCCTATGCCGTGATCAGTAGTACTGTGGTTCTTGCAACTCAGAATCTTCCAAAGACCTTTGGCTTTATTGCTCTTTATGGCGGTTCTTCACCCAGCTTCTCAGGAATTACCTTACCCTTGAACAATGCGCCTGCATTTACCCAGTTCTGGTCAATGATTATTCCCTATACCCCTTATGCCAAGCTGCAAACCGAACAGTGGATTATCGGCAGCGATCTGCATGTCTCGATGGTTCCCTTTGCTATTTTGCTGGTCTTCGCGAGCTTATTCTTTGCGTTAAGCGTGCGTCTGTTGAAGAAAAATACTCAGGAGCTGAGCGCATGAAGTCATTTTTCAGCTATTACCTACAGACCTTTAAGAATATTTTTGCCAACAATTCGGTGTTTACCACCCTGATTGCAGCAACCCTGCTGTATAGCTTTTTCTACCCAACCGCTTATAAAGCACAAACCGCAGAAGATATTCCGATTGTGATTGTGGATGAAGAACAAAGCATTTTGACTTCAAAGATCATTAGTCAGGCCTCGAATAGTCCGCATATCAAGATCACCACGGTGACGGATAATTTTCTGGAAGCACAGCGCATGGTGCAGAACCAGCAAGCGGAAGGTATCTTGTTACTGCCTGAGAACCTCACTAATAGCTTGAAACGCGGGGAAATGGGCGGCATTGGCCTGTACTTGAGTACAGCCTATTTTATTCGGACCAAAGAGGTTGGCGTGGGTTTGGCAAGCTCAATCGAATACACCCTGAAAGAACATTTAGAGAAATTCGGTAATGCCTCTGCTTTCGAGCCAGAACTTTCGATTCATCAGATTCCCTTGTTCAATACCATGTCAGGTTATGGCAGTTATATCTTCCCTGCTGTGGCCAGCCTGATCATTCATCAGACTATTGTGTTGGGTCTTGCCATGCTGATTGCCAGTTACCGTGAACAGGGCTGGGTCGCAAAACCGGTTGAATTCTGGGCCACATTCGCCGCCATTTTTACCACTGGCTGCCTGAGCTGTCTATATTTATTCGGCTTTACCTTCTGGTTGTATGAATTTCCACACGGTGGCAACTTCTGGGGTATGCTCCTGGCCGTTCCAATCTATGTCAGCTGTGTGATTGGCTTGGGCATGCTACTCGGTTCACTGGTCGATATGCCGGAACGGGTTGGGCATCTGATTGTGGTGACTTCTGTTCCATTGTTCTTACTGACTGGCACAGCGTGGCCTCACGAAGCCATGCCGCACTGGATGCAATGGTTGGCCTGGATATTTCCTTCAACGCATGGTGTCCAGATGTTTGTCCAGCTCAATCAAATGGGTGTCCCGACCTCAATTGTGGTACCAAAACTAATTTATCTAGCTACTGTCGCTGCAATTTTACTGGCAATTTCTTATTACCGTTTAGTAATGATGCAACCCATAAAAAAAGGAAGCTCATAAGCTTCCTTTTTTATTACCTCAATGATTACGCTTCAGGCGCATCATCTTTTGGCTCAGCAACCACTTCTTCAGAAGTCACTGTTTCAGCTTCGGTATTTTCAACTTCATCTATAGCATCTAACTCTTCGTCATCTTCTACAGCTTCAATCGAAACCACGCCCACAAGGGTTTCAGCATCGCTTAAGCGGATCAAGCGTACACCTTGCGCATTACGGCCCGTTGTTGCCACTTCAGCAGCGCGGGTACGTACTAATGTACCGCCGTCAGAAATCAACATCAGTTCTTTGCTTTCATCAATCGATACTGCACCCACTAGCTCACCATTACGTTCGCTGGTCTTGATCGCAATTACACCCTTACCACCACGTTTCTTGGTCGGGAAGTCATCTACTGGAGTACGTTTACCATAACCGTTGGCACATGCACACAGCACTTCACCCGTTTCAGGTACAACTACAAGCGAAACGATACGGCTGATGACATTTGAATCTGATGAATCATCATTGTCATCGCTGTCATCATTTTCAACGTCAGCATCTTCAGCTTCGATACTGTTGCTTGCAAAGCTGACGCGCATACCACGTACACCTTTGGCGGTACGACCCATCGCACGAACATCAGTTTCAGCAAAACGGATCGCCTTACCTTCATTCGAGAACAGCATGATCTGCTGGTTACCGTCGGTAATCGCAACACCGATCAAGGTATCTTCTTCATTCAGCTCAATTGCGCGTAAACCGTTTGAACGGACATTGCTAAATTGTGCCAGTTCAACACGTTTTACCGTACCTGATGCAGTCGCCATGAATACGTAATGGTTCTCAGGGAATTCAGTCAACGGTAAAATAGCAGTAACGGTTTCATTCGCTTCGAGAGGAAGTAAATTGATAATTGGACGACCTTTGGCACCACGAGATGCCTGTGGTACTTCAAATACGCGTAAGCGATATACCTTGCCGACATCGGTAAAGCACAGCACGGTTGCATGGTTCGACGCCACAATTAAATGCTGGATGATGTCATCATCTTTCATAGCAGTGGCAGACTTACCACGACCACCACGACGTTGCGCCTGATAATCAGAAAGCGGTTGGGTTTTCGCATAACCGGTTTGAGACACAGTCAATACAACTTGCTCTTCAGGAATCAGGTCTTCACGACAGAAATCAACACCAGACTCGACAATCTCAGTACGGCGGCCATCACCATATTGTTGCAAGATCAACGCCAGCTCTTCACGAATTACGTTCATCAACAAATTGAAGTCATTCAGAATCGCTGTTAATTCAGCAATTTGGCCTAAGATTTCAGTATATTCAGCGTGTAACTTGTCTTGTTCCAAGCCCGTTAAACGGTGTAAACGCAATTCTAGAATCGCGCCAACCTGAGTTGGTGACAAGCGATAAATATCACCTGACAAGCCAAATGGACGTGCCGGATCTTCGCCTTCAATCTCGTCTGGACGAACAGAAATCGCGCCTGCTTTTTCCAGTAAGGCAACCACACCGCCACCTGCCCATTCGCCAGCCTGTAAACGCTCACGCGCCTCAGCCGGATTGGCAGAAGTCTTGATAGTCTCAATAATGGCATCAATATTAGCCAAGGCAACGGTCAAACCTTCCAAGATATGACCACGCTCACGCGCCTTGCGCAGTTCGTACATGGTACGACGCGTCACAACTTCTTGGCGGTGACGGATAAATGCCGCAATAATATCTTTCAGGTTCATCAACTTCGGCTGACCATTATCCAGGCAGACCATGTTGATACTGAACGAGTTTTGAAGTTGGGTATGCAAGAACAGGTTATTCACTGCAACTTCTGCATTTTCGCCACGTTTCAAGTCGATGGCGATACGCATCCCTTCTTTATCAGACTCGTCACGAAGCTCAGAAATACCTTCAATTTTCTTTTCTTTGACTAACTCGGCAATACGCTCAATGGTTTTTGCCTTGTTGACCTGATAAGGAATTTCAGTAAAGACGATCGTGGTACGACCTGTTTTCTGGTCTTCTTCGAAGTGATATTTACCACGAATATGCAAACGGCCCTTACCGGTACGGTAAGCATCCACAATACCAGACTTACCGTAAATAATACCGCCTGTAGGGAAATCCGGGCCCGTGATGTGCTCCATCAACCCTTCTACAGAAATATTCGGATTATTGGCATACGCCAGACACGCATTGACCACTTCGGTCATGTTGTGTGGCGCCATGTTGGTCGCCATACCCACTGCAATACCCGTCGTACCGTTAATCAGTAGATTTGGAATACGTGTTGGCATCACCTGAGGAATACGCTCGGAACCGTCGTAGTTATCTTCCCAGTCAACTGTATCCTTTTCCAGATCGGCCAAAATTTCATGGGTAAGCTTTTGCATACGAACTTCGGTATAACGCATTGCTGCCGCGCTATCCCCATCGACCGAACCGAAGTTACCCTGACCATCCACCAGCATGTAACGCAAACTAAAGTCCTGCGCCATACGAACGATTGTTTCATATACTGCGCTATCACCATGCGGGTGATATTTACCGATTACGTCACCGACAACACGAGCAGACTTTTTGTACGCTTTGTTATAATCATTGCCCAATTCGTGCATCGCATATAATACGCGACGATGAACAGGTTTTAGACCGTCTCTCACATCTGGCAATGCACGAGATACGATTACGCTCATCGCGTAATCTAGATATGAATGCTTGAGTTCGTCCTCAATGGCAATCGGTCTGATTTCCGATACGCTCATGCATACTCCTTGTTTACAGGTAGAGAGTTGTACCTGTTTTTATGTCTTCAATCTTGCAAAAATTCAGCTCAAAGACTTGAACTAAAATAAAAAATACAGCGAAAAATTATAGCATAAAGCACAAAATAACGGTAAGTTTAAGCCTGCAAAAATAGCATTTTTTTACAATAAAAAGGATATATAAATGAATGACTTAAAATTACTAAAAACAGAAAAGCGCCGATAAAAATACTTTGCTCAGCGGTTTGGATAAAAAAGCAGCAAAACCTGTTGCAAAAGTCGCTGATTGAGCGCAATTCTGTATCGGTTAAGCCCCGAGCTAAACCGTTTAAAAAGTCTCTATTTTTATTGATAGGGCTTGGGTGAAAGCTCTGATTGCATCGCCAGCATAAGCTTGTCCTGTTCAGTCACCCGATCCTGCTGCATAAAATAAAAAGCAGAACAGAACAGCGCCAGAATAAATGGATTTTCGTAGAGCTCTTCCACGATATCCTGATTGGCATAATTACTGAGCAACAAGGTGTCAATAAAGCGATGATGCTCGATACTATCCGCCAGAAATAATGACAAAATCGCAATCAGTAAATACCAGAACGGCAACTTGAGCTGTTGCCACTTATACTTGATTTCAGCTCTTAAGTGCGGAGAAAACAGCATCAGAACCACAGGTGCAATCACAAAAATTGAAATGATCCGATAATAGACATGCGGAACTTCAGGAAAAAAATCACGCCCCCAACTAATGCTTCGTCCAAAGAACATCAACCACCACGCCATGGCCCAGATCCAGAACCATTTCTTCTGCTCAGTTAAGGTCTTGGGTTTGACATAGAACCAGGTGAACGGAACACAAGCCAATAACACAATGGCCTGAAAAGCTTCCAGAACATGGACATTCCATGTCAACAGTACAGCACTTTGGGCAATGGCTAGAAATGTGGTGAGAGTTAAAAGGGAGAATAAAAACAATACAACGCCATTTAAGCGGAAATCAAACTTCATTATTCAACAAAAAAACCAGCGAAAATAAAAGTCTAACAAAAGTGTACTAATCAGTACACTTTTAGCTTAATTGAAATTAACCATTAAGAAAAACTTAAATTAATACGATTTAAATCAGTATGTTAAATTAGCAACAGTATCGTTGCATAAAGGAAACGCTCTGTCTCATAAGCTTGAACCTGCTATCAGCGAAGAAAAAATCAAAGCCACCCATCACTGTTCTGGGCGATATTGGGCTGGAATCCATTGATAGCCGTGCGCATTCTTGCCGATATGACCAATACCGGGAAAAGCCACATGTGCAGCGCCAATCCACCATTGATGTTGAGAGGCTTGTTCAAAGATATGTTTACGCACTGCAATAGCACTTCGGGAATCCGTATCCGGTTTATAGCTGGCTTCGGGATACGGAAATTGCACCGCAGCATAATGCACCACGTCCCCCAGTCCCAAAAATTTTTGTCCATTTTTTCCATCTACCAGATAAGAGGAGTGGCCTTCGGTATGTCCCTGCGTGATGATCAGTTCAACATTCGGCACATGGAAAGAGGTTTTGGTAAAGGCATTCAACTGTCCTGCCTGCTGATAAGGTTGTAATGCATCGCGGGTCATTTTAAATAAAGGTTTGAAGAAATCAGTGGCTTTTGCTTCGTTCTCTGCTGATGTCCAATAGTCGACATCCGCTTTGGCCAGATATACCTTGGCATTTGGGTAGAGCATTTTTCCGTTTAGGCTAATGCCACATAAATGATCAGGATGAGCATGGGTAATCAAAATCGTATCAATCTGCTCGGGCTGTACCCCTGCATTTTTCAGGTTTTCCGGGACATGTCCCAAGCTTGGGCCAAAGCATTGGGACGTGCCCGCATCAATTAAAATATTCTGGGTCGGAGTTTGGACCAGATAAGCCGAAAAGTCAGTCATGATCTGATTGTGCTCATCGACAGGTACAAAATTCTGTGCAAATAACCGGTTGGCTTTTTCCGATGAAATTCCCAGCAAATCGCTACGAGGCAAGCCAAGTTCGCCATCAAACAGCGCCGTCACTTTCAGATTTCCAATCGGTTGTAAAAAATATCCTGCGACCTGCTTGAGCTGGGGACTGGATTCAGCATGAACAGTAGCTGCACTAAACAATAATGCAATCAGGATCGGTTTTAATAATTTCACGTCCATCACCTCGATATTGGATTGATTTAAATCTAATCATTCCTAATGATCAAAATCGCTCAATCATCGACGTGAATCGCTCAATTTAGAGAATTACAAAGCTAAAACGTTAGGATCAATCTGATAACGCTGCATAAATCGGGCACGGAACGTCGCAACCGATTGATAACCGGACTTCGCTGCAATCGTTTTCATCGGCAGTTTGTTTGAATACAACAACTCTAGTGCATAGGCAAGCCGGGCACGGGTAATGATTTCTCTTAAAGACGTCTGTTCGTGACTGAGTTTACGCCGCAATGTGGCACTGCTTAAACCTAGGCGCGCCTCAATTTCACTGGATTGCCATGCATGTTGTGGTTGCTCCAGCACCCACTGGTAAATTCGTTTGGAGAGTTGTGGAGCAGGAACAATCAATACATCGGAACACTGCTGTTGACATAGCTGCACCAGTATCGCTGCAATCGACAAACGTGCCTTAACCAGATCCTGTTCAAATAAAGCGGTTTGCCAGCTTAGAAGATGAGGGGCAAAATCATGGATTGAAAACCGTAAGATTGCTTCTGTTTTATCGGTAATCGGCTTGGCCCAGATCATCTGTGCAGCCTGAATCACCTCTTCACACATCGGCACCAGAATGGTTAGATATTCGCCCGTTTCCGGATCTGGAATATTGACGGTATCGGCAACAGTATCGGGCTTGATAATAAACAGGTCACCCGCACTGAGATTCACCTGTTGATGATGCAGCGTTAATTGTTTCTGCCCATGCAGAATCATGCCCATATGCAACTGGTTCACTTGAATATTCGCTAGCCCATGCTGGTTTTTCGCCCGAATACATAAGTAATCCCGCGCCATATCTGCACGTGCCAAGCTGACCAGCGAACCATGCAAATGCTGTGCATCCATCGTAGCAGCAGAATCAATATTCATCATCTATCCAATAAAAAACGCCCTTGTGCAATGTATAGCACAAGGGCGTTTTCTTGAATAAGTAGCAGACTATAAATTACAGTTTGCTTACCAATTCTGGAACAACAGTGTTTAAATCACCGACTAACCAGTAGTCAGCAACGCTGTTGATCGGCGCTTCTTCGTCTTTGTTGATTGCAACAATCACTTTAGAGTCTTTCATACCTGCCAAGTGCTGAATCGCACCAGAGATACCAATCGCCATATAAAGATCAGGCGCAACGATTTTACCCGTTTGACCAACCTGGAAATCGTTTGGTACGAAGCCAGCATCTACCGCAGCACGTGAAGCACCTTGAGCAGCACCAAGCTTGTCAGCTAATGGATCAAGGACTTTGTGATAGTTCTCACCAGAACCTACACCACGACCACCAGAAACCACGATACGTGCAGCAGTTAACTCTGGACGATCAAGTTTCACGATTTCTTCGTTTACAAAGGTAGAAATACCAGCGTCTTTTGCTTCAGCAACCGCTTCAACCGCAGCAGAACCACCTTCAGCAGCAACTGCATCAAATGCTGTACCGCGAACGGTACCCACGATGATTGCTTCGTCAGATTGAACAGTTGCAATCGCGTTACCCGCATAGATCGGACGCTTGAATGTATTTGCAGATTCAACAGCGATGATGTCTGAAATCATGCTAACGTCAAGAAGTGCAGCAACACGTGGAAGAATGTTCTTACCCGTTGTTGTAGATGCAGCTAATACGTATTTGTAACCGCCTTTCGCGATGTCGGCAACTAAGCCAGCAACGTTTTCAGCCAATTGGTTTGCATAAGCAGCATTGTCAGCAAGTAATACTTTGCTCACACCAGCAACTTTAGCAGCAGCGTCTGCAACTGCTTGAGCGCCAGAACCAGCAACCAATACAGTAATATCACCACCGATTTTTTGAGCTGCCGCAACAACGTTTAAAGTTGCACCGTTAAGTGTCTGGTTGTTGTGATCAGCGATAACTAAAATACTCATGATTTTATCCTTCTGTATTAGATCACTTTCGCTTCGTTTTTCAATTTTTCAACAAGCTCGTCTACAGACTTCACTTGTACGCCAGCTTTACGTTCAGCAGGAGCTTCAACTTTAATTGTTTTAAGCTTAGTACCTGTTGCAACGCCATAATCAGCAGGTGATTTGGTATCAAGTGGCTTTTTACGCGCTTTCATGATGTTTGGAAGAGCAGCATAACGTGGCTCATTCAAACGTAAGTCAGTCGTGATGATTGCAGGAAGTGCAAGCTCAACAGTTTGTAAACCACCGTCGATTTCACGAGTTACCTGAACTTTACCGCCGTCAACTTTAACTTCAGATGCGAAAGTACCTTGACCTGCACCCAGTAAAGCACCAAGCATCTGACCTACCTGGTTAGAGTCGTCATCAATTGCCTGTTTACCAAGAAGAATAAGTTCCGGTTTTTCAGCATCAACTACGCCTTTCAAGATTTTAGCAACTTCAAGAGCGCCAACTTCATCAGCAGTTTCAACTAAAATACCACGGTCAGCACCTAGCGCCATTGCAGAACGAATTTGTTCTTGAGCTTCTTTAGCACCCACTGAAACCACAACGATTTCAGAAACTGTTCCTTTTTCTTTTAAGCGAACCGCTTCTTCCACTGCGATTTCACAGAATGGGTTGATTGACATCTTAACGTTGGTAAGGTCAACCCCACTATTGTCCGGCTTAACACGAACTTTAACGTTGGCATCAACCACACGTTTTACAGCGACAAGAGCCTTCATGTAATCCTCGGCTGTTCTAAGCAAGTAAATGTAATGAAGAGTATTCTAACTCTTCGATTGAAACTTTTTAGGTGCCCTATCTTGCAATGTATTTGGCATTTCGGTCAAGTCACAATTTCCGCTACAGCTATAAAAAACATGAAACGCTCAGTTCACAAATTGAAAATAATGATTCATTCTATTTATTTAGCTCATCAAGATGATGAATATTAAACTTTGATTTTTTTAATATTTTATAAAATTCAACGATCTAAACCAGCATTTTTCATCAGGATTGCAACGATCTGTAACGGATCGTTTCCTGCAAATTTGGTTGCCTTTTCGCTTTTATAAAAACGTGGCAATTAAGTAATAACATCAATTCAACAAATGTACGGAATAAACGGGAAAAGTAGACGACGATTAATCGTTCAAATTTGCAACATAATATATCAGGAACTCGCCTTTTGCGCCCGTGGATGGGTTTGATCATACACTTTTGCCAACTGATCAAAGTCGACATGGGTATAGATCTGGGTGGTGGAAAGATTGCTATGTCCCAACATTTCCTGCACAGAACGTAAATCGCCACTGGCAGAAAGCATATGACTGGCAAAACAATGCCGTAATAAATGCGGATGCAGGTCGACATTGACACCTGCACGTTGCGCTTGTAGCTTGACCCGATTTTCAATTTGTCGTGGTGTTAAGGCATTGCCGCGTTGCGAGATAAAAACCGCAGAATCCGCATGAAAGCCACCTTGCCAGATCCGATAGATTTTTAGCCATTCCACCAGACTGTCTTTAGCTTTGCTTCCAAATGGGACTATGCGGGTTTTATTGCCTTTACCTGTGATACGTAATAACTGCCGATTGAAATCAATATCCTTGATGCTTAAGCCTTGCAATTCTGCCAGACGCAAACCACTGGAATATAGCAGTTCCAGCATGGCTTTATCGCGTAGCCATAATTGCTGCTCAACAGGTTTTTCGGGGGCAGCCTGATCTAGAATTTGATGAACCGTCTCAATATCAATCATGCCCGGTAAGGGACGTGGCTGGCGCTTTAATTTAAAATCTTCAGATGGATTCTGCTCCAGATATTGTCCTTGCTCCGCCCACTTCATAAATTGGCGAATAGAAGTCAAATGTCGCTGTAAAGTGCTGGAACTCAATTGATCCCGCTCAACCCGGGCAGCCAAATATTCTCTCAGGTCTGAAGCTTCAATATCCTGGAGCTGTAATTGCTTTTGTTCACAAAACCGGAAAAAATCAGTCAAATCGCGTTGATAGGCCGCAATGGTATGTTCCGACTGATTTTGAATCATCCGTTCTTTTAACCACATCGATAGAAGTTTTGCAGGGGTTTCCAAATAACGCTCCATGCTGAAAACAAGACCTAGCGACAGTCTAGCAAATTTTTCCCTCGATTCCTGCTAAACCTGCTCGAACAATGTAGTGCACTGTACTACAATCATTTTTCAAGTTTTAAGTGGTGGCCTCATCATGACAACAATGCTTATTCCCTATCTGATCGCAATTACCCTGCTGACCATTACCCCCGGGCTTGATACCACGCTGATTATCCGTACCGCAACGCTTGAAGGTAAGGCCAAAGCATTTCAAGCGGCCTTGGGGATTAATCTGGGTTGTATCGTGTGGGGAGTTATTGTGGCCTGTGGATTGGGCGCCTTATTGATGACCTCGGATCTGGCCTTTAATCTTTTAAAATGGATGGGCGCCATTTATCTGGCCTGGTTAGGACTCAATCTGATCTTAAAACCTCGTAGCCAACTCGCTGGTCTGAATGATTCTACGACGGCGCAAAACTGGTTTATCAAAGGTTTTTGGGGCAATTTGCTTAATCCTAAAGTCGGTATTTTTTATATTTCCTTTTTACCGCAGTTTATTCCCCAGTCCTCATCTCCAATCATCTGGACCATGGGCTTGGTGATGATTCATGTGGTGATTGGGTTGTTCTGGTCGATATTCCTGACTGTTGCAATGCAGTCCATTTCAGCCTATTTAAAACAACCCAAATTTATTCAATATATGGATCGGATCACAGGCAGTGTATTTATCCTGTTTGCTCTCAAGCTGGCATTGAGTAAACGATAAAGCATAAAAAAAGCGCATTTTAAAAACGCGCTTTTTTTATCTGGGTTGATCACCCCTGAAAATATCTTAAATCCAGACGGGCATCATAGACATGCGTGGTTGGACCTGTCATCCACACCACATCCCCTTCACGCCAAGCAATGTGTAATTTACCGCCCGCAAGTTGAACTTCAACTTCATTGGCAAGTAAGCCACGGCGCATCCCACTGACTGCGGCTGCGCAAGCCCCTGTACCACAGGCCAACGTCTCGCCAACACCTCGTTCATACACACGTAAACGGATATGCTTTTCATCCAGAATTTGCATAAACCCCGCATTGACACGTGCAGGGAAACGCGCATGTGATTCCACTTGTGGCCCCATACGTTCTACATCTGCCGTTAATACATCAGGCACGATGGTTACCGCATGCGGATTTCCCATGTTCACCACATCAATATTAATGCTTTGATTGTCTGCCAATGCAAGTGCATATAAGCCTTCAATATCTTCATGCGCTTGCGTCACAAACGGAATTTCTTCGGGAAGAAACTTCGGTTGCCCCATATTGACGCGTACCCAACCGTTGGCACCCAATTCAGGTTCAACAATCCCCGCTTTGGTTTGCACACGAATTTTGGTTTTGGTGGTCAATTGACGCTCATGAACAAAACGGGCAAAACAACGCACCCCATTACCGCATTGCTCAACTTCCGAGCCATCGGCATTGAAAATTCGATATTTAAAATCAACGTCCGGTAAATCGGGTGGTTCAACAATCAATAGCTGATCAAAACCCACCCCAAAATGACGATCTGCCAAACGCTGAATCGTGACTGTATCTAAATAAGCGCGCTGGGTAACGAGATCAACGACCATAAAATCATTGCCCAAACCATGCATTTTGGTAAATTCTAAATACATCTCAACTTATTCCTCAGGCAATAAATGTTCTTTTTCCCAAAGTGATTCTATGGTTTCACGCTCACGAATTAAATAGGCTTGATCACCACTGACCATCACTTCGGCAGCTCGGCCACGGGTATTATAATTAGAGCTCATCACAAAACCGTATGCACCGGCACCCAGCACCGCCAGTACATCATTTTCCTGAAGCGCCAAATCACGCTCTTTACCGAGGAAATCGCCTGTTTCACAGATGGCACCGACCAAATCCCATGTTTTCACTTCAACATCAGCACTCGGATTCACCGATTGAATATCCATCCATGCTTCATATAAGGCAGGACGAATTAAATCATTCATCGCCGCATCAATAATGGCAAAGTTACGGTGACTGGTTGGTTTGAGTAAATCCACTTTGGTTAATAATGCGCCCGCATTGGCAGAAATACTACGCCCCGGCTCCATATAGACTTTGAGGCCCAGCTTTTCTAAAGCAGGACGCATGGCATTGGCATATTCTTCAACACTTGGCGGCGTTTCATCTTTATAACGCACGCCCAAACCACCGCCAATATCAATATGTTTGAGGTTGATCCCCAGACTTTTCAACTGCTCGATCATTAAAATGACACGATCCAGTGCATCGACAAAGGGTTGCGTTTCCGTCAACTGCGAACCGATATGGCAATCGATTCCGACAATCTCCAGATTCGGTAATGACGCTGCATATTGATAGGTTTCATTGACCGTATCGCTTGGAATACCAAACTTGTTTTCTTTCAAACCGGTTGAGATATAAGGATGCGTATTGGCATCCACATCAGGATTTACACGTAACGAAATCGGTGCTTTTTTGCCAAGTTTTGCTGCGACTTTCTGAATGCGGTCCAGTTCGGCATGCGACTCCACATTGAAGCAGGCAATCCCAACATTTAAAGCTTTTTCGATATCGGCTTCAGATTTACCCAAACCGGAGAAAACAATTTTTGCAGGTTCACCACCGGCTGCCAGTACCCGTGCCAATTCGCCACCTGTCACGATGTCAAAACCCGCACCCACTTTTGCCAATACACGAAGAACAGCCAGATTTGAGTTTGACTTCACTGCAAAACAGATTTGATGATCAATAAAATCAAAAGCACGATGCATATCCAAATAATGCTTTTCAAAAGTGGCTTTTGAATACACATATAAAGGCGTGCCATATTGCTGCGCGAGCTGATCCAGTGAACATTGCTCAGCGTGCAATACTCCATTAATGCGAGTGAAACTCATGAAGATGTCCTTATTTACAAACTTAAGGTGAGATGGTCTGTGATTGCGGCAATGATGTTACCTGGCTGTCCTGTTCTACTTCATCAATGTTTACATCAGATGAGGTTTTAGCCGGAGATGCTTCATTTTTATAAAGCAGATATTTTGCGCGTTTGTCTTGATTTGGATCAGATGGCAAATGCAATTCACCCGTCTGGCCACAGGCAGTTAAAACAATACTGCTTAATAATAAACTGATCGAACAAATGACTTTAAGCATCTGAGCACCTAACTTTTACAATTCGGAGCAGTATAGCGTGATCATTGGATTGGCTAAAGTCTAAACTTGAATGAATCAGGCAATAACCCTAAAAAAACGCCGACCTCGAGGTCGGCGTTTTTAGCAATCAACATGGTTAATGCTTATTTTTTTCTATAGAAGAAATAACCAATCGCCAGAATGACAAACCAGATCGGGCTGACTTTGAGCGATTCTAATGTGGTTTCATCTAGTGCAAGGAAGTAAATTGTTGCAAGGAAGAATAAAATCACGACCCAGCAAGTGAACACGCCACCTGGAAGTTTAAAGCTTGATTGCGCATGCAACTCTGGACGATTTCTGCGGTAGTTAATATAACTCCACATGATAATGATCCATACGCAGATGAACAGAATGGTTGATAGCGTTGTTGCAAGCGTAAATGCTGTTACTTCATCATTGGTACCGGTCTGCAACTTATAAACAAACTGCACAAATGCACCGATAAAGATACAGATTGACGAGAAGATCAATGCTTTAGACGGAACAGCCGATTTAGACAGTTTTCCAAACAGTTTAGGCGCTTGTTGATCTGTAGATAGACCAAACAACATACGACTGGTCGAGAAAACACCACTGTTCATGGATGACATCACCGAAGACAACACCACCAAATTCATGATAATCGCAGCAGATGCAATACCTGCTTGTGAGAAGATATTAACGAATGGGCTGACTTTAGGATTGATCTGATCCCAAGGCGTCACACACATCACCACAAACAAGGCCAATACATAGAAAATAATGATACGGATCGGAATCGAGTTAATCGCTTTTGGTAAGTTACGTTTTGGATCTTGCGTTTCAGCAGCCGTGGTACCGACCAGTTCCACCCCGACAAAGGCGAAAATTGCAATCTGGAAGCCTGCTAAAAACCCTTCCAGACCTTTCGGGAACATGCCGCCATGAGTCCAGAGATTTGAAACACTTGCGACTGTTCCTGAAGCATTGGTAAAGCCGGTAAAGATCATCCATAGGCCCACCGCAATCAACACAATAATTGCAGTAATCTTCACCATTGCAAACCAGAACTCCATTTCACCGAATAATTTAACGGTGACCAGATTCAGGCCCAGTACAAACATGATCGCGACCGTACTAATCAGCAACCCGCCTAATGGTGTAAACGACTCTCCGCCATTAAAGAACTCCAGATAGTAAATAATGGCCGATAAATCAGCGATACCGATGGTGACCCAACAGAGCCAGTAGGTCCAGCCGACAAAATAACCCGCCCAAGGGCCGATCAGATCGGTCGATAAATCGATAAAAGATTTGTAGTTCAGGTTAGACAGTAACAGTTCCCCTAATGCACGCATTACGAAGAACACCATCAAACCAATGGTCATATAAATAAACAGGATAGATGGCCCAGCCAAACTGATGGTTTTACCAGACCCCATGAACAATCCTGTTCCGATTGCACCGCCAATCGCAATCAACTGTAGATGTCGATTAGATAGACTACGGTGAAGTCCGCTTTGCTCAGCAGCCTCACTCAGATTTTGATTCGACATTTTACAAAAACTCTCCAGTGTTTTTAATCCCTTAGCTAAAACCAGCTGTTTATAACGATACATACCCTTTTCAGTATCTTTTTTCGCTATCCATGCTTGGGCTTGTTTTAGCTAAGTAATGTTGTACCTGTATTTGTCAAAATACAATTGAATTCGATCATACGCACAAGGCCAAAACAATACAATGAACTTGTGCGGGCAACTTAGTCATCCTGAAAACAAGCAGAAATAAAAAAAGAAGTGGCGATCAAGGCCACTTCTTGGCTATACAAAAATGAATTTATAACTTAATCATCAGATCTTGACTGCTGTTTACGTTTAAGACGCTCTTCCCAGAAGGTTGCATTACGGATGCCGAGTTTCACCGGATCGAAGACGAACTCCTTAACCCCTGCTTTCTGTTGCTCTTCGTAATCCTTCAAGGCTTTGATGGTCGGTTTCCACACAAAATAGGTCACGATAATGCCAATAATATTGATCCAGGCCATGAGGCCTACCCCAATATCACCGATACCCCAGATATAACCGGTTGCACTGATAATGCCGTAGGCAACTGAAAGAATAATAAAACACTTGGTAATAAACAGCAGTGAAGGTGTTTTGGTGATATAGCTCAGATAGGTAATATTGGTTTCTGCAATATAGTAATAAGCTACAATCGTGGTAAATGCGAAGAAGAATACAGCCAGCGCTACAAAGATTTGACCAAAACCTCCAAAAACTGTGCTGACTGCTATTTGGGTAAATGCAGGTGAACCGATTTCGGTTGCCGGCGAAACATGCTGCACAATAAACTGCCCGGCTTCTAAAGTGCCTTGTACGTTATACATGCCTGTAATCAGGATCATAAAGGCCGTTGCCGAACATACAAACAGGGTATCTACATAAATCGAGAAAGCCTGTACAAAGCCTTGCTGTGCCGGATGTTGCACTTCTGCAGCTGCAGCAGCATGTGGCCCTGTGCCTTGCCCCGCTTCATTGGAATAAACACCACGTTTTACTCCCCAACCAATTGCAGCACCAATCCCTGCCATCGGTGAAAAAGCATCTGTAAAAATGAGCTTGATTACCCCAGGCAATTCCTGAATGTTCATGACTACAATAATCACCGCCATCAGGATATAACCCAGCGCCATAAAAGGTACCACCAGCTCTGCGAAGCGGGCAATCCGCTTAATGCCGCCAAAAATAATGATCGACAGCAGAGACACTACCACAATCAGCGCCAGCAATTTGAATACACCGATATCGCCAAAAACAATGGCACCCTGTCCGGTAATCTGGGTAAAGGCGTTCCCGACGGCATTGGCCTGAATTCCCGGCAAAAACAGACCACAAGAAACAATGGCAGCAATCGCAAACAGAATCCCTAACCAACGCTGGCCTAAACCCCGGTCAAAGTAAAAAGCAGGACCACCACGATATTGCCCCTGATATTCAACCTTGTAAATTTGACCGAGGGTGGATTCGACATAGGCCGTACTGGCACCGAGAAATGCCACCAGCCACATCCAGAACACCGCGCCTGGGCCACCGAAGCCAATCGCTGCTGCCACACCGGCAATATTACCCACCCCGACACGTCCCGATAAAGAGACCGACAAGGCCTGAAATGAAGAAATTCCCTGTGCGGAGGAGGAACCATTAATTAACAGTTTCGCCATTTCCTTGATCTGACGAACCTGTACAAACCGAGTTAAAATAGAAAAAAATAAACCAGCACCGAGGCATAAATAGATTAGCGCTGGACTCCAGATAATTCCATTTACCCAATTTACAATCTCTGCTGCACTCATAGACATCAACCTTTATTATATATTTTGAAAAGATAGTCACTGTTGAATTTTTCATTCGTCTGAGCATGAGCAATATCTATGCCATTCGATCAAAATCTCCTGACAACAAATAAGCAAATACACCAACACCATCCATGGAAAAAGTGAATTGAACAAAAAAAGCGATTGCTAAAAACACACGGTCTATAACTTGTAAAAGTCGTATATCATGTTATTTTTCTGAGCACTTCCCTTTAACCAATCTGCGACGAAATCATGCCGTCTTCGTTTTGTTATTCCTTAAACAACGATGGACATGTTTAGAAATTTTTCGTCCTGATTCTTTTTTATCTAATTTTAAGAAAGTTTTCAATTTTATCTTATGGCAAAAATTAAATCCGTTTACAGATGTGAACAATGTGGTGCAGATCATCCGAAATGGGCAGGTCAATGTTCAGAGTGTGGTGAATGGAATAGCCTGCTCGAAGTCCGTGTTGAACCGGTGGTGACACATCGTGGCCAGCCTAAGATGGGCGGAGGTTATGCCGGGCAAGTGGCGAATCTGACTACACTTAACCAGATCTCGGTTTCACAGGAAACCCGTCTGCAAACCGGGATTAGCGAGTTTGACCGGGTCTTGGGTGGCGGACTGGTGACGGGTTCAGTGGTCTTGATTGGCGGTGACCCAGGGATTGGTAAGTCAACTATCCTGTTGCAAACCGCAACCCATATGGCCAGCAAGAAAAGTTCTGCGTTATATGTCACCGGTGAGGAATCCCTGTCACAGGTTGCCTTGCGTGCCCAGCGCCTCGACCTGCCGACCGATTCGCTGAAAGTCATGGCTGAAACCTGTGTCGAACGCATTTGTGAAGTACTGGCTCAAGAACGCCCTGCTGTTGCAATTCTGGATTCGATTCAGACGCTGTATACCGAAACCTTACAGTCAGCGCCAGGCGGCGTATCGCAAATTCGTGAATCTGCAGCGTTACTGACCCGTTTTGCCAAAAATAGCGGCACGGCTTTATTCCTTGTGGGTCACGTGACCAAAGAAGGCGCGCTGGCAGGTCCACGTGTTTTAGAACATATGGTCGATTGTGTGCTGTATTTTGAAGGCCAATCCGATTCGCGCTACCGTATGATCCGTGCGGTCAAGAACCGTTTTGGTGCAGTCAATGAACTGGGCGTATTCGGCATGACCGATAAAGGCCTACGTGAAGTTGCCAATCCATCCGCGATTTTCCTGAGCCGTTATGATGAAGCCATTCCGGGTTCAATCGTGATGATTAGCCGTGAAGGTACTCGTCCACTTCTGGTCGAAGTTCAGGCACTGGTGGATGATGCCCATGGGCAGCCACGTCGCGTGGCACTCGGTTTGGAGCAAAACCGCTTAAACATGCTCTTGGCGGTGATGCACCGACATGGTGGAGTTCAAACTTCAGGACAAGATGTATATGTCAATGTGGTCGGTGGTTTAAAAATTACCGAGACCGGTTCTGACTTAGCGGTACTACTGGCCTGTGCGTCCAGCCTAAGAGGCAAAGCCTTACCACAGCAATTGGCGGTCTTTGGTGAAGTCGGTCTTTCAGGTGAAATTCGTCCTGTACCGAATGGTCAGGAACGCCTAAAAGAAGCCGCCAAACATGGCTTTAAGTATGTGATTTTACCGCGAGGTAATGCACCACAAAAACCAGTTGATGGGGTCCAAATCATTGCTGTGGCACGTTTGCATGAAGCCTTAACCGAAGCCATGCAGCTCAGTGATGAGCTATAACCCGCGTCTGACATAAAAAAACATACTTTTCTAGTTGAAATTCGATGTAAATACCTTCATAAATACATTTACAAATTGAATTTAAATAGGAAATTTCGATGCAAGTACACCAGCGTGGCTTGATGGCAGCTCTTTTGATGGCAACTTTGGTCGCTGCACCGCTTGCGGAAGCAAAACGTGCAGGTGGCGGTAAAAGCCATGGCATGAGCAGATCTAGTTCATCTAGCCAATCTTACCAGCCGTCACGTCAAGCAGCGCCAGCGCCTCAACAACAGACTGCGCCTCAACGATCAGGTCCAGGTGTGGGCTCTATGGTTGCTGCGGGTGTCGCAGGTGCAGCCGTTGGTGCTGTAGCTGCCAATGCATTGGCGGATGACAAACAACATAACCCGACTACGACTGAGCAAGAACAAGCTGCTCAGCAAGCACAACAGCAACAGGAAGAAAAAGGTGGAATTCCTGGCTGGATCTGGGTCCTTCTTGCTGCTGCCATCGCCTTCTTTGTGTTTCGCAAATTGGGCGCAAAAAAAAAATTAGTCAGCAATAACCCTTACGCGCCTAACAATGGCGGTCAAAACAACTTTGGCCGTCAGGTTCCACCTCAAGCAGCACCACGTCAATCAGCGGATAATACCAATATCTTTGGTCAGTCTGTCGCTGGTGGTAGCGCTGCGCCTCAAGCGCCATTTGGCGGTGCGTCTATGAGCAGTGGCAATCAATTACCAGATGGGACTGAACCTGCTGCATTCTTACGTATTGCCCGTCAACGTTTTAACCATATTCAATCGGTTAACAGCGCCAGCAATATTGAGGAAATCCGTCGTTATTTAACCCCTGAGCTTTATAGTTCAATGCACAGCGATATCATGGCCAATCAGGATCAGGATGTTGCCGAGTTTAGCAATCTGAATGCGATGGTGGTCGAAAGTACTACGGAAAATGGTCAATATGTGGTGAGCGTACGCTTTACCGGCACAGTAAGTGAAGATTTGAATAGCTTGCCACAACCCTTTACTGAAATCTGGCATTTTGTAAAACCTGCCGGTTCACAACAAGACTGGGTGGTTGCGGGAATTCAACAAGCTTAATTGTCTTGAGCCATAAAAAAAGAGCTATTTCGATAGCTCTTTTTTTATGGCTCTTATTTTAACAGGAACAAAAAAAGCCATTCCCTAGAGAATGGCGGAGTGTAAAACAACAAAATTATCGCTCTTATTGAGATAGGTCAGCACAACCTGGCACGATCTGTCTATTGATACTAACGGATAAATGCTTTAAAAAATATTCCTCTTTTGGGGAATAAAACGCTTTTATTGGGGCCATCTTCAAGAATAGCCGTCGAAACCTAGACGGTAGTGAATTTTTACCTGCAACATCCCCACCTAAAGCCGCTCCTACGCCATTTCACCAGATCACCATCCCTTTTGTACTGCTAAGGTTAAATCGCCTTGTAGGCTTTGATAGAGCCTTCAGAAGCACATGTTTGTCTATATCATCAATCAACACCCATAAAAAAAGGCCTTGCCATAGCAAAGCCTTTAA
The DNA here is from genome assembly GCF_904886855.1 of Acinetobacter sp. 'aerobic (ED)'. Lineage (NCBI taxonomy): Bacteria > Pseudomonadati > Pseudomonadota > Gammaproteobacteria > Moraxellales > Moraxellaceae > Acinetobacter > Acinetobacter sp. 'aerobic (ED)'. The sequence continues at coordinate 267,127 of NZ_CAJHGI010000002.1, forward strand.
ATTTTATTCGAATCTAATGATTCAGCATCATTAGACAAACTGTAAGAACAACCAGTACAGACCACCAGACAATGCAATCGTTGCCGGTAAAGTGAACACCCATGCAGAAAGAATGGTTTTCACAGTATTGAAGTTTAAACCGGACTTATTCGCGACCATGGTACCTGCAACTGCACTGTTTAATACGTGAGTGGTTGATACCGGCATACCTAAACCATCAGCCGCAGCAATGGTACTCATTGCCACAAGTTCAGCAGACATGCCCTGACCATACGTCATATGGTTCTTACCAATACGTTCACCCACTGTCACTACAATACGTTTCCAGCCCACCATTGTACCCAGACCCAGTGCCAGTGCTACTGCAACTTTAACCCAGTTTGGAATGTACTGCAGGAATGAATCCAGGCTATTACGATATTCTTTGACCACTTTGGCCTGACTTTCATCCATTGCTGGTAAAGCTTCAGCCTTGTCTAAACGTTTGAATGTCGTGGTGCTCAAATACATGTCATTACGGATTTCACTGACTGCCGCTTCTGGAATCAATTTAAGATCACCATAGCCTGCAACACGTGTACCGATATGAGAAGTCATGCTTGCAAGTGCAGGAACAACTTCAGCGGTTTGCTCTTTGGTCTGGATATATTTGGTTAATACATCACGTGCTTTTTCATCGGTCAGCTCGTTTTGATTCACATTCAAAACGACCGCAGTCTGAGTAGAAAGTTGCTCAAAAGACTGTAAATGTTGTGCATCCAGATTTTTGTTCAATGAGTAAGCCAATGGTACCAAGCCGATCAGGATCAACATGATTAAACCCATGCCTTTTTGACCGTCGTTTGAACCATGCGCAAAACTTACGCCAGTACAGGTAAAAATCAGGATTGCACGAATCAGTGGAGGTGGTGGCTTATTGCCTTCTGGTGGCTGAAACAGCTCCATTTGACGTTTAAAGACCTTCTTCACCAGTAAGAATAGAACGGCTGCAAAAGCAAAACCGATCAATGGCGAGAATAATAACGCCTTACCCACCTTAATCACCTGATCAATATCAATGCCACTACTGGTCGCTCCAGCAGACGCATTCAAGATATGATTCATGATGCCCACACCTAAAATCGAACCGATTAAAGTATGTGAACTTGATGCAGGAATTCCCAAGAACCACGTGCCCAGATTCCACAGAATCGCCGCGATTAACAATGCAAAAACCATCGCGAAGCCAGCACCACTGCCGACATTCATGATCATTTCTACAGGAAGTAATGCAATAATACCGTATGCAACCGCACCACTCGCCACCATAACCCCAAGGAAGTTACAGAAGCCAGCCCACATCACTGCTGCCGGTGCAGGCAAAGCATTGGTATAAATAACCGTCGCTACAGCATTTGCCGTATCGTGAAAACCATTTACAAATTCAAAGCCTAAAGCGATGAAAAGTGCCGTCGATAAAAGAATAACTGAATATAAGCTTAACGGCGGTACATGTGCCAGATCAGCACTTAACTGAAAACCGATATAAACCAGTGTTGCAACAATAATTGTCAAAAACACCGGCATAAAAAATTTCGGTGTAGGTACATGTACATTCGTCGATTTTGCCTGAGAACTGGCAAGCGGTGAATCCGAAACAGGAGGAAGATTAGAATTCATGTAGACGGTGAGAGGATAATAAAATCCTCTGTATTGTTTAATTAAATTATGACAATTATATGACAAAGGACTGTCATATAAAGCCAAAATTTCATATTTTTATAGCGTTTTTAAGGTTTTTTTTACGATAATTTTATCCTGTTTTAAAATTTAATAAAATAAAAACAATAGCTTACAAAGATATCACATCCAACCAAACTGTTTGTCTGATTTTGCAACAAATGCTACGAAAGATGACATATTTTTGTCACATTCTGATTAATTTGTTGGCTTTTTAAGCATTATTCCGTTCGATTATGACAATTGAATGAACATTTTATGACATTTTCGAAATGACCCGATGAATCACTGTTCTGAGTTGTTGAAAATACGCGCTTTGACCTAGCTTCTGTTACAATGCCCCTGCTTTTTATCTTCATCATCGACCGGGGTTTCTGAATGTCCACGCTTACCACCCTACAATCACTTCTTGCCCAACGCATCCTGATTATTGATGGTGCAATGGGAACCATGATTCAACGCCATAAACTAGAAGAAGCAGATTATCGTGGTGAACGCTTTGCAGACTGGGCATCAGACCTGAAAGGCAATAATGATTTATTAGTTCTGACACAACCACAGATTATTCAGGGCATTCATGAAGCCTACCTAGATGCTGGCGCGGACATTATTGAAACCAATAGCTTTAACGGCACCCGCGTTTCCATGTCGGATTATCACATGGAAGATCTGGTACCAGAGATCAACCGTGAAGCAGCACGCTTGGCACGTGCAGCCTGTGACAAATATTCGACCCCAGACAAACCGCGTTTTGTTGCCGGTGTGCTTGGTCCGACATCACGTACCTGTTCGATTTCACCAAATGTTAATGATCCGGCCTTTCGTAACATTACCTTTGACGAACTAAAAGAAAACTATATTGAAGCTGCTCACGCCTTGATCGAAGGTGGAGCAGACATCCTGCTGATTGAAACCGTGTTCGATACCTTGAACTGTAAAGCCGCGATCTTTGCAGTAAAAGAGGTCTTCAAGCAAATCGGTCATGAACTGCCACTGATGATTTCAGGCACCATTACCGATGCCTCAGGGCGTACCTTAACCGGCCAGACTGCAGAAGCATTCTGGAACTCGGTACGTCACGGTGATTTACTCTCGATCGGTTTTAACTGTGCCTTGGGTGCAGACGCGATGCGTCCACACATCAAAACCATTGCTGATGTTGCAGATACCTTTATTTCTGCCCATCCGAATGCTGGCTTGCCTAATGCTTTCGGTGAATATGATGAAACCCCGGAACAAACCGCAGCCTTCATTAAAGAATTTGCTGAAAGCGGTTTGATCAATATTACCGGTGGTTGCTGTGGGACTACACCCGACCACATCCGTGCCATTTATAATGCGGTCAAAGATATTCAGCCACGCCAAGTGCCGGAAACCGTTCCTGCTTGCCGTTTAAGTGGTTTAGAGCCATTTAACATTGATGAAAACTCTTTGTTCGTTAACGTTGGTGAACGTACCAACGTCACCGGTTCAAAAAAATTCCTGCGCCTGATTCGTGAAGAAAACTTTGCCGAAGCTTTGGAAGTGGCTCAGCAACAGGTTGAAGCGGGTGCACAGATCATCGATATCAACATGGATGAAGGAATGCTCGATTCGCAAACTGCGATGGTACATTTCCTCAATCTGGTGGCGTCTGAACCGGATATCTCTCGCGTGCCGATCATGATTGACTCATCAAAATGGGAAATCATTGAAGCGGGCTTGAAGTGCGTACAAGGTAAACCTGTGGTGAACTCGATTTCCCTAAAAGAGGGTTATGACGAGTTTGTCGAAAAAGCACGCCTGTGCCGTCAATATGGCGCTGCCATTATTGTGATGGCTTTTGATGAAGCTGGTCAGGCTGATACCGCGGCACGTAAGCGTGAAATCTGTAAACGTTCTTATGATGTGTTAGTCAATGATGTCGGCTTCCCTGCTGAAGATATTATTTTTGACCCGAACGTGTTTGCCGTGGCAACCGGGATCGAAGAGCACAACAACTATGGCGTTGACTTTATTGAGGCTACGGGCTGGATCAAACAGAACTTGCCACATGCCATGATTTCTGGCGGTGTATCGAACGTTTCGTTCTCTTTCCGTGGTAATGAACCGGTGCGTGAAGCGATTCACTCGGTATTCCTGTACCATGCCATCAAGCAAGGCATGACCATGGGCATCGTCAACGCAGGTCAAATGGCAATTTATGACGATATTCCAAAAGAACTGAAAGAAGCTGTTGAAGATGTCGTTCTAAACCAGAACCAAGGTGAATCGGGTCAAAACGCCACAGAAAAACTGCTTGAAGTGGCTGAGAAATACCGTGGTCATAGTGGCGCGCAACGCGAAGCTGAGAACCTTGAATGGCGTAACGAGTCGGTTGAAAAACGTCTGGAATATGCCTTAGTCAAAGGTATCACCACGTATATTGATGAAGATACCGAAGAAGCCCGTTTAAAAGCCAAACGTCCACTCGATGTGATTGAAGGCGCCTTGATGGATGGTATGAACGTGGTCGGTGACCTGTTCGGTTCAGGTAAAATGTTCCTGCCACAAGTGGTGAAATCTGCACGTGTGATGAAACAAGCCGTGGCATGGCTGAACCCGTACATCGAAGCTGAAAAAACCGGTAGCCAGTCTAAAGGTAAAGTGTTGATGGCGACGGTAAAAGGTGACGTACATGATATTGGTAAAAATATCGTGGGTGTGGTCTTGGGTTGTAACGGTTATGACATCGTTGACCTTGGCGTGATGGTACCAGCAGAAAAAATCCTGCAAACCGCGATTGATGAGAAATGCGACATCATCGGCCTTTCCGGTTTGATCACCCCATCTTTGGATGAAATGGTGTTTGTTGCCAAAGAAATGCAACGTAAAGGCTTTAACATTCCTTTACTGATTGGTGGGGCAACCACGTCGAAAGCACATACTGCCGTCAAAATCGATCCACAATATCAAAATGATGCGGTGATCTATGTAGCGGATGCTTCACGTGCAGTCGGTGTTGCAACCACCCTGCTGTCGAAAGAAATGCGTGGCAACTTTATTGCCGAGCATCGTGCTGAATATGCCAAGATTCGTGAGCGTCTAGCTAACAAGCAACCGAAAGCCGCCAAACTCAGCTATGCGGAATCGATTGAAAATGGTTTCAAGGTGGATGATAACTATGTGCCACCGATTCCAAATACCTTAGGTACGCAAGTCATTACCAACTATCCATTGGCAACACTGGTTGAATATTTTGACTGGACGCCGTTCTTTATCTCTTGGAGCTTGGCGGGTAAATTTCCGAAAATCCTGACAGATGAAGTGGTCGGTGAAGCAGCTACTGATTTGTATAACCAAGCGCAAGCGATGCTGAAAGACATTATCGAGAATAATCGTTTCGATGCCCGTGCTGTATTTGGTTTATACCCTGCACAGCGTACCGGTGCGGATACGGTCAGCGTGTTTGATGAAGCCGGTCAAAAGGTTACCCATACCTTTGAGCATATTCGTCAGCAATCTGACAAAGTGACAGGTAAACCGAACTTATCTCTAGCAGACTTTATTAGCACCTCTAAAGACCATACCGATTATCTCGGTGGTTTCACTGTATCAATCTTTGGTGCGGAAGAATTGGCCAATGAATATAAAGCCAAAGGTGATGATTATTCAGCCATTCTGGTTCAGTCATTGGCCGATCGTTTTGCCGAAGCTTTTGCTGAGCATTTGCATGAGCGTATCCGTAAAGAGTTCTGGGGCTATAAAGCCGATGAGACTTTGAACAATGAAGAATTGATCAAAGAGAAATATGTCGGTATTCGTCCAGCACCAGGTTACCCTGCTTGCCCAGAGCATTCTGAAAAGGCGGTGTTATTTGACTGGTTAGGTTCGGAAGCGAAGATCGGTACCAAATTGACTGAACACTTTGCGATGATGCCACCTTCTTCTGTCAGTGGTTTCTATTATTCACATCCAGAAAGTGAATATTTTAACGTAGGTAAGATTTCTCAAGATCAGCTTGAGGATTATGCCAAACGTAAAGGCTGGACACTGGATGAAGCGAAGCGTTGGTTAGCACCGAATTTAGATGATTCGATTGCGTAAGTTTTAAAAGAAAAATCCCCTCATCAAGGGGATTTTTTATTACTTATAATTAAATATTATAGAAGTTATATAGCTAGGATATCAGTTTCTAAATAGATTTAACCATTAAAAATCGCCAGCTTAATTTTTTAAATTTGAGGAATTGTAGTAAAATTTGATATTCATAAAATTCGTCTGCACCCAGCTTTAAATGATCAAATATTCCAAATTAAATCAAGAAGATAAAAACAAATTAGCGATTACTCTTGCTTTAATCTTTACAGCATTTCTTCTTTTTATAATAGCCCTGAGCATTCACAAACTGCTCTCACCAAAGAAGATAATTAGACCAATACCGTATCAGCATCTGGAAACAGATAAGCAGATCACTTATGAATTCAGGATTAAAAAATTTAATAAGTCAGATACGATATTCATCATTGAAAATCAAAAAAGAATCTATCTTTTTGACTGTTCAAATTATTTGGAAACTATCTGTACGCATGATCGCGACAAAGCTTTAAACCACCAAATAAAAACAGCAGATATTATAAAAATAAACGATAAATTTATAATTAAAAATATGATTTGGGTGGATTCCGTTGCCAAAAGGCAATTTCAACATACATTGAAAGATCACCAACTCTTGGAAATATATGAAGCGAATAGTAAAACCTCTTATGTAACGATAGCTATCTTCTTAGCTTTCACTTGTGGAGGTTTGTTTATAATCCTTTGGGGTCATATTTATAAATCTATTTTAAAAAGACTCGACTCAGTTTGAATTGTTTCTGTAGTTCCTAAAATACTTTTAAATTGGCTAAAACACTTATATTTTAGCCTTTAGTTGATCTTTTAACTCGCCATTCTCAAAAATTAACAATCATCAAAGAACAATTTATATTTTAGAAGTTTTCCATTTTTAAACATGAACTCTATTGAATCATTCCCACTCTCGGCAAGCCCACTATAAACAATATTCTTGTTTTCAGAGTCTCCCCACAATTCATATTTTTTAAATTGTTGCATAAAACTCTTTTGATCTATCCCACTACGAATTTTTTGTCCGTGGAACAGGAGCCCATTGTTCTGGCTTAAATAAACCTCTTTAATGACACCCGTATCTAAAAGCTTAAAACTGCCATAATCATATTCATCAGGAAAATTACCTCCATTACATTCATCCGGTTTACCTTTAATAATGCTTTTCGGTTTACCCAACGAACGTATCGGTACTTCCCCATTACTATAAGTTTTGCCCTGAATGACAGGTTGCACAAATGGAGCAGCGAGGAGTGGAGATGAAATCACACACATCAAAGCTAAACTAAGGATTTTATTTTTCATTTTAAATATTCTTCAAAAAACTAATTGGCTCATTATAAATACAATTTAAATTAAATTCTCCCCCCATAAAAGAAAATCCATCCAACGATATTGAGCATAATATATAAACGCTATTTAGAATCTATATCATTTCAATATAGGCTCTTTGCATTTACAACTCTTTATGCTTCTCAATCAAATCTTCAAGATTCTGATAAACATGCAAGACCCGATCTTTATGCGTTCTTGCGTTATCCAGACGCTGCTCAGGATCAACCAACAACAAGGTGTGACCATCATCAATCAAGCGATCAATCCCTTCCAGAAACATCCGTTTTCCGACATCATGAATGAGGGAAATCTGGGATAAATCAATCACGATGCTACTGTTATCGACTGGCTCACATTGCAACGTCCGTAACAACATTTCCGCTTCAGTAAATTTCAATACACCACGCAGTACGTAGACACTTAAAGACGCATCTTTTCCGGTTCGATAATGACTCTGCACAATGGTTTGTGCGGAAGGTGTGCCTTCCATCAAATGCAAGCCCATATCACGTGAGAGTCTTTCCATGATATCGATGCCACGTACACTATTGCCATGTTCATCGAGTCTAGGAGAAAAAGCCGCTATGCTGACCTGACCTGGCAACACACCCAAGATTCCACCTGCAACACCACTTTTAGCCGGAATGCCAACCGTCGTGAGCCAATCCCCCGCTGCATCGTACATCCCACAGCTCATCATCACACTCAGGACTTGGCGAACCACAGCACGATTCAATAAACGCTTTCCAGTTTTAGGATCAACTCCGCCATTGGCAAAAACACTGCCCATGCGTACCAGATCTTTGACCGTGACCAAGATCGCGCATTGACGAATATAACCATTCACAATATCAACAGGATCGGATTCCAAAATCCCCACGGTTCGCAACATATAACCGATCGAGAGATTGCGATAAGCGGTTTTTACTTCTGATTCATATACCGCATCATCAAATTGTAGTTCACGACCAGCCAGCTCACTCATAAACTGACGTAAAATTTCTGCGCCGGACAGATCGTCTTTGCTTGGAATCAAGGAATGTGTGGTGATGGCACCCGAATTAATCATCGGATTCTTGGGACGGCGATCTTTTCCCAATGAAATTTCATTAAAGGCTTCCCCTGAAGGTTCAACCCCGACTTTTTCCAATACGGCATCAATACCCAACTGTTGCAGCACATAGGCATAAGTAAATGGTTTAGACATCGATTGAATGGTGAATTCAATCTCAGCATCTCCTACGGAATAGATTTCACCATCACCAGTCGATAATGCCAGCGCCAGACGGTCTGGATTGGCATTGGCCAGTTCAGGAATATAATCGGCGAGATGACCGCTGTTATCTGTATCGCAGGCTTCAATCACATGAGCCAAATAATCAGGAAGCGGAGTTTTCATGTTCAGTCGCCTTACAACAGTCGAATTTTAATCTTGTGAAAATTTATAATACAGAACACTGATAATATTGAAATTATAGCTTTTGTAATGATTTTAGCTCTGACGGCATTGCTGCAACTACAATCCGTTTGCTACCGGTTATAGCTACTCATTTATTCTTTCAACAAATAAAATCCCGTTTAGGTGATCAACTTCATGCTGCACAATACGTGCAGGAAAACCTTCAAACGCGGTTTCAATCACTTCACCCTGTAAGGTGTAATAACGGACTTTGATCGCTTGTGCCCGTTCGACCTGTCCCCGTTCATTCGGCACGCTTAGACAGCCTTCTTCCCCGAAACAGGTAGTTTCAGAAAACGCTAAAATTTCAGGATTGACCATCACCACCGCATCCATTTCAGGTGCATCGGGATAACGTGGATTCGGGCGTGATGCCACAATAATTAATCTTTTAGAAATATAGACTTGAGGTGCTGCAATACCAACACCATTGCGTTCCAGCATGGTCGCATGCATGGCAGACGCCAGTTGCAATAACCATTCACTATTGAATTCCCCGTTCGCGACTGCCGCCGCTTTAATTTTTAAAATCTCTTCACCACGTTGTGCTACAGGTAGAATTACGCTCATCCCACGCCCTTATAATTGTTTTGACCAAATAGTGGATATTATCGTATTGGATATTTTATCGAGTTACCATAATTTTCATTTAAGAATCTTGTCATAATATATTTGCGAAAAAAATAACACGGGCAAATCCCAATGAATGCAACGCAACTGTTTTTAGGTGTGATCTTTAGCTCGATTGGCTTAGGCTATTTTTTGTATGGCAAAAAGCAGAAGATGACCGTGCCTTTGGTCTGTGGTCTGGTCCTGATGTTTTTCACCTACTTGATTGAAAGTACCGCGCTGATCAGCATCATGGGGATCATCCTTTCGGTTATTCCCTATTTTCTGCGCTTCTAAAAACAAAAAACTCCCCGATTGGAGAGTCTTCTATTCATTGAAAAATTAAAGATGTTTCTTTAATTCATCAGCAACAATTTCGATTTCAAGATTGCTGAATTTACGGATTTCACCCTCCGCATGCTTCTCTAACATGCCACCAATCAATGGCACTTTGACTTTAACCGTCCATGTTAAAGAGATATTCACTTTTTCACTGTCGCCAGTCACACTACGTTCACCTTTGGCTTCCAAAGGCAGGTTTGCACCCAGTTCAACCGTAGAAGTTAAGTTCTTTAAATGGGTCACATCAGCACGTTTTAAACGGAATGCATTTTTTAATAATTTTTTTGCCACATCTGGAATATTCACATCCAGATTATATTCACGGCGCAAGGTATAAATATCGCCATTTACCGCAGATTCAATAATTTCCAGGTTTTCCCCAGGAATACGTTTACACACCGCTTCATGCAATGACGTATCTGCTACCAGTCTAGAAAAGTCTTCAATTGAAACACCATGAATTGTTTCATTCACCGTAAATTGATGTGCCATTTTTAAATGTCCATTTTGTTTTATTAGGATTTCATCATTGCGCAAAAGTATAACATTCAAGGCGATATCTCAAAGTCTGAGCCGTTAAAAACAGATGACTGCTCGGATTAGTTATTTTTATTGTAATGATGACGTATGCCTAATTTGACCGTAACACGTTCCATTCGGCTGATATACAGATAATGATCCCCATATTCGATCACTGCATAAAATTGTTCGGCCCCGTCATCCAGCCCCGTGGCTGACCAGTGGTGCCTTGCGGAAACTCATTTAACCATGCCGCTTTATAAAAATCTGAAACCGAATCAAAATCCAGGTACACGTCTGGATCAGCCATGATTTTCGCAGCCATCTGGTCAAATTTTTGTTGCTTAAATGCCTCTAGACTCAATAACACAAAAGTTCCTTATTCATTCAAATACAGTTTAAAGGTTGTCGCTGGCTCTCAGGTTCATCTTAAGCTGACTTACAAAAATACAGTGATTTTCTTATCGCTCTATTTTGCGGGGGATTCTGCTGTTTTTCTAGATTATTTTCAGTTTTATCATACAGATTCAGTCTACGCTGATTTGCTCGCGCCAGCTCAATATGTTATCAACATCTTATGCTTTTTATTTTTTTATAACCATAAAGGAGCACTATAAGATGTCCTATCAAAATATATTAGTCCCGGTCGACGATTCTCCAATTTCTTATGCAGCGGTTCAACATGCACTGTCTTTAGCCAAACTATCCGGAGCGAAAGTGACCATTCTGAGTGTGGTTGTGGTTGACCCTTTTGTTGGCGTTGATTTTTACCAGTTGGCTCCTGCAGTAACCGATTATTTTATGCAGGCTGAAGCACACGCCAAAACCCAGTTACAGGATATTGCCCAGTCCTTTGTCCGCGACGGTATTCAGGTCGAGACCAAAATCCATCATGGTTCCGCCAGTGAAGGCATTATTTTTGTTGCCGACGAAGTCGGTGCCGACCTGATTGTGATGGGCTCACATGGACGTACAGGCGTCAAACGTTTATTGCTCGGTAGTGTGGCCCGTGCAGTTTTAACTGAATCACATATTCCTGTACTCATCGTCAAGCAATAATCCCCCCAATGTGTTTCATAAACCTTGTGCCCGATCACAAGGTTTTTTTCTTATCAGAATAAAAAGAATTGACCGCTTAGCCCCCCATCCTGAACATTTACAACCCTATTACCGCTCTTGAAAAGATGCTTCACTACAAGCATGGACATTGCTTTTCTATTTAAAAATATTGAGTGAAATCAATTTACTGCTAATAGAAAAAATGACCGTTAATAAAAATATCAGCGCTAAAAATAAGACACGGTTTTCCAAGGATGATCACTATGAAACGCAACCCAATTTTAATCGGCATCTGTAGCCTATTTGCCACCACGCTCAATCATGCTGCGGCACTGGATCAATCCGGCCAATCCATTTTACCCTTTCTGGAAAATGGCAATTATGTCGAGGTTGGTGCCACAGCAGTCGATCCTGATATTTCAGGAAAAATCCGTAATCGTCCTGAACTGGTCAATGATCCGCAGAACCTGAACTCAGGCAATATGGGCAACAGCTTTCAATATTATGCTGCTGCGCTCAAGCTGCAACTAACCGACCGGATCAGCTTTGGCTTGCTCTATGACCAGCCTTTTGGTGCGGACATTACTTATCCGATGCAGTCCAATAATACCTTCTCGGACAATGAATTCACCCATCAAGGCACATCGGTCAATGTTGATACTGAAAGCATTAGCATGATTTTGGGTGTCAGTCCATTTAGCAACTTTCAACTCTATGGCGGTGCTGTGTATCAATCGGTCAAAGGGGATGTCGCACTACGTGGTAATTCATACAGTGAAGCCTTTAATGGCTATGATGCCAAATTTAAACAGGATCATGCAGTCGGTTGGCTGGCAGGCCTGAGTTATCAAATCCCGGATATTGCCTTAAAAGCCGCAGTGACCTATCGCTCCAAGATCGACCACGATATGCAGGTAACTGAGACCATGTTTGGTGAACCTCTGGAAGTCACCACACCGGGCAAGACTAAAATTAGTACACCACAATCCGTGAATATTGATTTTCAGACGGGTGTGTATAAAGACACACTACTCTATAGCAATCTACGTTGGGTCAACTGGAAAGATTTTCACATCCGCCCGACCCAGTTTGGCGCAGTCACCGAATACCTGACTGACTTGATCAGCGAAGGCAGCTATAGCGGTGGTTTTGATCTGGATAGCTACCAAAAAGATCAATGGACGGTCAATCTCGGACTTGGACATCAATTTACTGAAAAATGGAGTGCCTCCACAGAAGTCAGTTGGGACTCGGGTACCGGCGATCCGGCCTCCACCTTGAACCCCACCAAAGGATCTTGGGGGATTGGCTTAGGTGCCCAGTTTAATCCTGCCCCGAACTACTTTATCGCCGCAGGCGTTAAATACTTCTGGTTAGGCGATGTGGTGGCCGAAGACGGTACCTATTACATTCCTGTACCGGGAATCAAACCGGTTGCTGAACAAGCCGATTTTAAAGATAACAGCGCCATTGGCTATGGTTTGAAGATGGGTTATCGCTTTTAGTCATTCAGTCTTATCAGCCAAGTAGGCGCATGATCCAGTTTAATTCCTGCGCCTACTTGGCTATTTTCTGGCATTCAATCCACCTATGAGATTAAAATCTCAAAGTATTACTTTAATAATGAATGTCATCTTCAGGAAAATCCAATGAAAAAAATCGCTCTTGTCTTTGCAATATGTATATCTGGCTTGGTTTTTCCTTTTACCACTTTTGCCAATTCACCAGATCCTAAAGAAAGTATGGATATTTTTATGGGCACCTTAACTATTCAGGATAATAAAGCCATGTTAACGCGATGCGATATTGCGCAGAATGAATATGTGTTAAAAGATGCCGACTGGTCTAAGCAAAAGGCGGTATCAGATTTTCTCTCAAACGCCACCAAACTAAAACAGCCGATTTATGCAGAAGTGATCGCGGCGTATAAAAGTGAAAAAGATATCAATATTCTATTGGTCGATTCTATTGAAAACCTGACTGAAGCAAAAAGCTGTCATTTGGCCGATTTGTTTTAAAGCTCCGAGTACACGACAAGCTTTTAGCTCGAATATTAATGAGCAAAGCTTGGTTACTCATCGTCACTCACTAAAAGTTTGCCATGTCTCAAAAGCATGTGTGCGATACAGTTTTAACTCGGAAAATTGAGGAATAATTGCCTCACTCTGTGTGGGTCTTAAAAACACAAAATCATCGACCTGAATATCACAATTCTTCGGTACATTGACCAGCTCCTGATTACTACTGCGCCCATACAAGGCATGGGTATGACACTGATCAGGATAAACATAATCAGCCAGCCAGTAGCCGCCATAAATAAACAGCGCCTTGCATTTATGCGGCAATTTATCCAGTAACGACATTGAAGGCAGTTGGGTAAATGGCAATACCTTGAGCACAGGTGCAGCGATCCATAATGCAGGTTGCAATGCCTGTAAAAAATCACTCTCAAAATCACTCGGTTTTAACAACATGGAACCAAAAGACAAGTCATTGCAGACACTTGCATTGGTATGCAAACTAAAGGTTGGACTGCCACCGCCATTAAAACACAACGCCTCATTCCACAAGGTTGGGAACTGTTTTTGAATCAGCTGTTGATAATGCGCATAAGTCTGTTGGGAGCTATGATAAGCCAGTTCAGGTTTTTTAATGATGGCAGGGATTTTGGTGACATGCGCATCATAGCCCATCAAGCCAGAAAGTTTTAAATACTGTGGATTTCGCTCAATCAGCTTTAATATTTCGATCAGTTGTTGGGTCGACTGAACTCCGCCACGATGTAAACCGACATCAATCTCGATATTCAGCTTTAGACAGCGCGAATAGGTCTGGGCAATCTCAAGATATTGCTGCACACGTTGCTGAGTATCCACCAGCCACTGGATATTGGCATTCGACCATGCTGCATGTTGTTGAAAAAAATGGTCTACCGCTTGAGCCGGCATCGGTTTGCCCAACAAAATATCGGCTTCGGCAAAATTTTCTAATATCGAAATAATATGCGGTTGATGAAATACCATAAAACGCTGGGTGTTGATCTGGGCAGATAACAACTTGAGTAAATCCAGACTGGCTAATGATTTCACCACCAGGCGTGCTTTTAAATGTTTGGCGTGAGCAAGGCGAATCTGAACATGCTGGATATTTTGTTTTAACGCGGCTTCATCGACAATCAGTTGTGGAGTCGCAATCCCCTGTTTTTTCAGGTCCAGATTGAGTTGTTTAAAATAATGATCCAACATGGCTATACCTTTTTCAATCCAAGAAAATTTACATGTAATTTGATACGCGAAAAAGTCATCTACAACCTGAGCAAGCCAAAGCGGCTAAAGCTTTGGCAAAGCGCAAGAAAAATACATCTTACGAGGCTTGAAACGCTGCTCAGGGTGAAAACAAGGTAACTTCAGCTAAAAGCTTAACCCTTAATTGGATGCAAGCCCGATATAACGCCGTTAAGCACTTTCAACTCATAAACATTCGATTTAACCTAAAAACAGCTTTTCCAGATAGGGATTTAAAAACTTGGCTTCCGGGTCAAGCTGCTGACGCAACGCCATAAAATCATTCCACTTTGGATATAAAGTCCGTAATTGAGCCGCTGTCAGGGTATGCATTTTCCCCCAATGCGGACGACCCCGATATTTCTGCAAAATCGGCTCAACCACCTCAAAAATCAACTTCGGGTCTTGTTTGTGATATTGATGCACTGAAATTGAAATGGAATCTTGCTGATAAAAGGGACTGAGCCAGATATCATCCCCTTTCACAACGCGAAATTCGAGTGGAAAAAAGGTAGCCACTTTATATTTTCTTAAGGCATGCAGTATTTCATCCAGACATTCAATTCCGCGATCAACAGGAATCTGATACTCCATTTCATTGAACTTGGTATTACGCGGCGTTGGAAAGATTTTACTCGACCAATCCACATAGGTGGTCGGTTTAACAAAAATACCTAATAGCTTCTGTAAATACGGATTCAGTGCAGGAAAGCTTCTGGTTAACTCGGAACAAAGGGTCAGTAGCGTATCGTCAGACGGGAAATTTTCCTTACGCGGCAAAACCGCTTCATCGGTCTCATTCAAGGTTTTTAGCATCAACTGCTTTTCATGGGAAAACACAAAACATTCGATATGCCGATGCTGCTGCTTCCATTGCTGAATATGCTGCATCATGTCTTCTACCGGACACAATTGAATATGCTCTTTCAGTTTATAGCGCGGGCGATTCTGCATGGTAATCTGAGTCAGGATGCCCAAACTCCCCAAAGACACTCGTCCTGCGGCAAAGATTTCAGGATGCTCTGTGCGGCTACATTGCAGGATTTCACCAGAAGCCGTCAATAACTCAAAAGCTTCAACATAGGCCGAAATACAATGTAAATCTGCACCTGTGCCATGTGTGCCCGTAGAGACAGCTCCCGCAAGACTTTGCTGATCAATATCACCCTGATTCATCAAGGCCTGATTAATCGATTGCTGCTGGAGGTGCTGATCTAGATCATATAAACGGGTCCCCGCATAAATACTACTCTGGCATCGTTCAAGATCCGTCGATGCAATGCCTGCAATCTGATCCAAAGACAATAAGGTGGCATCAGTACACACCAACGGCGTAAAAGAATGTCCTGCACCCACTACCCGTATTTTTTGTTGCTGAGCAACGATGCTCTGTAGTTCTTGAATATTGGCAGGGTGCAAAACCTGTTGCGGTTCGGATTGTTGAAAACCGGACCAGTTTGACCAGATGCCTTGTTTTAGATTACTCATACTGCCTCTCCCTGGCTAACGGCAGTTTTTACATTGCCATGATTGCTGCGTTTTGCGAGTTCCTGTGCTGGAATCGATTGTGGTCTTGTCATTTCATCGTAATGACGTTTGTTTTTTTCTAATCCTAATTGTTCTGCTAATGCTTTGAATTTGCTCTGACAGGCAGCCAGTGTCCATTGACCAAATAAGGTGTGTCCCCCTTCATAGGCTTGCGTTTGGTATTCTTCATAGGTGGTGACATAGCCCATATAATCATTGCAGTAGGATGCTAACCAGACGCTTTCAATTGAAGCCTGTGCGGCAAGCGTCTGTTTAACCGTATCAACCACACGCTGTCCTGCGATGGTGGTAAATTCTCCTGGACAACAAATCAAAGCCAATTGACCTAATCGCACGATCTGTAAGGGAACTACACTTGGAACTAAAGGGCTGTGCTGAATCGCCCCAGCTTTCACTTGTCGATTCATTTCTGCTATCAACGGATCAAGAATACCGGGCGGAAAACCAATCGGTTGACCTAAAATCTTTTTGGCACCCGCTTCCAGTACAATCTGTTTCGGCCCTTGAGAGGCATACAGTTGCTGATACGCTACAAAATCAGCTGCATTGGAATACCTGGTTTTCTGTTTGCGAAATTGATCGGCTAAAAACTGCATCCCCATAATTAAGGGTTTGGGCGCCCCTAAGCCATCGACAGGCGTACCTGCAAAAAATGCGGTACCGTGACAAGGCTGACTGGTCTTGGCATGCTTTTGCCCCGCTGCGAACTCATCTGGAATTTCAATATTACTCAGATCGACATAGGACAAAACAGCATCGATCTTGCCTTCAACTTTTTGCAAATTTTTAGGGATATTCTGCTGTAAGCCATTCAGAGCCAGTTCACTTTGATAACGACCATTTTGTTGCGCGTACTGATATTCCTGCTCGCCTTTGATCTTTTTGCGAATCTTGAGTTGGTCTTTGCCATGAAAATGCGGTGATACATCCCCTGCAGTTGCCTGAGCAAAAATCGTGACTGGATTTTGAATCCCTTGCTCAGTTAAAGCCTGCTCGGAAAATGCGGCTGCATAACCTTTATTATCGCCATCATAGGCCTTTAAAGAATTTCCCAAACAGGTTGCATGGACTCCAAATAAGGAAATAAAGGACTGTAGTTTTTGTTCCCGATAGAAACCAATCAACTGCATTTCACGATTCAAGGCCAAATGCGTTTCAGCTTCGGTCCGTGACTGAACTTCTGGATTACGATTATAGGCTTTGATTGAACGATTCCATGCCACAGCTGTCTGTTCCGGGAAATGCTGAGTCGCTAAAAAAATCTCGGTATCTTGTTCAGATGCAATTGCATTTTGAATACTCTGTACAATCGCCTCTACTATTGCGTTTAAATGTTCAGGTACAAAACCAGGGGTCGGCATATTGTATAAAGCTTCATAGCCACAACCGCCAGGACCAGAATGGGTATGAGTTGCCATGAGAAGCAGTTGATTTTCATCAAATTGTGAGCCTAGGATTTGCGTGAGTCGCGCTACCGTTTGGCTGCGTATGGCATGGGTAATACAACCTACGTCCAAACAACAGATGACTAATCGGTTACGTTGTTGATCGACAATACTGACACTTCTGGCAAATAAAGCTGTGCGCTGCTCATAGGCCCGATGTGACCATTGTCCATAACCAAACATGGCATAGCCTTTGGCTGTGATTTTGATTTTCTGCTTGTCCCAACCCACCTGATACATTACAACTTCCTTTCGATTCTTTTTCTAACTGTCTTAAAGCATGTTGAAAGTTAATCAAAATTATGCGATACCCAACAGGGTTAAAGACACTTTTCTTTGGGGGGCTAAACGGACTTATGCCTATACACAGCAGCGATAAAAATGAGCAACAACAGTTTATTCTACCCACCATTCTGGCGAGCCTGATCCATTATGCAGAGCAGCAACAGTGGGATTATGCTGCATGGTTTGAGAATTCAGGTTTAGACGCTGTACAAATACAGCAAACCCAAGGGGTAGTTCGTTTCACCCAGCTTTGTGATGTGGTTCGGCAAGCCATTGCAGCCTATCAGCAACCCGACCTCGGTTTAAAACTTGGCAGTAGTGAAGGTCTGATTTCGATGGGAATTTTGGGCTTTGCCATGCAGTCCTGTAAAACCGTGGCAGATGCTTTGGACATTGCACTGCGCTACCATCGGATTTCTGGCAGTGTCTTGAATATCGACTTTTCTATCCACGCTGATCTTTGTGAATTGGAAGTCACTGAATCCTACTCCTGTAATGCACTCAAAGCCTTTTTCTATGATGAATTATTTAGCAGTATCATCACCTGTTTAAACGCGATGCTGGGCGATCATGAGGATGTCATCAGCCTTGAACTCAGCTATTTCCCAAGCGACTATCAACAACAATATCACGATCTGTTTGGCTGCCCCATCCAGTTTAACCGTGATAAAAATGTCATGCGTTTTAGTCACCGCCTGTTGCAACGCAGCTTAAAAAATTACAGCCCCGCTAACTATGCAACTGCCATCCAGATCTGCGAACAAGCCCTAAAAGAAATCGACCGACTCAATCAGGTTGGCTATGTGCATTTACTTGATCATTTGATTGAACAGCATTTACCTGAGCGTTTTGAGATGCAACACGCTGCCGAACATTTACGGATCAGCGAACGCCATTTACGACGGCAATTATTAGCAGAGGGCTTGAGTTTTCAACAAATCCGGCAAAATGTACTGGAACGCAAGGCCAAGCAACTTATTGAACAGAACCTGTCGATGAGTGAGATTAGCCTGCAACTGGGTTTTAGCGAATTACGTGAATTCCGACGTGCCTTTAAACGCTGGACCGGACAAGCGCCTTCGGTTTACAAGCAGACCTGTGAAATCAGCCACTAAAGACCGTTATTTATTGAAGGATAGGCTTTAACGGAGTCGTGCCGTGCTCTCATCCAATTTAAGGATAAGCCTTCAACTGGAGTTACTTTGGTTTCGCCCAAAGTAACCAAAAGCATCCTCATCCACAAAACCTGTCCACTTCTTGTAATCTTTTTAAATCTTTCGCAGAAACTATACTTTATAAAAACCACGCAGGTTGTGGATGAGATTACCGAGTATCAAATACTGGAAATAACCTCAGCCCCAAGAATAAAAAAGCTCAGGATTTTACCCAAGCTTTCTCATCTAAATCAAACCTTAACTCGCTGCCTGATAAAATGGTACATCACCGTTAATCGTGGCACGATGCATAATCCGATGCGCATCACCATAATCAAATAAAGCCTTATGCTGTGTACAACGATTATCCCAAATCGCCACATCGCCTGCCTGCCACTGCCAACGCAAATGGAACTGCTCATTGGTGGCATGCGCAAATAAATACTGTAGCAATTCAGTGCTTTCAGTTTCATCCAACTCATTGATACGGGTAGTAAAACCTTCACTCACAAACAAAATCGGTTGCCCCGTGACCGGATGCGTTCTCACCACAGGATGAACAACAGGAGGATTACGCTTAAAGGTTTCTTCCAGTTTTTGACGTTCAACATCATTATGCGCAAAACGTTCAATCGGGAAAGACTGACGGATGTCATGGGTTGCGGTTAAACCTTTTAACTTTTGCTGCAAGTCTTGATCCAAGGCAGCAAATGCCGCCGCGCCGCTCGACCACAGGGTATCACCGCCTACAGGTGGAATCTTGATGGCTTGCAATACACAGCCCAATGGCGGTTTCTGGCTAAAAGTCACATCAGTGTGCCAGAGTTCATTGTCACGCAAATCCTGTTTCCAGCTATCGAGCACAATGATTTCAGGAACATTGTCTACCGATGGATAGATCGGATGAATATGCAAAGAACCAAAACCACGCGCCAATTCAGCTTGTGCCTGAGGGGCAAGCTGCTGGTTGCGAAAGAAGATCACATGATGATCCAGCAAAGCCTGTTGAATTTGTTGTGTAGTATTTTCATCAGCCGTGTTTAAATCAACATCGTGAATAATGGCACCGATTGTTGGTTTAATAATTTCAATATTTAACGTCATCTTCTACTACTCACACTTATAACTGTTGGCCATACCAAGGAGATAATTGCTTCTGTAACCAACGCAAAAACAATTCAAAACTTACTGCGACAATCGCAATGACAATAATGCCGAGAACCACGGTATCGGTAATCAGGAATTGTGCCGCCGACTGCACCATAAAACCAATGCCCCGATCTGCTGCAACTAATTCCGAAGCCACCAAGGTTGACCAGCCTACACCCAAACCAATACGGACACCCGTTAAAATATGCGGTAATGCCGTCGGCAGAATCACATGCCAGAATACTTGCGACTGGCTCGCTCCTAAAGATAAAGCTGCACGCTCACGATTGAGCTGATGGCTCAATACGCCATGGGTACTGCTGATAATCACAGGCGCAAGGATCGAAAAGAAAATCAAAAGTACTTTGGTGGTTTCACCAATCCCGAACCAGATCACCAAGAGTGGCAAATAAGCCAAAGGTGGAATCGGACGCAATAACTCAACCAATGGATCAAGCACTGCACGCACCCATTTATTCAGTCCCATCCATAAACCTAAAGGCACACCAATCGCAATCGCGGCAACCAAGGCCAATAAGACCCGAGAAATACTCGCGGCCAGATGCTGCCATAAGGTGGCTTTCATAAAGCCTTGCTGGCTGACTTCAAGGAACTTCTGCCATACCGCTTGCGGACTTGGTAAAAACAGGCTTGGGACAATTTTTAATGCCGTGATCAGATACCAGATCACCAATACGCTCAGTACACTGGAAAGACTGAGTACCAAACTGCGATGACGAGCAACAAAAGCCCCAATTGAACTCAAGATTGAATCCGGCTGTGCATTGTTGGTCGCTTGCAGTTGTTCTGCCTTGCTCAGCTCATAAGCGGTGTTTTTTGCTTGACCCGTCATACAGCCACCTCATGTCCTGCCTGCTTCTGTACGCGTAAGCGTTCAAACAGTTGCTCACGTAACTGGATAAATTGTGGATCGGACTTAATCGCACGGATCGATTCACCCTGCTGATAACGATCGGCAAAATCCAGTTTTAAAGTCTCGACGATTTTTCCAGGACGCGCCGTCATCAACACCAGCTGATTGCTCAGCAAAAGCGCCTCCTCAATGTCATGTGTAATCAGAAAGAACGATTTATTTTGTTCAATCCATAAATCCAGTACCAACTGCTGCATGGTTTCACGGGTAAAGGCATCCAGCGCAGCAAAAGGCTCATCCAGCAAAATGAATGCCGCATGGCTGATCAAGGCACGTGCGATACCGACACGTTGTTTCATGCCACCAGACAGTTCCCAGATATTGGCTTGAGCCACGTGACTTAAACCCACAATTTTCAGGATTGCATCGACTTGCTGTTGAATTTCTTGCGCTTTCAAGCCTTTGAGCTGTAAAGCAAAACCGATATTTTCAGAGACATTTAACCAAGGTAACAATGCATGATCCTGAAATACCACCGCACGACGTGCATCGGGTGCAGTCACCACTTCATGATCCAGTGTAATCTGGCCTGAACTTGGCTGTTGAAAGCCCGCCAAGATATTCAGCAATGTTGTTTTACCACAGCCAGACTCGCCCAAAACCACAGTCAAGGTGCCTTCCTCAATCTTAAGATTGATATCTTGAAGAACAGGCACGGTCTGTTTGGGAAAGGTTAAATGAAGATACTCGGCAGCTAATACGCTCATTTCGATCTCCTATGGCTGTAAGAATTGGGTGGTGACATTCGCTTGATAATCAGGTTTGACTTGATCCACCTTGCCTTGGCTTTTTAGGAATGTTGCGGTATCAAAAATATTTTTGGCAAACTCACCCGCTAAAGTCGCGTGCTGTTGCTGGCCATTCAGATAAATATTGCCGGATAACAGTAGAGGAATATCTTTCACATCAGAGCCTGTCAGCTGAGCAATTTTCTGGATATTATCGGTATTTTGTTCAAATGCTTTCGGATCTTGCTGATACGCTTCAACTTGTTTCAAGCTGGTTTGCACAAAGGCTTTTAAGAATTCTGGATTTTTTTCAGCAAAATCTTTACGTACTACCCATAAATCATAAGTTGGTGCACCCCACTCGCCGACCTGTTTCGAATCGGTCAAGACATGACCACTGGCTTTGACTTTGCTTAATGCAGGTTCCCAGACATAAGTGGCATCAATATCACCACGCTCCCAAGCAGCCGTGATTTCAGGTGGACGTAAATTAATGATCTTGACCTGGTTATCGGCAATATTCCAATGCTTGAGTGCTGACAACAAGCTGTAATGTGTGGTTGAAACAAACGGCACGGCAATGGTTTTGCCAATCAAGTCTTGCGGGTTTTTGATGCCGGATTTGTTACTCACCACCAATGCTTCTGAGCCACCTAATTTCGCCGTCACCAAAAAGACCTCAATCGGTAAATCACGGCTTGCTGCAGCGGCCAGCGGACTGGAACCGATATTGCCGATCACCACATCACCCGAAGCCAATGCATTGACCACATCTGAACCTGCATCAAACTTACGCCATTGAATGGCTTGCTTACTGTCACGTTCATAATCACCATTGGCCTGTGCAACCTTGGTTGGGTCAACACCTGTCTGATAGGCAATCACCACTGCCTTGTTGTTTTTAGACTGAACAGGCGCAGCATCTTTTTGATTTTGATAGACAATAAAAGCAACAATCGCCACAAGGACGATCGCTGTAACAATTAGCGGCTTGGTGTTCTTGATGCCCATAATTAGATGATCTTTCAACAATATAGGCGTATGGTATGCGGCATGCCTTATGATTAAAAATAAGAAAAAGTGAGTTGCTTATTCCTTTATGAGATAAGAATAAGTCTTAGACAATTTATGCTGTTTTTATCATCAATAGCGATATTTTTCAGTGCTCTTGCATTTAATTTTCCAAACTCCCCTTTTTTAATATTAATGATACAACTTAATGGAAAAGTAAAATATTTATTCCTGATAATTTCATCTTTAAATCCAATAAATATATTTATTAAAAAAACCATTTTAAACCATATTCTGAATAAGTTAATAAATACCCATTATTTATCAAAAATAGATATATAAATAAATTTTGATTATTTTCCTGAATATAAAAACAGTCCTAAGATAAAAACATCATCCCGCTGATGTATATAAAGGTTATAACAATGAATGCTCAATTTGATTCTGCTCAAGCTGCAGAATCCAACTTCACTTCAGACGGTTCTTCACACGACCCACAAGATATCCTGCAACGCGCACAACAATATGCAGAAGACAATGAGCTTGATTTTACCGGCAGTATTCCGCCTGCTGAAGCATGGTTTCTGGTTCAACAAGGTCATGCCATCTTAGTGGATGTCCGCACCAATGAAGAACGTAAATTTGTCGGTTATGTGCCTGAAAGTGTCCATGTGGCATGGGCAACCGGTACCTCATTCAACCGAAATCCACGTTTCCTGAAAGAACTGGATAGCAAGGTCGGCAAAGACAAAACCATTCTCTTACTCTGCCGTAGTGGTAAACGCTCGGCTTTGGCAGCGACTGCGGCCTTTAGTGCCGGGTTTGCCCAAGTCTATAACGTGCTAGAAGGCTTTGAAGGCGATCTGAACGAACAGCAACAACGAAATCAGAGCAATGGCTGGCGTATTCATCAATTACCGTGGCTACAAGATTGATATGACCTTTGAAGCTTGATGTTTTTTAACCCCTCATTTTGCAAGGAACTCTCGTGAGCCAATGGAAAATACAGCCGGTGGTCGAAGGCTTACAACAAGCACGACACGAATGGCGGGAGCGGCAACACCGTATCAAGGAATTTGGTGGACGCGAACTTCCATCCAAAGAGGCGCTTAAATCAATACTGGATGATCTGTGCGGCATTCTATTTCCAATGCGGCTTGGACCCAGTGA
Organism: Acinetobacter sp. 'aerobic (ED)'; assembly: GCF_904886855.1. Lineage (NCBI taxonomy): Bacteria > Pseudomonadati > Pseudomonadota > Gammaproteobacteria > Moraxellales > Moraxellaceae > Acinetobacter > Acinetobacter sp. 'aerobic (ED)'. The sequence continues at coordinate 290,963 of NZ_CAJHGI010000002.1, forward strand.
GCTGCGTCAGGAAACAGAAGATTATTATATTGCCTATACGCTTGACCGGGTTTTGAATGCCCTGTTTGCACAGGTCAAACTGGCTTTAAATTATGAAGCCAAAAGTCGGGTGAAACCGGTTCCCATTTCGAATAACGACAGGCTGCTATATGAACAGCAGGTCGCTTTGGCACAGACCATCGTGCAGGACTTTGCCAACACCCTGCCGGACATCCGTCGTCTACTGGATGCCGATGTCTGTGCAGCCTATGAAGGCGATCCTGCAGCACATAGCGTCGATGAAGTACTGCTCTGCTATCCCGGGATTTTAGCGATTATTCATCATCGTGTCGCCCATCAGCTCTATCACAGTGTACCGCTGCTCTCACGGATCATTTCTGAACTGGCTCATTCAGCCACCGGGATTGATATTCATCCTGGAGCGCAAATCGGGAAAGGATTCTTTATCGATCATGGTACCGGCGTGGTGATTGGCGAAACCTCGGTGATTGGTGAATATGTCCGCATCTATCAGGCGGTCACGCTGGGCGCAAAACGCTTCGAAGTCAATGAAGATGGCGCACTGAAAAAAGATTATGCCCGTCATCCGGTTGTTGAAGACCACGTGGTGATTTATGCAGGTGCAACCATTTTAGGCTGCATCACCATTGGTAAAGGCTCCATTATTGGCGGCAATGTCTGGCTCACCCATAGCGTTGCAGCAGGTAGCCAGATTTTACAATCCCCCAGCGAGTCCTTGCATAACAGTAAAGTTTAATTAAATGGAGCAGATCGTTATTTAAATTAAAACGTCTATATTCGTATTTTATATTTATTTTTTATAAATATATTCTTATGACGCATAGAATAATTCAGCATTATTTATCTCATATTAATATTTTTAAAAATAATAAATCAGCTCTAGTCTAATTCAATAAATGATTAAACCACATTGTAATAAGTCCAACTCTTTTTATTAACAAAGCCAAAAAACAACAGGAAAATTGATTCATGGCAAAAACCACCGACAAAGCCCAACTTGCACTTGGCGATCATGCAGCCAGACAGCTTGCCAACGCCACCAAGACCGTTCCACAACTTTCGACCATTACCCCGCGCTGGCTCACACATTTATTACAATGGATTCCTGTTGAAGCAGGTATTTATCGTGTTAACCGTGTCAGCAATACCGATGACATCCAAGTGGCATGTACGCAACGTGATGAAGCCACATTGCCGCAAACCTTTGTTGATTATGATGCGCAACCACGTGAATATTTCTTAAATGGTGTGTCTACCGTCTTGGATATTCATACCCGAGTTGCCGATCTTTACAGCAGCCCGCACGATCAAATTAAAGAACAATTACGCTTAACCATTGAAACCATTAAAGAACGCCAAGAAAGCGAGCTGATCAATAATCCCGAATATGGTTTATTGGCCAGCGTTGCAGATGAACAGCGTATCTCAACTTTAAATGGCCCGCCAACACCAGATGACTTTGATGATTTACTGCGTAAAGTCTGGAAAGAACCCGGTTTCTTCTTGGCACATCCAGATGCGATTGCTGCATTCGGCCGTGAATGTACCCGTCGTGGCGTGCCACCACCAACCGTCAGTTTATTCGGCTCTCAGTTCATCACATGGCGTGGTGTGCCATTGATTCCATCCAACAAGATTCCAGTCGAAGATGGTAAAACCAAAATCCTGCTCCTCCGTGTAGGTGAAAAACGTCAAGGTGTGGTGGGCTTGTTCCAACCGGGCTTGGCAGGCGAGCAGTCACCCGGTCTTTCCGTACGCTTTATGGGCATCAACCGCAATGCAATTGCGTCTTATCTGATCTCACTGTACTGCTCATTGGCAGTATTGACTGAGGATGCGTTGGCTGTACTCGAAGATGTGGAGGTGGACAAATATCATGACTACCCAGTTAACTACAAGTAAGCTATCTTCTACAGCTACTGGGCAAGGTGGTCCAACGGGTTCTGAAGTGGTCGGTGTTAGTCCACCGTCCAACTTCCCAGATGAAGCAACACTTTCAAGACTCGCCTCTGAATTTTTTGCTGCGCTGCCAAGCTCAGGCAGTGGTCACCCTTCTGGTTTGAATTTGGACTTGCCCAATGTCGGTACACCGCCACATCAACCTCAGCCTGCTGAACCTTTAGCAGCGTTAAGTGGACGTGCGCCCAATATTGCCTATGAAAAAAGTTTGAATCCTGAATATCCTGAGCATATTCCAAACTATCCCGATTATCCTGAACGTCGTGCGATTGCTTCTGCACCCGTGGTCGGTGGGGCGAACTTACCTCGCCCACCAATTGAACCAAATTTTCCACAAGCGATTCATAGCCCACCGAATGTGCCTTTGGTTGAACCTTCTCGCCCATCAGCAAGTGAGGCATCACCATTTTATTTTTTAAATGATTTTGCAGCACCCAACACTTCAAGTTCTGAATTTGATGCTGCCAGTTTTGCGACTGCTCAATCATTTCAATTACCACATGGCGATGCACTAAAAAGCGTGTTGCAGCAAGATTCTCAAACTTCAACTCAAGCAAAAAATAATGCCTCATCAGGTTTCTACTTTCTTGATTTGCCACAAAGCAATACGGGTTATGGCAATTACCAGCCTTCACAACCACAGTTTATAGCCAATGCAGCTCAACCTTTGGATATTCAAGCGATCCGTCGTGACTTCCCCATTCTGCAAGAACGCGTCAATGGCCGTCCTCTGGTCTGGTTTGATAATGCAGCGACCACACAGAAACCACAAAGCGTGATTGATCGTATTGCCTATTTTTATCAGCATGAAAATTCCAATATTCATCGTGCTGCACATGAACTGGCAGCACGTGCAACCGATGCCTATGAACATGCGCGTAATGTGGTGGCCCGTTTCATTGGAGCAAAATCATCCAAGGAAATCATTTTTGTACGTGGTACCACTGAAGGTATTAACCTGATTGCCAAAACGTGGGGTGAACAAAATATTGGTGAAGGTGATGAAATCATCGTGTCGCATCTGGAGCATCACGCCAACATCGTACCGTGGTTCCAACTGAGCAAAAAAGTCGGTGCCAAACTTCGTGTCATTCCAGTGGATGATACCGGTCAAATCATTCTGGAAGAACTGCCAAAACTGATTAATGAACGGACCAAACTGATCTCGATTACCCAGGTGTCCAATGCCTTAGGTACGGTCACTCCTGTCGCCGAGGTGATCAAAATCGCGCATGCCAAAGGTGTACGGGTCTTGGTCGATGGGGCTCAATCGGTTTCGCATATGCCAACCGATGTGCAGGCGATTGATGCCGACTTCTTTGTATTCTCAGGGCATAAAGTTTTTGGGCCGACAGGTATTGGCGCAGTCTATGCCAAACCTGAAATCCTGGAAACCATGCCAGTGTGGGAAGGTGGCGGCAATATGATTCAGGATGTGAGCTTTGAACAAGTGGTTTATCAACCTGCCCCAAACAAGTTTGAAGCAGGCACGGGTAATATTGCCGATGCCGTGGGTTTAGGTGCAGCACTGGAATATGTGGAACGCCTTGGCATTCATAATATTGCCCGTTATGAACATGACTTGCTCGAATATGGCCAGCATGCATTAAGCAGCGTTGCAGGTTTGAGACCGATTGGCACGGCGAAAAACAAAGCCAGTGTCATGTCCTTTACCCTTGCAGGTTATTCAACCGAGCAAGTGGGTAAAGCACTGAATCAACATGGTATTGCAGTGCGTTCAGGACACCATTGTGCTCAGCCGATCTTGCGTCGTTTTGGAGTAGAACAGACGGTGCGCCCATCTTTGGCGTTTTACAACACCACGGAAGAAATTGATTTGCTGGTGTCTGTATTACATCAACTGAGCAGAAACAAACGCAGTACTTAAACGCTCTGCAATAAAAAAGACTGCCTCAGTGCAGTCTTTTTTCTATTCAGGCAAAGGCAACGCTCCAGATCAATCGTATTGCCACTGCACTCAAGATAACCCCCATCACCCGCTCGAAATATACGCCAAACTCTAAAAAGCGTTTCCGTACAATCGGTTGTGCAAACATGATACTGACCAAGATAAACCATGATGCATTCACCAGACACATCCAGATGCCATAACCGATTTGAACCTTTAGCGGTGTTGCAGGATTCACAATGGTGGTAAAAATCGCCAGAAAAAACACGGTCGCTTTCGGATTTAACGCGTTGGTCAAAAAGCCCATATTAAAGGCTTGGATCAAGCTCGGTTTGCCCAGCGCTTCCCCTGCCAAAATATCCAGATTGGCATTCGGTTGACTACGTAAACATTGCCAGCCCAAATAAATCAAATAAGCCGCCCCAGCTATGCGTAATACCGACATTAACCAGACACTTTGCTGGATCAGCACGCCAACCCCCACCAAGGTATAAAACACATGTACCGAAATGCCGACACCAATGCCGATCGCAGTGATACAGCCAATTAAATAGCCATATCGCACACTCTGCCGTACTGTAATAATAAAATCAGGACCCGGTAAAACGACTGCCATAAAATGGATCAATGCCAAGGCCAGAAACTCATGACCATACAACTGCCACATTTGATTTATCTCCATCATGACTACAGGAAAAAGATTGTATTGCGATTTTTAAAGCGCGATAATCCAATCAAAATCCAAATAACTTTTGCTTCATGAGCACAAATCAAAGTCTGGTTCTGTTAAATGAAATGGCAACCTTTGTCAAAGTTGTCGAAACGGAAAGCTTTTCTGAAACGGCACGACAGCTCGGTTCTACCCCTTCGGCCGTGAGCCGCGCGATTGCCCGTTTAGAACGGGCCTTAGGTACACGCTTATTGCATCGCACCACACGTAAACTGCGCTTAAGTGAAAGTGGTCAACAGGTCTATGAGCGCTGTGTCGACATGGTCAATGCGGCACAAGCGGTAATGGAAAGCTCGGGACAGTTTCATATTGAACCACAAGGCGTAATTCGGATCAGTGTGCCCAAAGCTGTTGGGCATTTTATGCTGCATCCTCATTTACCCGAATTCTTGGCACTGTATCCAAAAATTGATATTCAACTGTTATTGGAAGACCGTTACATTGACTTGATTGATGATGGTGTCGATCTGGCGATTCGTATTACCGAACAGCCGCCAGGTGGCTTGATGGGACGAAAACTGATTGATATTGATCATTTAATTTGTGCTACGCCAGAATATTTACAGCGACATGGCACACCGCAACATCCACATGATTTAAAGCAGCATCAATGTATTTATTTGGGTGAACAGCCCAATGATTCGAAGTGGAAATTCCAGCAGGAACAGAAATCGATTACGGTGCCAGTCCGTGGTCGTTATGCAGCCAATCATACCGGCGTGCGTCTCAGTGCCGCTTTACAGCATCTAGGCATTGCCAGTTTGCCTTACTTCGTGGCACGCCATGCCTTAGAACAAGGGAGTTTGGTTCAAGTTTTACCTGATTGGCATTTTAAAACCCATTATAGTGGTGGTGCATGGCTGCTCTATCCACCTACCCGTCATGTGCCACCGAAACTCAGTGTCTTCATTCAATATCTGGCGGAAAAATTAGCTGCAGAACCGGTCTTATTTCCGCAAAATACACCAAGCTAAAACGATCACTTTCATTTATAAATCTGGTGACAATAGCAAACCAAATGAAAATCAATATATCTTAAGATATTGATTTTCATTTATATATCAATAGAAATCATCCATTCATAAAACAATAAAAAGCATCTTTATTTTTATCCTGTGCAATAGACAATGCACAAAAACAGATATTTTTTGCTGCATAAGTTATTTTTCTTCATTTTGCATAATCGCTAATCTAACAACCAAGTTGTTATAACAAGTTTAAGTGCAATGAACCAACCGATTGTGAATAAAGTAAGTGGCGAACGCCCATTGTATGATCAAGTCTATCAGGCCCTGCTTCAGCAGATCGTCGAGGGGAGCTATCAGATTCATCAGCAATTGCCATCTGAAAAAGAACTGAGTGAGTTATTTAATGTCAGCCGAATCACCATTCGTCAGGCACTCAATCAACTTCAGCTCGAACACTTGGTTTACAAGATTCAAGGCAAAGGTACTTTCGTGAGCGCACCGAAAACCTTCCAAAACATTTCCCAGTTACAAGGCTTTGCAGAAGCTATGACCAATATGGGACATGAGGTATTTAACGTGGTCAAAGAATTTCGCTTTATTCCTGCCACACCACAAATTGCATCGAAATTAAAAGTTTCAGTGAACAGTACTGTGGTGGAAATCAAACGCATTCGCCTGCTCAATCGTAAACCCGTTTCATTTGAACTGACCTATTTACCCGAATCGATTGGTTTAGCTTTGCAAGAGATTAACCTCTCCACGCGTGATGTGTTTTTAGCGATTGAAGAAGATTTATCGATTGCCTTGGGACATGCAGATTTAAACATTGACGCCACCCTTGCTGATGAAGAACTCAGTGAGCTTCTGCACGTCGATATCAATGCACCACTATTAAGAGTGGAACGACTGACTCATGATCATGCTGGACACCCAATTGACTTCGAATATCTCTACTTCTCAGGAGAGACCTTCCAATACCGTTTAAGAGTAGATCGAAAAAGACATACCTGACATCAGCAACCGTGTGAATTAAAACGCACTCAAAAAGGCACAACATGAATACGATTACACTGGACTATGACATTGTCGTCATCGGTGGGGGGACGGCTGGCCCAATGGCAGCCATCAAAGCCAAAACAGCCAACCCCAACCTGAAAGTTTTACTGATTGAAAAAGCCAATGTGAAACGCAGTGGCGCAATTTCAATGGGCATGGACGGCCTGAATAATGCCGTTATTCCAGGCTATGCCACGCCTGAGCAATATACCAAGGAAATTACCATTGCCAATGATGGCATTGTCAATCAAGCCACCGTCTATGCCTATGCCAAACACAGTTTCACCACCATTCAGCAACTGGATCAATGGGGGGTGAAATTTGAAAAAGATGAAACAGGTGAATACGCGGTCAAAAAAGTCCATCACATGGGCGCTTATGTACTGCCGATGCCTGAAGGCCATGACATTAAAAAAGTCCTGTATCGCCAACTGAAACGTGCTCAGGTCAAGATCAATAACCGTATTGTCACCACCCGCCTGCTGAAAAATGCTGAGGGCGCCATCAACGGTGTACTCGGTTTTGATTGTCGTACGGGTGATTTCTATGTGATCAAGACCAAGGCTGCGATTTTATGTTGTGGGGCTGCTGGACGGTTAGGCTTACCTGCATCTGGCTATCTGATGGGAACCTATGAGAACCCGACCAATGCGGGCGATGGCTATGCCATGGCTTACCATGCAGGGGCTGAACTCTCCAATCTGGAATGCTTCCAGATCAATCCATTGATTAAAGATTACAACGGCCCTGCCTGTGCCTATGTGACCGGTCCTTTGGGGGGATATACCGCCAACAGCAAAGGTGAACGCTTTATTGAATGTGACTACTGGTCAGGCCAAATGATGTGGGAATTTTATCAGGAACTGCAAAGTGGCAATGGCCCAGTGTTCCTGAAAATGGATCATCTGGCCGAAGAAACCATTCAAACCATTGAAGAAATTCTACATAGCAATGAACGCCCAAGTCGTGGACGTTTCCATGAAGGACGTGGCACTGATTACCGACAAGATATGGTGGAAATGCAGATTTCAGAAATTGGTTTCTGTAGTGGACACAGTGCTTCCGGCGTATGGGTTAATGAAAAAGCCGAGACCACGGTCAAAGGTCTATATAGCGCAGGTGATATGGCAGCCGTTCCACATAACTATATGCTCGGTGCCTTTACCTATGGCTGGTTTGCTGGGGTCAATGCCGCTGAATATGTCGTAGCACAAGCCAGTTCAGAATTGAATGCGCAGGAAATTGAAGCTGAAAAAGCCCGTATTTTTACGCCTTTACACCGTCCAGAAGGGCTATCACCGGAGCAAGTGGAATACAAGTTGCGTCGCATGGTCAACGACTACTTACAGCCACCGAAAACCCGACAGAAAATTGAGATTGCGCTGAAACGCTTTGAAGAAATCAAAACCGATATCGCCCAGATCAATGCCAGCCATCCCCATGAGCTAATGCGCGCAGCCGAAGTCGCTGTGATTCGTGACTGTGCCGAAATGGCCGCACGGGCTTCGCTGTTCCGTGAAGAAAGCCGTTGGGGGCTGTATCACTACCGTGCAGATTGCCCTGAAAAAAATGATCAGGACTGGTTCTGTCATGCCCATCTTAAAAAGGATCAGCACGGCAATATGATCAGCTTCAAAAAAGCAGTTGAGCCCTATCTGATCCCGATCGAACAAGATGAAGCCAACTCCTACAACCTGCTACGTATCAATAAAAAATTAGTCGCTGAAACAGTCGAATAAGGAACATCACATGGCTTTTATTTTTAAAGAAATTGCCCACCGCACTGCTGCACCTGTGTTGGTGGATGAAGACAAATGTATTGCCGACAAAGGCTGCACCGTCTGTGTTGATGTTTGCCCAATGGACTTATTGGCGATTCATCCAGAAAGTAACAAAGCTTATATGCAGTTTGATGAATGTTGGTATTGCATGCCATGCGAGAAAGACTGCCCGACCGATGCCATTCAGGTCAACATTCCATATTTACTTAAATGAGGGGACAACATGAGACTTAACCACTTGGCCCAAAGCCTGATTCTGAGCAGTAGTTTATTGCTGATCTTTAGCCCGACACATGCAGAAAATATCCGCATCGCCATTGGTACCCAAGATACCACCATTAACTGTGCCACAGGCGGCTTGCTGATTCGCGAGTTAAATCTACTACCCAAATATTTGCCAAAAACAGGTAAATACAAAGATGCCAAATACGATATTGTCTGGAAAAATTTTACTTCTGGAGCACCATTAACCAGCGAAATGGTGGCTGGTCGTCTGGATATTGGCGCCATGGCAGACTTCCCCGCGGTGAATAACAATGTCGCGTTTAAAAAGACAGGTAAAGAAAGTATTTTCCTGAGCGTGCTTTCTGGCAGTACCACGGGAAGTGGTAACGGCATTGTGGTTCCTGTGGATTCGGAAATCACTTCGATTCAGGAACTCAAAGGCAAAACCATTTCGGTCCCTTTTGCTTCAACTGCACATGGTCTATTACTGCGTGCCATTGCTGCACAAGGTTGGGACCCGAAAAAGGATGTCAAAATTATTGCTCAAGCGCCTGAAGTCGCAGGCCCAGCCCTGAAAAGCAATAAGGTTGATGCCCATGCCGACTTCGTCCCTTTTGCAGAATTATTTCCCTACCAAGGTTTTGCCCGCAAAATTTATGACGGCGCACAGGCCAAGACCCCAACCTTTCATGGTTCTTTAGCCAGTAAATCCTATGCCCAGCAATATCCGGAAATTATTCAGGCCTATTTACGCGCGACCATTGAAGCCGATCAGTTAATCCGTAAACAACCGGAAAAATACAGTGAACTGATTGCAGCTAAAACCGGCATCCCTGCCGAAGTAGTGTATTTATTTCATGGACCTCTCGGCGTACAAACCCGTGACCTGACCTGGAAATCTGAATATAAACGCGCCACGCAAACCGCAGTTGACACCTTGAAATATCTGGGACGTGATGATGTTGATCTTAATGTCAATCAATTCATTGATGAGCAATACATTAAAAAAGCCTTTCAAAGTGCGGGCCTGAATTACGTGCAACAACTCAAAAATTACGCTCAATCCCCTCTCGTTGCCAAAGATGCCCTGACGCAAAAACCGATTCAAAGTTTTGATCGCGTTACACAAATTTGGGTGAAAGGCGAAGCCCAAGTGCGTAGTTATGCCACACCTGAAACTGCCTTTGCAGATTTAAATAAATTAAAGCAGAGCGGTAAAAACATCCGTGTGGTGTACAACCAGGACCGTAATTTAAAAATCAAATTACTGGCGAATCTGGCATGGTATGCCACCGATAAAAACGGTCAGATCAGTGCCTTCTTACTGCGTGGAGATGCCAACAATTGGGCCAAAGCACATGGCGGCAAAGTTTATGACTTTAATCATGCTCAAAAGTTGGTGAAGTGATCAAATCCCTCCCAACCTCCCTTTAGAAAGGGAGGAGCCTCACGAATCTTAGTCAGTCTTTAGACTCGTGAAAAGTCCCCCTTTTAAAGGGGGACTTAGGGGGATTTTGAGATTCAGGAGAAAACAATATGAATAGTTTAGCGGATACCCAACCGATTCAGTCTAAGGCAATCCGCCCTGTGCTGATATTTTCAAAAAGTCGTATCATTTCATACAGCTTAGGTGCCTTGTCACTGGTGTTCAGTCTGGTATTTTGGCAACTGGCTTCACAGCATCATTTGAATTTAGGGCTAATCAATTTTGCCAATGTGCCTTCGCCACGAGAAGTGATTCAGTCTTTAGTTGCTTTTGCCGAACTGGATACAGCCCTTGCACATGTCAAAGCCAGTATTACTCGAGTGCTGATTGGCTTCTTACTCGCATCCGTGGTCGGTGTCATTTTAGGATTATTGATTGGTTATTCCAAAACCTTGGCGGCCCTGTTGATGCCACCCTTAGAAATCTTGCGTCCGATTCCGGCCGTTGCATGGATTCCCTTGGCGATTCTGATGTTTCCCTCATCAGAAGCCTCGATGATTTTTATTACCTTTTTAGGTGCGTTATTTCCAGTCCTGCTCAATACTATTCATGGTGTTGAAGGCGTGGATCAACGTCTGATTGCTTCTGCCAAAAGTCTGGGGGCGGGTCAGTTTGCCATTTTGCGAGAAGTGATTATTCCGGGTTCCTTACCGAGTATCACCACAGGTCTCGCAATTGGGATGGGTACCTGCTGGTTCTGTCTGGTCACGGCTGAAATGATCTCTGGTCAGCTTGGCATTGGCTATTTCACCTGGGAATCCTTCACCTTGCAAAACTACGCAGACATTATTGTCGGCATGCTGTTGATTGGCGCATTAGGCATGTTCAGCAGTGCTTTTCTGCGCTATCTCGGTAAAAAACTTACCCCTTGGTATCAGTTAAGGAAGGCATAACATGCGTCAGTACGGTCATATTCATTTAAACAATATCAACCTGCATCTGGGTCAGGATAAACAACGCTTTCAGGCACTGGATCAGGTCTCTTTTGACGTTCAGGCAGGTGAATTTGTCTGTTTACTGGGTCCTTCGGGTTGTGGTAAATCAACGCTACTGGGTGCACTGGCAGGTCATTTACCGATTAGCTCGGGCAGCATGTTACTCGATCAAAAAACCATTGAAAAACCCTCTTCCGATCGCGGTCTGGTATTCCAGCAGCACACCCTGTTCCCTTGGAAAAGTGTACTGGACAATGTCTGCTTTGGCTTGAAAATGAAAGGCATTTCCAGAGCCCAAAGACAGGAACAGGCAGCACAAATGATTGAACTGGTCGGCTTAAAAGGTTTTGAACATCAATATCCTGCCGAGTTATCCGGTGGCATGCAACAGCGGGTTGAAATTGCACGGGTGCTGATTAATCAACCGCGTGTCTTGCTGATGGATGAACCCTTTGGCGCGCTGGATGCGCAAACCCGTTTAAAGATGCAGGAACTGCTACTTGAAATCTGGCAAAGCATTCAGACCTCGGTGCTGTTCATTACCCACGATATTGATGAGGCCTTGTTTCTGGCGGATCGGGTCCTGATCATGAGTCATCGTCCGGGACGTATTATCGAAGAAATCAAACTGGATTTCCCTCGCCCAAGACATGTTGATCTGGTGACTTCGACCGAATTTACCCAAATAAAAAAACATTGCATACAAGTATTAAAACAGGCCACCCAAACTGAGCTGAGCCGGTTAAATCCACTCGGTTTAAATCAGAAAGCCGCTGTTTAGGAAGCATAAAAGATGAGTTTAAATTACCCAATCCTGACCGATATTGATGCAGATTATGCCGATTATCTCCTTCAACTGAATCAGGACGATGAAAATATCCGCTTTGTCGCACTGATGAATATTGCCGATGAGGAACAAACAGAATTATTGGCTTGGTTACAGCACGCAGTGTTACATGATCCTGCCAGCAAGGTTCGTGAGTTGGCAGCCACCCGTTTAGAGGGCTGGGAGGATGCGACGTCTTTAAATACCTTGGCTCAAGCCTTAAGCGATCCACATGAAAATGTGCGTGTTGCAGCCGCGCAAAGCTTAAGTGAAATTAAACACTCCGCATCGGCTGGACATTTGGCAAGTTATTTAAAGCATCAAGATGACTTTGTGCTTGCTTCAGTACTAAGGGCCATCAGGGAATTACGTGCTGAGCAGCTGTTTGATGATATTTTGCAACAGCTACAACATGCCAATCCTTTGGTACGTAAGGAAGCTGTCAGCAGCTTAAGCTGGCTGCAAAAACCGGAAGGACTGTCTGCACTGGCACAGATTGCCCAGTTTGATGTTGAAACTGAAATCCGTCGTATCGCCACAGGCGGTTTGGCAGCCAGTCAAGTTTTAACATCCGAAATTTTATCGGCCTTACACAGCTCCCTGACTGCCGAAGCATGGCAACTCCGGGTCGAAGCGGCCTTGAGCATTGGCAAACTTAAAGCCGTTGAACTAGAACAACCACTGTTGCAACAGCTGGATGATGCTTACTGGCAAGTGCGGATTGCGGTGGCCCGCAGTTTAGGCTTACTTCAGTCCAAAGCTGCGATTGCCAAGCTTCAGGAAAATTTCCAGCATGACATCAGTAACTTGCGCAAAGAAGTGGCGATTGCCTTAGGAGAAATTGGTGGAGAACACGCCCAGCATATTTTATTGCAGCATGCCGAAGACCCAGACCCGGAAGTACGCAAATCGATTCGTATCGGGCTGGCGCTGATTCAGGAGAAACAGTATGTCGCTTGAACCTGATCAGCTTACAGTCGATACCGAGCAGCAACGCCTATTGCTGTCTTGGCAGGATGGCACAGAAAAGGATTTTAGCCATGCCCAACTGAGAGCCAGTTGTCCTTGCGGGTTTTGTCGAGCCAAACGCCTACGTCAGCAAGAAATTCAATATCCAGAGCATGTCGCCATCTCTGCAATCTACTCACAGGGTTACGGCATTCAAATCTGTTTTGATGATGGACATGACCAAGGTATATTTCCTTGGGCATTTTTAAAAGCCTTGAATCTGTCATAAAACATTCAAATAACTTATATATAAACCCTAAAAGGATATGAATTTTTTAGATTTATAAACTAAAATTTAAGTGTAATATATTTAACAAATAAGTTGAGTATATTACATGAAAATAACCTTACTCATTTCCTCTCTCCCCACCCAGAACACCACAACACGGATGCGGGTATGGCGATCACTCAAAGCCTGCGGTGCAGCTACACTAAGAGATGGGGTATATATTCTGCCTGTAGAACATTCAGAAAAGTTTGATGCGATTGCCGAAAATCTAATTGCAGAACATGGCAGTGCCTATCTATTTCAAACCATTGCATCAGAACATCTGGATCTCGTACAGCTATTTAACCGGAAAGAAGACTATGAAGCGCTCTATCAGCAGCTCAGCCAGCTAAGACAGGCGCTGAACCAGACCGATAAAAAAGAACTGCTAAAACAGATCCGCAAGCTACGCAAGCAGCTCGATGCATTAATTGAAATTGACTATTTCCCAACCGAAGCACAGCAGCAAACGGTTCGGGAACTGAATGCAGTTGAACAGAGCATTTTACGTTGCGGTGAAACCGATGAACCGCATGCCCTATATGGCGATATTCAAATACTAAGCAAACAGGACTTTCAAAATAAGGTTTGGGCCACCAGAAAACGCCCATGGATTGATCGTTTAGCATCCGCCTGGCTCATCCAGAATTTTATTGACCCTGAGGCAACCTTCATCTGGTTAGACACACCAAACGATTGTCCAGCCACTGCCCTGGGATTTGATTTTGATGGCGCCCGCTTTAGTCATATCGATCATTGGGTCACGTTTGAAACCTTATTGCACAGCTTTGCTCTGCATCAACAGTCTGCTTTAAAGCAGATTGCGGAAATTGTGCATTTTCTTGATTTTGGTGGTGTGGAACCACCCGAAGCAATCGGAATTGAAAAAGTGATCCAGGGCTTAAGAACTAAAATTATGGATGATGATCAGTTACTTGAACTCTCTAATTATGTCTTTGACGGCCTCTATGCCAATTTTTCTCGAGAATGATCATGCAACAAAAACAAATCAATGAGCTCGATCAGCCCATCGCCGCTGTACCCTTTTGGCAAGCCTTGCTGTTCTGGCTGAAACTGGGGTTTATCAGTTTTGGCGGACCGGCAGGCCAGATTGCAGTGATGCATCAGGAACTGGTCGAAAATAAACGCTGGATCTCTGAAAAAAGATTCTTACATGCATTGAATTATTGCATGCTCCTGCCCGGTCCCGAGGCACAACAGCTGGCCACCTATATTGGCTGGCTCATGCATCGAACAGCGGGCGGGCTGGTGGCAGGGATTCTGTTTGTACTTCCCTCACTGTTTATCCTGATTGCTCTGTCCTGGATTTATGTACAGTTTGGTGATGTACCGATCATTGCAGGACTATTTTATGGCATTAAACCTGCAGTCACGGCGATTGTGTTTCATGCGACTTATCGTATTGGCAGTCGCTCACTTAAAAATCCGTTTATGTGGGGGATCGCCGCTGCCGCATTTATTGCCATCTTTATGTTTAATGTTCCTTTTCCCCTGATCGTTTTAGCAGCTGCCTTGACCGGCTATCTGCTCAGCAGGAAAAAACCGGATTTATTTACGGCTCAGGCAGCCCATCAAAACAGCCATAAAAGCTATGGAGCCGCCCTGATTGATGATGATACCCCGACACCAGCGCATGCCATTTTCCGCTGGCGCAATCTCGTCAAAATCCTGCTCATTGCAGCATTACTTTGGTGTGTGCCAATGTTGCTTTTAACTTTGGGATTGGGTTGGCACCATACTTATACCCAGATGGCATGGTTCTTTACCAAGGCCGCCCTACTCACTTTCGGCGGTGCTTATGCCGTATTGCCCTATGTCTATCAGGGTGCAGTCAATCATTATGCATGGCTAAGTCCCACTCAAATGATTGATGGTCTGGCACTGGGCGAAAGTACTCCCGGCCCTCTGATCATGGTGGTGGCATTCGTGGGTTTTCTAGGGGCGTACAATCATGCTGTATTGGGTGCTGAACAGCTGTTTTTGGCAGGTGCGCTCGGCGCCGTAATTGTCACATGGTTTACCTTCTTATTTTCATTTGTATTTATTCTGGCAGGCGCGCCAGTCATTGAATCAACCCATAATGAACTGAAATTCACGGCACCCCTCACCGCCATTACGGCCGCCGTGGTCGGAGTCATTTTAAATCTGGCTTTATTCTTTAGCTATCATGTGCTGTGGCCAAAGGGCTTTAACCACCCGTTTAATTATGAAGCAGCCTGTATTACCCTTGCAGCACTGATTGCCTTATTCAAATTCCAGATCAATGTGTTGTATGTGATATTTGCCTCAGCCTTTTGTGGCCTGATCCTATATATCGGTGCTTAAGCAGATGCATCGGGTAGCGCAAAATCCTACTCGATGCCACTCAATCTTAAATATGATGAATTTCGACTGAGGCGTGCACAATTTCCTCATGAATCGCCAGCGCGGCTTTGACCTGATCAGGATTAAGATCGGTCAATGTCGTTTCCAGACCGACAATACACGAGAACTTGCCTTTCCCCACTTTCCACACATGCAGATCGGTAATGTCAACCTGTGAAAACCCGGCAATCACCTCCCGTATTTCTTCAACCACAGGATGACCCATTTCGGCGTCCAGCAAGGTTTTTCCGGTTTCCTGCATCAGCCCCCAAGACCATTTCGCCACCAGCAATGCGCCCACAATTCCGAGCAAAGCATCCAGAAAATTCCAGCCGAAGTATTTGGCTGCAAATAAGGCAATAATGGCCAGAACAGAGGTTACTGCATCGGCAACTACATGCAGAAATGCAGCTTTTTGATTTAAATCATGATGGTCATGAGCATGGTGATGTGCTTCATGATGCTGGCTATGCGAATGGTGATGGTGATGGTGATGGTGATGGTGATGGTGATGGTGATCATCATGACCACCTTCATGTAATAGCCAAGCACAAATCAGGTTGACCATCAGGCCAATAATCGCAATCGGAATCGCCTCATTAAAATGAATGGTGACCGGATTGAATAAGCGCTCCAGTGACTGAATCCCCATCAACAACGCGACCACCATCAATAAAATCGCACTACTATACCCCGCCAGAATTTCAATTTTCCAGGTACCAAAACTAAAACGTTGGTCATGGGCATAATGTCGTGCCATACGATAAGCAAAATAAGCCAGTCCCAAGGCTAGCATATGCGAGCTCATATGCCAGCCATCGGCAAGTAAAGCCATCGAATTAAAAAACCAGCCACCCAGAATTTCCAGCACCATCATCACTGCCGTTAAAAGAGTGGCAATTAAAATTCTTTTTTGCGCTAAAGGATTTCCTTGATCAAACTGATGAGAATGACGTCGTTCTAGGTTACTATGCTGCATTTATTTTAGTCTTCCAATATACTCCCCCTAGTATATATTTTTTTAGGAAAAAAAGTATGTCTCACCTACACCAAGATAAGAAAATTTTAAATCGTCTTAAGCGGATTCAGGGACAGTTCGCAGCAGTCGAGAAATCGCTCACCAATCCTGACAGTTCTTGCATAGAGGTTTTACAGCAGGTTGCTGCAGTCAAAGGTGCGGTGAATGGTTTAATGAACCAATTGATCGAACAACACTTAAAAGAACATGTATTAAAAGGTGCTGATCATGTGGATGAGGAGGAAGTAGAAAAGTTTTTCACCTTATTACAACGCTATCTATAAATACCAGATTGTCTTGCTCAGCTGCTCGATCTCGGCATGATCATGACTCACATATAACATCGGGATCTTGATTTCCTGTTTGACACGTTGAAAAAAAGGAATGATCTCGGCTTTATGCGCCGTATCCAGTGCAGACAGCGGCTCATCTAAAAGCAGCAATTGTGGCGAGTATAATAATGCTCGTCCCAAAGCCACTCGCTGTTTTTCGCCTCCAGACAGCTTAATGGGCATACGTTCCAGCAAATGTCCCAATTTGAGTAGCTCAACAATATAGTCCACTTCAAACTGACGTTGTTGTGGTGCAATATGCTTAAAACCAAACAGTAAATTCTGTTTGACGTTTTTATGCGGAAACAGTTGGGCATCCTGAAAAACCAAGCCCACGCGACGCTGCTGTGTACTTAGATGGATATTTTGAGCTTGATCGAACCAGATCTGATCCTGAATTTTAATCCAACCCGATTGCGGTCGGATTAATCCGGCAATGCTATGCAATATTGTGGTTTTCCCCGAACCGGAAGCCCCAAACAAGCCAATCACCAACTGATCGGATTGAAAACGTTGATCCAGAGAGAATTGCCCTTGTTGCAGTTGTATATGACAATCAATCATGCTGAATACCCACGCTTATTTTTCTGATATCGATTGAACCACTGTGCAAACCATAAGGCAAAGAATGCCACCGATAAAGACAGGATAATCAATCGCCATACCGCGGCTTCGGTATCGGGTTGTTGCATCAAACTATACATTGCCAACGGTAAAGTGCGGGTTTCGCCAGCAATATTGCCGACAAAGGTAATGGTTGCACCAAACTCACCTAAACTTCGGCAAAAACATAAAATAGCACCGACCAAAATACCACTACTGGCGAGCGGTAATGTCACCTGCATAAACGCCCCAAAGGAAGATGCGCCCAAGGTTTTTGCGGCCATTTCCAAACGTTGATCTACCAGTTCAATCGCCAGTCGAATCGATTGTACCAACAAGGGAAAGCCCATGACCGCCGAGGCCAATACCGCCCCTTTCCAGTTAAAGGCAAACTCTAAACCGAAAGGTGCCAGATATTGTCCGAATAATCCGCGATTACCAAACAATTGTAGTAACAAGTAGCCCGGCACCACAGGTGGCAAAACCAAAGGCAAGAACACCAAGGTCTCGAACAGTGATTTTCCCCAAAACTCTTTTCGGGCCAATACCCAAGCTACTAACGTTGCAGGAATGAGGCTAAACACCAGACATGCGGCTGCCACTTTACACGATAGCTTAAGGACTTCAATTTCTTCGGGACTGAGGATCATCATTCAATTACTGCGACACGCTAAACCCATATTTTTTAAATACGGCTTTGGCCTGCCCACTTTGTAAAAACTTATAAAATTTAATCGATTCGGTATTTTTCTTGATCAGCCCCACAGGATAAATAATCGCTGGATGGGTACTTTCAGGGAAGATACCGGCTACAACTACATCTTTGCTGATGGCAGCATCAGTTGCGTAGACAATACCGACCTGACATTCACCGCGGGCTACAAAGTTTAAGGCAGCACGGACATTTTCGGTTTCCACTAGACGAGATTGAACCTTGTCCCACCAGCCCAGTGAAGTCAATGCCTGCTTGGCATATTTCCCGACTGGCACACTTTTGGTATCGCCTGTACACAGCTTGCCCTGAATCACCTTACCTGGATCAAAGCTTTTATCCATTTTTAATTTAATCGGCCGATCTTTAGGCGTAATCATCACTAAACGATTACCCAATAAATTGATGCGATCTGTTGCAGCAAGCAATTGTTTGTTTTGTAAATAATCCATCCACTGTGTATCAGCCGAGATAAATACATCAGCTGGCGCACCTGCTTCAATCTGTTTGGCTAAAGTTGAGGAACCGGCATATGAGGTCTTGATCTGGGTTTTATTCTTCTTTTGATAGATTACATCGAGTTCATTGACTGCATTGGTTAAGCTGGCAGCGGCATATACTGTTACTGATTCGGCAGCAAATGCCGGGGTTTGAATCAATAATCCCGCCCCGAAAATGGCACTGCAAAGACCTAATTTTTTCATCGTTATTGTCATCATCCTGTCCTCAGATTTCGATATGTTTTTAAAAATATATCGCTGAATAAAGATACACTAAAAATAACATTTCGCCAGTTTTGTTAGGTTTTGTCCTTCACCTCTTTGTAACGCCATCAACAATTGAAAGATTTGTACTAAAAGCAGTTTTTTGTACAAAAAAAGCCTATTCAAACATCAAGTTAATGATATTGAATAGGCGTCGTTGTCTATCTTGAACAGATAACATAAATTGTTATCTTAGGAATGAGACAGAAAAAGATATAGAATTTTATCATTAAATGTTTTTTAATATACTATTAACCAAAATAAAGCCGAACAGGTTAATATTTTGGATCTAAATGAATAACACCTATATCAACATTCTGATAGAAGTCAAAACTAGGCCTTCCCTTTATCCCTTCATTACATCCCATTTATCCAATTCAATTAAAAAATAATCTTTTCTATTTAAGACACCTTAAAATATCTCGAGCAGAAACAGAACCATTATTTATTTGCATATAAATTATTTAACCAACCCAATAAATAATAAAAAAATAAGTAGGTAGAGAAAAGTTAAAATAATTTATTTTGGATTGAGATAAACTCTCCCTATATTAACTGTAGTTTCTTTATCTGGGTTAATTGCATTTTGATCTTGTACAAATTTATCAATCTGGAATACAACTGGTTCATAATTTTGAAATTCAATAAATATAATTAAAGGTTGATTCCAGTTTTTATAGTCAGGCTTATTTATACGATAAGTATATGTAATAGGTTTCGTTTTAAATTTCCCAACATTATTTGTTTTTACATAATTATAAGGATCATTTCCAGAAGCATAGCTTACATAACCTTCGAGATTCCGTAAGGGCTCTTTTGTAACAGCATTGTATAAATAGCCTTTAGCACTTGGTGCTAAGTATATTGTCTGCCTAGTACAAGCTGCCAATAAAAAAATAATTGAATATATAAAAAACTTCAAAAAACTCATAATTGTCTCTTTAAATTTTAAGTCTTGACAAATAAATAGTTTGATATCATTAAAATAATTACTCACAATTCTTTTTACTAGAGTCAATATATTTTATGTCTATCCGACCATTACTCTCAAGCAGACAAATTTTTCTGTGATAAATTTTATTTGTTTCCAAAGTGATTTCATATACAATATTTTTTTCGAAAACATCTACAGATATCTGGATACAGCTTTTTTCATCTATAGGCAATACTCCATTTTTATAAAGCTGCTCATAATTACTTTGAAATTCTTTTGTATGATCTATTTTTCCTGTAGACACTACAATACTATTGTCATATCCATAATGGGTTTTAGGATTGTTCGTGAATATACATAAATAATCTTGAATAAGTTTTACCTCAAGATCCTTACTTTGTGGATTACATCCAGTGATAAAGACACAAAAACCAAAAATAAATAATAGATTTAGATATGTAGACTTCATCTTTTATAATCTCGGCAATAATTATTTACCATATGGGTAACAAATTAATTACAAGTTGATTTTCCTGGTTCAACATATCTAACTTCCAGCTTATTATCATCATCTATGAGACAAATGCTTGTATGAAAGCTTTTATTTGTATCTAAAATAATTTCGTAAGCAATATTACGTTCAATTTCTTTTAATGGTATTGCAACGCAATTTTTTTCATCTATAGGTAGAGGGACATTAGTATATAGCTTTTCATAAGTACTTTTAAAATCTTTATTGTAGTCTATCTTCCCTAAATAAATAAGAAATGTATTATCAAGACCATAATAAGTTTTAGAATTATTTTTAAATACACATAAATGATCCTGATTAATTTTCACCTCAAGATCCTTACTTTTTAGATTACATCCTGTTAAGCAACCACAAAAAAAAGTAATAAAAACAAATAATTTATAGTTATTCATATTCAAAATCTAAAAGATAATTAAAATCTATCATCTATCATCTATCATCTATCATCTATCATCTATCATCTATCATCTATCATCTATCATCTATCATTTCCCCAATCACCTTCATTACATTTAATGATTTCATTTTTTGATAGATTCAGCTTAGAATGACGACCCGACAGGCATGAATAATTTATAAATTCATACTGCCTCAGATACTTTCCTTTTTTAATTTCCAATCTTATCTGTGTCTCCAGAGTACCTGCTTTTATGCTTGAAGTATCAATACAGAAAATATACTTACTTTGTTTATTCGATAATTTTTTTAAACTTTCTTCATATATATCAATCGATAATTTTTCATCAAAAACATTTTCTTTATACTTAAATGAACTATCTAACAATCCAAACTCATTAGCAGCGCTCATCTCACTTGTTTTTAGAGCACAAAGCTGATGACCTGAAACTTCATAATTAAAATTTTCGGTCTGCTTTTCCTTACAACCTCCAAGAAAAGCCATCAATAAGAGTATAGGCAATTGTTTTAACATCGGCCATGCTCATCTAAAAAATCAAGCATTGATCTGTCCAGTAAAATGCGAAATACACAGTTTAGTTGAGCCTGCTGCAACGACCAAATTATTGCTCTAACCAGCAACCTTGCCGAAATAGATTAAATTTTAAAGCCCTTTGTTCATTCCAAGAGCTTTAAAAAGTTTTAACCTCTCACAGCTAAGTTCTGCTTCGGTAATAACTTACAACCACAAGATAAGGGATCATTGACACGTGCTGCTGCTTTGCCCATCACCTGCATATTCGGATCGCCAGCGACAATGGTCGCAACAGTTTGATGTTTTGGGCAGGTGGCCTTGTCACCGACACAGGCAATTGGAATCCCTTCAATCAAGAAGCTACTGTTACCACTAATCACCTGTCCACCGCCTGTGGTTGGACAACCAACAACTATATAGGGTGTTGCCATAATCACATCCCTCACATGTAGGTATTTAAACTGTTAAAGCACTTCAAATTCAATTCGACGGTTTTTCCGACGCCCGTCTGCCGTTGCATTATCAGCAACAGGCTGGCTAGAGCCCTTACCTTCAGTACTCAAACGGTCAGCAGCAATACTTTTACTGACCAGATAACTTTGTACCGCTGCAGCACGCTGCTGGCTTAATACCGTATTCTTGGTAGCATCACCAGAACTATCAGTATGCCCAATAATTTTGACTTTCTTGCCGCCCACCTTGTTTAAAGCAACCGCCATTTCGTCCAGAATCTGTTGTCCTGCCGCGGTCAGGATTGCACTCCCAGACTCAAATTCGATAATTCGGTTTTTCAATGCATCATCAATAATTTTTTGCTCTGCCTGATTCACAGAAAGCTGTGCATTAAAACGATAAGGCTGCTGCACTAAAGCCTGAAAATTATTGGTGGTCGGTTGAATGTCATTCGGGTCTGTCATTTTCCCGGTTAATTCGACCTGTGTTCCTCTGACTCGCAATTGCCCCTGCTTGACCTTTTTCAAGTCAGGTGTAATCACACGCGTCACCGAATCACTCCATCCATTTGGTGCTGACACTGGACGGACCTGAATTTTATCGACCACTTGATCAGCGCCATACACCGACTGCATCTTGACCAGAATTGCCTGTTTGCTGGCATCGTTCGGCACTACGCCTTCCACCACGATCGGAGCTGCATTGAGCACAGCACTTTGGCCTAAGAGTGTTAAAGCAAAGACCCAACCCGCCGATACAGATTTCAAATTATTTCTCATATTTATTCATCTAAAAAAGTTTGTCGGAATAGCTTTAAGCCCTGATTCAGGCTCATCTGACGCTGACAAAGTGACTGTTCGAGTGTCGCAAGGCCTGCATTTTGCTCCAGATAAGCATCAATCCATTGCGCCTGAATCAATGAAACCCAATGTTCACTCTGCATATTCTGGGTAAAGATATCGCTCAATGCCATGATATCTGCGCCTTGGAAACCAATAAATAGAATCGGCTCCTCTCGGTGCAAGATGCCAATCAGGATTTCGGTATTGTTAATGCCTAAGAATCGTCCAATCATTCCAACCCAGAAGGCAGCAATTTCATAACAATACATATGGTTATTGATCGGCAGGATCAACACCTTATTTAAGCGACTGGTACCATTCTTTAAAATCGGCTGCAATAACAATCCCAAACCAATCATGCTTTGTGCGAGTTCATAGACATTGATCTTCATCAATTGTGCAAATGAGTGCATGGTATGATTTTCATAGAAACCATTACATTCGGTCGAGGTAAATAACTGAAC
The DNA here is from genome assembly GCF_904886855.1 of Acinetobacter sp. 'aerobic (ED)'. NCBI lineage: Bacteria > Pseudomonadati > Pseudomonadota > Gammaproteobacteria > Moraxellales > Moraxellaceae > Acinetobacter > Acinetobacter sp. 'aerobic (ED)'. The sequence continues at coordinate 314,105 of NZ_CAJHGI010000002.1, forward strand.
CACGTTGGGTAGATTATTCAGCTTTTCCAGCATGATATTGGTATCACGGATACTGCGTAGTACCCGATTACGCTGGAACAGATCAACTAGTACCGACTTGTAATAATACGGCGCCAGCAACAGATTCTGATAAGGTTGTTCGACTTCCAGCAGTTGGCTTAATACCATTGGAAATGCTCGCCCTGAGCTATCCTGGCTGGCGATCAGGTTGGCTGCCAGAAACATCGGCTCAGCAGGATTGGCGATAAAGAAATCCAGCGCTGGTAAAGACTCATAACGTTGTTTGAAGTCAGGCGCTCGCATGGCATGTTCAAGTGCTTCAGTGATCCATTGATCAAGCACCTGAATCAACGCATATTGCCCTTTGGACTTCAGAAAGTCACCCCGAGCGGGTGTCTTTCCGTAATACAAAGGTGTGGTCTTCACTTGTTGCATCCCAGCCCCTCCTGATATTCCGTGATTGTCCCTAACATTACGGTGTTACTCCTGGCTGAGCAGGTGCAGCCGGTTGTGGCTTCGGTGCAGCACCCGCAGGGGTTGCTTGCGCAGAAACCACGCGTACTGCTTTCTCTGTCACCACTTTATCAACCAGTTGCAAGCCTGCATAACCACGACTCGAACCGATATTGCCTGAGCTATTACCGCTAATCAGACGGAAGTTCACTTTTAAGGTTAATGATGGTTCAGCTTTGCTGGTCCAGGTCATTTCGAAGCTACCGTTTTGCTCTTTACGCTGTGCCGCATCGATCAAACGGTTAATGCCATATTCACCCGGCTCTTCGAAAATGGTATGGGTCTTGCCCTCAAGATCGACAGCCGTAATACGCGCACCTGGAATCGCTCCCTGATTCGGCCAGACGAAGTTCACCCATTGCTGAATGCCATTTTCAAATACCATCCGCTGACCATCGATATCAATGGTATACGACAAGTACTGTGGATTCGGTAATGGATAGAACTGGAAGTTCGACTGATTTGATACAGGTGCAGCAGCTGGCTGATCCAGACTACCAGTCGCCATCCCATTGATTGGCGCCACATATTGCTGGAACGCCATCACAAATTGCGGGTTCAGGCTAATGCCCAGATCTTTCCAGGTTTTAGAAGTCAATACATAGCCACGGCGAATCACAAATGGATCCAAGGCTTCTTTGACAAAGCGTGCAATGCTACCTGTTTCACCAAAGATCTGGCCGATTTCATTACTGGTTGCCTGTAAAGTCACACTTGAGTTAAATGGATACTTCTGGCTCAAATTGGTTTTAAATGGTTGATACGCTTGAATACCCCACAATTTGTTTAACTCATCTTGTGTCGGTGCAATCAAACTGGCAAATGATTGAGTCAACGGTCCCATCAACAGCTTTTGCAATAACTGCTGGTCAGTATCCTTCAGACCCACCATCATTTTCTCATCCACATATTTCTGGGTGATGTTGAAAACCGAGGTTTGGTCATTGATAGTCTGTTTCACTAAAGCCATCGCACTTGGACCAATCTCGCCTGCGGTTTTCAGATCATTGAACTTGCTGCGGACTTGCGCAAGATTATTCATGTACTCATCAAATAGCGACTTATCCTGCAAATCATCACGCTTACGCACCAATTGATAGAACATCTGGTACTCTTGAGAAATTGCACCTTGCGCACGGTCCATAGCTTGAGCCGCTGCTCTATCATCCGAATTATTCAAGACTTTACGCTTGAACCAGGCCACAAAGCCTTTTTCAGGGACAGCAAGTTCAGCTTGAACAATCGGGTTATCCCAGTTGGTCTCGATCGCGATCCGTTGTAACAGGGTACGGATCGGCGAGTTTTGAGGTTCACCCAAGATATCAATGGTCTTGACCTGCTGGCTAAACTGATCGGCTTTAGCATAATAAATACCGCTCAGGAACTTTTTCCATTCCGTCACATATTCCTGCTTATACAAGGCCACCAGTTGCTTGCGAATCTGCTCGGGGCTACCCGAGAAGGTCAAGTCATCAGATTGACGGCTATTCAACACCCAGTCTTTACTGTCTGTTGGTTTATTCGCCGCTTCGTCAATCGCTTTTTCGACATATTCATCCCAGGCTTTTTGCGTAAATACACCTGGTAATGCATAGCTACCCAACACAATTGAACGGTTTTGCTCACCCACAATCTGTGCAACGGTCACCGCCGGGAAACGTACCGCTGCACGCATCTTGATTTCGTTATAGACACGATCACGCGCTGGCATGCCACGAATGACAGACAATAACACCTGACGGGTTTGATCAACCACTTGCGCATCTGTTTCAAGGATTGGGAAACCTTCCTGATTGGCCAAGGTCATGGCATAAGAAAGAATTTTTTCCGCATCCTGAATCATTTCACCACGTGGCATCTGGCCACGGTTGGCATCTAGCCAAGAACGCCAGAAACGTGACACCTGATCACTTAAATGACTACTATCCATATATTCCGGATTGCTCATCATCAAGTAGGCTTTTAATGCATTATAGGCATCTTGCGGATTGGTATCCGAAGGCTCCAGATATTGTTGAGTCTTGGCAACCTGTTTGATTTCCACATTGACATGGTTGGCTTTCAGGGTTGCTTCATTATTTTTTACACGTTGCAGGTATTGTGCAATATTCTGTTGGGTCGGGGTCAGGACAATCTGCTTGATCCCTTTTAAGTATTCTGCCTTTAAGCTCTCACGTAACTGATTGCCTTGGTATAAACCAAAGCTGAATTTAAGTGGACGATGGTCATTGAACTCATCCAGTTGTTGCAAGCGTTCCTGTAAGATCAGTAAAGCTTCAAGCTGGGTGGAAAGCTGTTGCCCTGAGGCTTTTTCCAGATGCACCACTTTATCCAGATCTGCCTGCACATCGGCAATCAGTTGCTGGTTATTGCGATATGACCAGACCCATACGCCCAAGACCAGTGAAACACCGACCAATGCTGCAATGAAGCCAATATAGCGCTGACGCTTTTTCGCAGGATTGATATGCTGCTTTACCAGATCCTTATCGCGTAAAATTACATTCGAAAACAGGCCTTGCAAGAAATAGCCATGATTCGGTGCAAGTGACGGGCTCGGACCATCCTGACCATTGAGCGGAACCTGCTGAAGCTGGAATTCCTGTGCAATATTTTCCGTCATTGGACTTTCAATAATGCCTTCCTGCAAAGCACTGGTAAAATAGAAACCACGGAATACCGGCTGGAACTGATATGGGTTATCTTCAAACAAAGTGCCAATAAAGCTTTTTAATGCCAGTTTTAGCGTTTTGAATTCCAGCGGGAAGGTCATCACACTTGGAGAAATATTTTGCGAATGACGGCGGCTCAAATGCGTCGTACTTACACTCTTTAAACCGTCATACAGAATCGTGTAATGTTTTTCGAATAATTCAACCGCATTCTGGGATGAGTTCTGCTCGTAAGGCAAGGTTGCGCCCCAAGCCTGATTGTATTCTTGCGACTCATAACAATCGAAGAACTCGGTAAAGCCCGCAATCAGGTCCATTTTCGAGAACACCAGATAAACCGGCACCACCACTTCAAGTCGTTCGGTTAAATCCTGAATACGGGCACGTAAATTCTTGGCCAGTTTCAAGGAGTTTTCAGGACTCTGGCTAATCAGTTCAGCAATACTGACAATCACGATCAGACCATTCACCGGGGCTTTAGAACGGTTTTTCTTCAAGATATTAAGGAAACCTAACCATTCAGAATGGTCTTCCGAATACACTGAATAACGGCCTGCGGTATCCAGCAAGATCCCTTCGGTAGAAAAGAACCAGTCACAGTTACGTGTACCACTCAAACCCGCAGAGACCATCTTTTGATGGGTTTCTTCAAATGGGAACTTTAATCCGGAATTGTAAATGGCCGAACTCTTACCTGCAGCCGGGTTACCAATCACCATATACCAAGGCAATTCGTATAAAGCCGCATTGCCCTTTTTATCGCCCAGTTTGGATTTGCGAATCAACTGGATCGACTCTTTCATCTGTTGCTGGATTAACTGTAATTCGGCTTTATCTTTTTGTTGTCCGTACTCAGCCTTGCTGTCCTGCTCGATCGCATTGGCCAGTTCTTCACCCTGTTCAGCATGGCGTTTACGCTGGATCAACCAGTAAATGCCATACACAATCAGGCCCAACGCATAAGTCGCTGCCAACGCCCAGAAGATATGACGCGGAATGGACGAATATGAAGAAATAAGCGCCACAAACAAGGACAAAGCAATGATTGCCTTAGGATTAGTGATGTACTGCCACAGATAACCTAAAATGGTATACATTGAGTTCTCAAATTCTTAATAAAGTTAATCAATCAGCAATTGCTACACTTTCCTGATCTGGTGAGATCTCTGGGAAAGTTTGAATAAATGCTTTTAAATTTTGTCCATAAACAAAGGCAACCTGTTGATCTGGAAGGTGTGCCCCCAACATCAATCCAAAAACTTTTGCCACGTTCTGGGTATGTCCAGCAGCCGGTTTACAATACAGGTAGTGATGCTGCTCTACCGGGCTTTGTGCAAAAAACTGTTCCAGCTTTTTGACCGCCTTGATATCGGTCGCATCCTCGACCACCAGTACAAAAGGTTGTTCATCTTGATATTGTGGTAAATCATGTATTTCTAGCTCTTTGAATATTTGATCTAAATTATTTTGATGAGCGACCAGCTTTAAGCTTTTTAAAGGCTGTTGTTGCATCAGCTGCACTTCGGGATGCGCCAGACAACTGCTACCGACAAACTCGGCAGGTGTATAGGCACTCATTCCCCACACCTTTTCATCCACGATTTCCTGATCAATTTCTGAATCTGCAGCAATAATCAAGGAAATTTCATGCGCCTGTTTCTGGATGCGCTCCACTAACTCGACCAGCTGCTGCTCTGTCGATGCAGCACTGATAAAATGATATTCAATATGGAATTTTTGTGGAATGATGCCCAAATCATAAAAAATGCGCTGCAGCATTTCATTACTACTTTGGTCATTCCAGGTATGTACTACATCCTCAGACAGCAAAATATGTAAATTTAACTTATCTAAACGGTAGACCTGCTCGATCTGCAGCTCTTCACTTTGTTCTTCCCCGGAAAATCCAGGATCAATCCATGCAGGATGCATCCGGTATTCATGCAGGTTCTGACTTTCGTAAAACAGGCTGGAACGTTTTAAATGCTCTGAGATGGAAACGAGTACATCATGGTGCTGTTCGATCTGATGTCGAATCAATGCCATGATGCGTTGCTGTCGAATAGCTAAAAACTGTGACTCATCCTCGTCATCCGGGCCCAACTGCTGATCCAGCTCCTCAATACGATAGGATAAAATCGGTAATCCCTGAAAGCTCAATAAATGCGGATCCAGTTTCGGGCTGGCAAACTCTTTAATCCCTGTCAGGATGGCATCATTTTCACCCAATGCATTATAGGCCGCAGCAGAGTACAGATTGACATTCAACCATTTACTTGCCTGAGCAATCGGCGCTTGCTCATCTTCTGCCTGATTATTATTTTGCTCAGCGGCCAAAGCCTGTTCTTTTCTCTCTTTATATTTTTGATAGCCCTTATAGATGAGCCAGGGCGAAAGTAAAATAAAGGTAATGACAACAGGCAGAATCAGGAAGTAATTAATCAAGTCTGCAGATTCAGGTAAATATTGCGTATCTCTCCAATAGAAGATCACAATCAGTGCCACCAGAATAAAACAGGTAATTAACGTCGCCAGGATTTTCTTGATCATTATGCGGCTCCTAAAAGTGCATAACGTGTTTCACTGTTATGTTGTAATTGTCCTGACGGCATTAAAAATGCACCTTGTCCCAAGCCCATTGCATGCGATGAATCCAGCGAAATCGGGCGAATTTCATTTTTGTCGAGAATCAAGCGCACATCAATAAACAGGGTCGGACTGCACCAGGTCTGGATCAGATCTTTTAATTTTTTATTCAGCGGCTGATTCGGTAAAAAAGCCAGATACTGTTCGCGGTTTAATGGGCCAATTTGAATTTCTATTTTTCCGTCAATCTGCTCAACAGTATCTCCGCAGAAGGTATTAATGCCCAGTAAACTTGGGTGACTGCCGCCCAAAGTGGTTTTCTGTTCATCGCCCAACTGGAATTTCTCTTTAACAAACTCCTGAATCTGTACCTGAGTATCAAACACCCGTCCTAAGATAGTTTTCAAGGCATGGGCAGTATTATTCTGTCCCTGCATCAAACCAGAAAATTCGGCAAAATATTCATCCAGATCATGCTGCTGATGCTGGGAGCGAATATAACCATTTAAGGCATGTAAAATATCGAGATAGTGATTCTTTTGCTCAATCTCATAACGTACCGGTAAGTTATAGGCAATACTGGCATCGACATATTTGGTCGTAAGTTTATGATTAAACAATCCCAAAAAGGCTTTGATTTCGAGTCGCTGCTGGCGGGAACTCTGCTTGAGTTTATTGGTATAGGTATAAGGCAGTGCACCCTGGGTACCGGTTAAACCAACCACTAGATTGGTCAAATGAATCCGCTGATCTTGATAACTCAGTTCCTCAATTTCAGTGGCAGGGAAACTTAAACTAAATGAGGTTCCAAATTTGAAATCATCTGACCAGTCCTGCTGACGGGATGGTGCAGGTAAATGCCGTAATAACCGTATCGACTGAATAAACTCAAATGAGCCGGCTTTTTTAAAAATCTGGTCGACTACAGAAGAGTCTTGCCACCAACGTTCTGCACGCATTGGTATATCTCCTGCTGATTAAGACTGTCTTTTACGACCACATCGACAAAACTGTTAATCTGAACTTTCAAATTAAACACATGGCTGAGCAGCTGACTGAAAATATATAAACTATGCCCTCTAAACACACTCTTGTTGACTGCAAGCTCAGCTTTCACTCCTCGAATGAACATCGGGAAAGGCTTGGAATTAACCAGTTTATTGGTGGTTGAAAAGCTCAATTGCTTGAGTGCATCAATCAGTAAAATATTTTCTTTTGAGTGCGGCAAATTATATAAGGCCAACAGCTCTTTCACATGACTCAAGGCATCTCCTTTCATCAAGGCCAGCGTATTCAATGAAAGATGAGAAATAATCCGCCACTGCTCATTTTTATTCTTATCAAAATAGAAAGGCGAAGTCGGACGTTTTAAAATTAATGCCCGTCGTGCCAAGCTGCTGTCATTCAGGTTCAGGATATTATTACTTTGACTTAATGCTTCATGCGGCAAATCGCCATTTGAGCAGAGTAAACGGGTACTAATAAAATCTGATTTAATTTCATAAGGTTTCAAATGTTTTGAAACGATTGAATAGCCCATTTGCGTGATTTTATTTTGTGCGGGCACATAATTCAGCGAATAAAAGAACTGTACTTTATCATTATGATAATGACTCATTGCAAAAAACGGCAATACTGGCAGATGGGTCTGTTCCTGATTGGTTTTTTCCCGCACCATATTCATTTCAATCACCGAATAGACCTGATAAAGCTCAGGATGATGCGCATCGGTGATGAGTGGATATTGTAATTGGGTATGTGAAATTTTCTGCGGCTCGGCCTGTTTTTCAAACAGATTGATTGCGGGAGTCGTAAACAACTTAAAGTTTGCGACATTCAGCTCGGAATAATTCCGTACCACCGCCTGATCGTTTAAATTGAGCTTGAGATGAATCAGGATTTCAAACTGATTCTGCTGACCCAGCAAGCCTTTTAAGCGGCTTAAATCCAAATTGAGATAGTTAAATTTTTCAGGAAAACAGAAATATTCCATCAATAAACGATAAGCATGATGGGTATGCTGATCAATCGGCAACAGGCTTTCCTGCTCGGTAAACCCCATCACTTCAAATGGATTGCTGATTTCTACCACGCGCGGCCCGACACGGAGCGCAAAGCCGGTATCTTTACGGAAAATACTGTCCAGCACCTGTAATGGAAAGTTTGAAATCGCATCCAGATAAATCGGCAGTTTCTCATCCAGAATCCAATTTTGCGCCTCATTAAAAATTTCAAATTTCAGGCTTAAAGTCGCATTCTGGTTCAAATGCATATGAATACTGGGTGAGGTTTGAAACTCTAGCTGCGTTAATGAAATCGGCAATAAGCGAACTTCATTGGTGGTATTAAACTCGCATTGAACGCCTTTAAAGCTACGCGATTTCAAGGCTGTTTTTTGTGGAATGACATGTGCTGCGGTGAGCTGTTTCAGTTTATTAATATCTTCAAAGCTGACAACGGTACAGGCGGGGAAATGACGTAAATATTGAGGAAACATCACCTCAAACAGTGAATGGGTAAATACGTCGTAACTGTCTTCTAGTTTTTTATCAATACGTGCAGCGATCAGGGAAAAAGCCTGGATTAACCGTTCTATATGCGGATCATCAATCTGTTCCTGATTTAAGGAAAGACGCTGCGCAATTTTGGGATACTTCTGCGCGAACTCTCTGGACTGTTGACCGAATTCTTGTAGTTGTTTTTCATAATACGGTAAAAGTTGCTCTATCACAGTTCGCTCACACTAGGTTCTGGCAGAAATAACATATTGTTGTGTTGTCGGTTTGAGTAAAGCGTCAAAAAACACAGGTTCATATAAAGGATGGATGTTTAAGTAAGCTTGAATACTCAAACACAGTGAACCCATATTGTGACCATCTAATAACATCTCGACTTTTATCTGTCTCAATCTTGGCTCATGTGCAGCAATTGACTGCTCAATGGATTGGCAAATTTTATCCCGATCCAGCGGGTTGGCGGTTGACAGGCCAACAAAGTCAATAATTCCAAACTGCAAGATCGATTTCTTGGCGAGTGGATATTCATCCATATCACGATCAAATTGTGCAATCCGACTATTGAGCAAGTCTTCCAGATCCCGAGCAACAGACTCTCGTAATTGCTGAATCGACATGCCTCTTAAATAATCTTCCTGCTCAGGCACCAGACGATCAAATAAAGTTGACCGGAAGCCATAGGGATATAAATGATCTAAATTCATTTTTAAGAACAAATCTTGGAAAAATAGAGGCTAATAGGCGACTATTAACCTCTACTAGAACATCACGGTTTCTATTACGCAGCGTATGACGCTGTGTTGTTAGAAAGTGACCATTTCTTAGTAACAGCACCTTTCGCAGTACCGTTAATGTCTTGTTGGTTATATGTCCACTCAACAGCAGCATATTTCAAACCAAATGTTTCAGTAGGAACGCCTTCCTCATTAACAGTTGGCGTTACGCTTGAAACAAGAACGTGTTTCAATTTGATTTGTAAGTACTTGATACGCTTGTCACCATTTGCACGGTAGTAATCGATTTGTACTTCATCAAAAGTGTAACCCGCAGAACATGCTTCCCAAAGTTTTGGACTAGTTGCATCCAAATCTTTAACGAAAATCATGTCTGAGTGTTCAACACGTTCAGCAGTGTGACCACCAACGCTACTAGAAGTCGCAGATTTTGGTTGACGAATGTTATGAGACCAAGAGTTAACTTCAAGCCAACCTTTGTGTTCAGAATCGCGAGATTCTCCGTCTACCTTGTACTTGCCACGAAACTCAACATATATATCTTTCATTTAAACATTACCTCTATTTTATTTAAAGTTATTATCTAGCTGATCTCATTGTTAATTTGAGGACTGAGGTAGTTCAGTCACGAGTCGTAAAGAAACAGACAACTCATCCAGCTGGAAATGTGGTCTTAAGAAAACCACAGACTTGTAGTGACCCGGCTGAGCTGGATCTTCTACAACTTTTACAGATGCCTCACGAAGCGGATATTGTGCTTTTGCTTCTTGAGATGCACCATCATCTAGCAAGACATATTGAGATAGCCATTCATTTAAGAAGGCTTCAACATTGCCTGCAGATGCAAAACTTCCAACTTTGTCACGCATCATTGCTTTTAAGTAATGCGCAATACGTGATACTGCCATGATGTACTGGATCTGGCTCGAAAGTGCAGAGTTGGCATTGGCCGTATCGCTGTCATATTTCTTCGGCTTTTGCGTCGATTGCGCACCAAAGAAAGCAGCATAGTCTGTATTTTTACAGTGAACGAGCGGGATGAAACCAAGATCACTCAGTTCTTTCTCACGACGGTCTGTAATGGCAATTTCAGTTGGGCATTTAAATACCACTTCGCCATCTGAGGTCTTGAAGGTATGCACTGGCAAGCCTTCAACCAGACCACCACCCTCTACCCCACGAATCGCCGCACACCAGCCATGCATATCAAATGCATTGGTTAAACGGGTACCGAAGGCATAGGCCGCATTCATCCATAAATAATCATCATGGTTTTCACCAGAGACATCTTCGATGAAGTTGAAACCTTCAGTCGCAGTTCCCTCTTTTGGATGATATGGCAGACGACCCAACACGTGAGGCATGGTCAATGCAACATAACGTGAGTCTTCGCTGTCACGGAAAGAACGCCATTGCACGTATTCGGCTGTTTCAAAGATTTTTGAAACATCGCGTGGACGATCAATATCTGTAAATGATTCAAGACCTAAAATACTTGGGCTTGCCGCTGAAACAAAGGGTGCATGAGCCGCAGCAGCCACATGAGAGATCTGTTCCAGTAAATACATATCTGACGGTGTACGATCAAACTCGAAATCACCAATCAGGGCCGCATACGGTGCACCACCGAATGAGCCATATTCTTCTTCGTAAATCTTTTTAAACAGTGTGCTTTGATCGAAATCAGTCGCACCCTGAAAGTCTTTCACCAACTCTTTTTTAGTCGTATTCAACATACGAATCTTGATCATCGAGTTAGAAGGTGTTTCTTGACAGAAATAGTAAAGACCACGCCAGGTCGATTCAATTTTCTGGAATTGCTCATGGTGCATAATTTCACTCAATTGATTTGAAATTAATGCATCAATCTCGGCAATACGCTTATCAATCGACAAGGTCATATTTTCAGAAACCGTAATGGTTCCGGCCATCACTTCTTTTGCCAACTCACCAATCAGGCTTTTTGCACGAACATGTTCATCATCATTACGTGCAATACGGCTTTGCTCAACGATGGAATCAAGCAAATTCGCTGATTCAGCTTCCACACTTGCAGCAGTAGCTGCCTGTAAATTACTCATTGTCAGCCTCCGCACTTAATTGACGGACCTGATCGGTATTTTTCAATACTTCATCCAACAAGTCTTCCAGACGTTCACTATTGGAAATCTTGTTGCGCAAATCCGTTAAACGCTCACGCGCCGCAACCAGTTTACGCAATGGATCAACTTGCTGTACCACCTGTTCTGGGCGGAAATCTTCCATCGAGTTAAACGTTAGGTCAACAGACATGCGACCACCCTCTTCAGTCAAGGTATTCTCAACCTGGAAGGCTGCACGTGGTGCCAATGATTCCATAACTTCATCAATGTTATCGAGGTCTACATTGATGAATTTCTTATCTTTTAATTTGGTTTTCTCTAACTCGGATGCAGCAGAGAAATCACCCATGACGCCGACAACAAAAGGCAATTCTTTTGACTCTTTACCGTCACCAACTTCAACATCATATGTCAGCTGTACACGAGGAGGACGTATGCGTTGCAGTTTCTTCTGTACGCTTTCTCTCTTTGCCATAACTTTCTACCCTTGCTTATTATTTCAACGAATCAAAAGGATTCGAGCCTGTCTTTTGAACAGTATTTGGTTGTTTAGTCGCTGGTGCTGCTGCAGCTGCTGGTCGCTTAGGTGCAGCAGTACGAGTTACATTATTACGTGCTGGTTGGGTTGTAGGTGCTTTTCTGTTTGTTGTACGTCGAGTATTTGTATTCGACACAGTATTTCGAACTTCTTTCTTTAAAGATTCGTCAGTAATGGCTTTGCTGGTTGAGGTATCAGGTGCGGGCACTGCTGCACGGATATTGTCACTCAACTGCTTTGCAGGTGGGTACGTCAACTCATTGCTTAAATAACGCATTTCACTTGAGCGCATGTGCTGAAGCGATTGATTCGCCAGCTCAACACTAGCCAAGAAAGCAACATCGGTTAACGCTGCACCACGGACATTCTGCTCTTGTAATTGTGTCGCCAGTTTTAAGGCATTCATCGGCTGCTTAATTTCATACATGCGCATTGCAGCTTGAGCTAACAGGTCATTGACACGCGAAGCATTATCTTTATCACAAACCTGTTGATAAATTCCCAATAGCGTTTGATCCGTCTGGCCTTCAACCAACGGATTCTGTTTAATACATTTGCTTTTTAATTTAATTGGTTTCGCAGCCTGCTCTTCAGCATAAACTGAATTGCCGATTAAACCAGTCGCTATACAAAGAATTGATATTACAATACCTTTTTTCAAAATATGCCTCGTCATTATTTAACTTATAATTGAAGAGCTGACAATTATTGTTAAAAAACCCTCTTACTCGTCAATTTTTGTACATTTACATCATTTCCGCGAATTTAACAAAAAAAACACACATAAAGTCAATACCAGTTACGTTTATTAACATTATTAAAGTTTCATGACAGACATTCCTGTAAAAAAAAACTTAAATAACGTGCATTTTTTGTTTAAAAGTGACATTTTTTGTTGTAGAATAATCTGTATACTCGTGTAGAGTTTAGTTAAGTTTTTGATTTTATTCAAAAAATATTTTTAAGAGAAAACAACCATATCAAGTTAATACGTACCGAATAGAACTTGGTATTTAAAAATTACTGTGAGTATTAAATGAGTAACTTAAAGGTTTTAATTACAAAACTATCACCTCCTACTCGTACTGCATTAGAAAAGTCAGCAAATTACTGTATTAACCAATTAAATTATGAGATTGAGATTGAACACTTGCTGGTTGAGTTATTAAATCAAAATCCTGCCAATGATTTACACATTTTACTAAAAAAAAATAATATCTCTGCTGAAGCCTTAATTAATGATTTAAAAGAAACTATAGGTTCTTTACCGAAAGGCAATACCCGCACCCCTATTTTTGCCAAATCAATTGTAAGATTATTTGAACAGGCCTGGTTGCTAGCGTCTGCTGAACAAACCCCCGTGATTCGTAGCAGTCATTTACTGATTGCCCTACTCACCGCGCCAGATTTACAACAGATTGCGTTCAGGGCTTCCAGTCTATTTGAACTGTTCCCGATTGATACCATGAAACACAAGTTTCTGGATATTTGCGGCAACAGCACGGAACAACCAGCTTCCGAACCGTCTGCCGCTGCGGATCTATCCTCGGAAGAAAATCCGGCGACCACAACAAGCAGCGTAAAAACCCCGGCACTTGATCAATATACGATTAACCTGACAGAGAAAGCCAAGAAAGGCGGCATTGATCCGGTCATTGGTCGAGAGTTTGAAATTCGCTTGATGCTCGATATCCTGATGCGTCGCCGTCAAAACAATCCGATTTTGACCGGTGAACCTGGCGTAGGTAAAACAGCTGTGGTAGAAGGTCTTGCGTTAAAGATTGCACAAGGTCAGGTACCAGATGCACTTAAACATGTGCATCTGCATGTGTTAGACATGGGTTTGTTGCAGGCAGGTGCCAGTGTTAAAGGTGAATTCGAGAATCGTTTAAAACAGGTGATTCAGGAAGTTCAGTCTTCTACGCATCCGATTATCCTGTTTATTGATGAAGCACATACCCTGATCGGTGCGGGTGGTCAGGCGGGGCAAAATGACGCTGCCAACTTGCTTAAACCGGCCTTGGCACGTGGTGAACTAAGAACCATCGCCGCAACCACTTGGGCTGAATATAAACAGTACTTTGAAAAAGATGCGGCTTTAAGTCGCCGCTTTCAGGTGGTCAAGGTTGAAGAGCCGACTGAAGAAGTCGCGATTGATATGTTACGTGCCATGATTCCTGTGATGCAGAAGCATTTCAATCTGCAAATTGAAGATCAGGCCATCATTACTGCTGTTCAGGCTTCTCACCGTTATATCAGTGGACGCCAGCTTCCGGATAAGGCCGTCAGTGTACTCGATACTGCAGCTGCACGTGTTGCCTTAACCCAAAATGCGCAACCGGTAGTGCTCGATCAGTTAAAAGCGCAACAGCACAACCTGAAATTAGAACAGCAGATTTTAAGCAATGAACATCAGCACTTCCCGATTCATCATGAACGTCTGGAAGAGCTTAATCAGCAACTGGCTTCTTTAGATAAAGAAATACAGGATGTTGAAGTGAAATGGCAGCAAGAACTGGATTTGGTCAAACAGATCCAGCAACTGAGCAAGCAAGATGAGAAAGAACAACAAAGCACTCAGGTCGCTGCATTAAGAGATCAACTGACTCAGTTACAAGGTCAGACGCCATTGGTATTTGAACGTGTCAATGCACGCATCATCAATGAGATCATTTCCGACTGGACCGGTATTCCGGTTGGCAATATGGTCAATGATGAAATCAAACAGATTCTAAGTCTTGAAGATAAGCTCGGTGAGCGCGTCATGGGGCAGGATTATGCATTGAATCAATTGGTAAAAGGCATCAAGACCTCTAAAGCCAAGCTGGAAGATCCAAATAAACCGCAAGGTGTATTTATGTTGATCGGCCCAAGTGGTGTAGGTAAAACGGAAACTGCCCTTGCCTTGGCCAATGAGTTATATGGTGGCGAACAACATCTCATTACTATTAATATGTCTGAATATCAGGAAGCGCATACGGTTTCATCCTTAAAAGGTGCGCCTCCGGGTTATGTCGGTTATGGCCAAGGCGGTGTTTTAACTGAAGCAGTACGTCGTAACCCTTATAGTGTTGTGCTTCTGGACGAAATTGAAAAAGCGCATAGCGACGTTCAGGAACTGTTTTATCAGGTCTTCGACAAAGGTACCCTGGAAGATGGTGAAGGCCGTGTCATCGATTTCAAAAACACTACCATTATCCTGACCTCGAATACGGGTTCTAGCGCCATCATGCAGGCCTGCTTAAATCAGCCTGTCGAAGAATGGCCGGATGCGGATGACTTGATCGAGCATTTAAAGCCAAGCTTGTATAAACAGTTCAAGCCCGCATTTATTGGTCGTATGCGCATTGTGCCTTACTTCCCTTTACATGATGATTTACTGGTTCGTATCATTAAACATAAGCTTGGGAAGATTGTTGCACGTATTGAAAAACAATATGCAACTCAGGTTCAATATTCAGACGATTTAATTGAACTGATTTTAAGTCGTTGTACCGAAGTTGATAGCGGTGCGCGCAATGTAGATAACATTTTAAACTCGACCGTTTTACCAGCACTTGCGACAGAAATTCTGGTGGCTTTAGCTGAGCATAAATTGCCGAAACTGATCAACATTGATACCAAAGATGATGAAATCATCTATCAGCTTGATCCTGTTGCCAAAACCACGAAAAAGCGTACCAGCAAAAAAGCGAAAGCTGAACTTTAAGATTGAGCCAACACTGTGATACATATGGATATTAACCCATTACTGAACCCGATTAATGAGCAGTCGCCTTGCGGTGAAGATTACTCTTTTTCAAATGAGTTCCATGCCATTAAAAAAGCCCGGACTCAAGATGATCTGCTGCTTGATCAAGGCGATTGGGTTACAGAACCGAAACAGGCCGATTGGGACTTTGTTGCAGCTACCTCAATTGATCTACTGCAAACCAAAAGTAAAGATATCCGTATCCTCACCTGGCTGTCTGAAGCCTGGGCCAATCTCTATGGCTTCGAAGGGATTGCCAAAAGCCTTGAGCTCAGTCATCGCTTGCTTGAACAATACTGGCTGACACTGCATCCAGAAGTGGAAGATGATGATCTGGATCAACGGATTGGATTATTACAGGGTTTAATTAACCAGTTACCCCTACTGATTAAAAAAGTCCCACTGATCAATCACGCTCCTTTTTATCATTTACTCGACTATGATAATTTTCTTTACCATGAAAATATTCGTCGTAAACAGAGTGATGACTATGAAAGTGCGGGCAGTACCAGTGAGCTAGAGCAGTTTGAGCAGGCTTTACTAAATACAGACAAAGCCTTCCAACGCCAGAACTATCAACATTTCAGTGAGATTTTCCAACAGTGGTCGACCCTGAAAAATGTGCTGGATGGTTTACTTGGTCTAGATTCACCAAGCTTTGCCGCAATTGACTCTAGCCTCGATCATATTCATATTAGTCTGAAGAAAATTTATAAAACAGAACAGTTTGAGCAAGTGACTCAAACCGTGGCGACTGACAGTGAAACCGCTATGACCACGACACCACAAAATCTGACCGCTCAGCCGACTGTAGCTCAAGCGCAACCGACCTTTCAGCCACAAGTTCAATCACATGTTGAAAATCGTGAGCAAGCGATGCGCGTTTTACAGGAAATTGCGACTTATTTTCAAAAAAATGAACCGCATAGTCCTGTGAGCTATATGTTGCAAAAAACCATTAAGTGGAGCCAAATGCCACTACATGAATGGTTAACCCAAGTGATTAAAGATGAGCATCCGTTACAAATGCTGCAAGATACGCTCGGTGTGCAACCAAAGAATGAATACGAATAATTGTTGGTAAATCGATATGTTTAAAGCAGAGAAAATTCTTTGGGGTGAGGGCCTGTTTTTACGTCCTCAGCATTTCCAGATTCAGGACACCTACCACGAGCAACGCTTGAACCATACGGTTCGGGCGTTAATTCCGCATGCGTATGGCGTCCAAAAGCTCAAATTTGATGAAGTACAGCTTTCAACCCATATTCTGGCTTTAGAAGAAGCTGAGATCATCTGGCAGGATGGTGAAATCTACCATGCACCTGCACAGGATCTATTACCAGAACCCTTGTTGCTGGACGATTTAAATCTGCAAGGTGAAATGATTGTTTACCTTGCCCTGCCTATTTTACAGGCGAACAAGAAAAATATTGCCGATGAAACCCGTTCGCTGTCGAGCCGTTATCATAACTACCTGTCAGAAACCCATGACCTGTTTACCGATGCCAGCCCTGCTGAGCTGAGTTTGTTGCGTCGTCGTGCTGAATTCAAACTGCTTGATCCGCATATTCAACCGACCCAGAACCTGGATGGCTTCCTGTATCTGGCGGTAGGACGATTAAAACGCCAAAGTTCGGGGACTTTCGAGCTGGATAGCAAATTCATTCCACCGATTTTACATGTGGCTGCGTCAGAGTCTTTAATCAATAACTTAAAACGTACCTTGAATGTAATTAAGGCCAAGATTAAAACCATTCAAAGCAACAACCGTGAAAACGAACAGAAACTGATCGAGTTCCGTTCCGGCGATATTGTTTCATTCTGGTTGATCAATGCCTTGAATACCGCTTATGCGGGATTGAATCATTTACTGCATTATCCGCAAATTCATCCAGAACGTTTATTCTCTGAATTATTGCGTTTGACCGGTTCGCTGCTGACCTTCTCAACCGCTTATGATGTCGACCATTTACCGCATTACAAGCATCATCAGCTACAGGATAGTTTCCAGCAACTCGATGTTATTCTGAGAGATTTGCTGGATACCATTATTTCAAGCCGTTATTTCAGTATTGCCTTGAAAGAAACACGTCCATCCTACTGGGTCGGCAGCCTTGAGTCTGACAAGATTACCCGTGATACACGTCTTTATATTGCAGTTTCGAGCAGCATGATGCAAACCCATGAACTGATCCAGATCGTGCCGTTACGCTTTAAAGTGGGTAGTACCATTGACGTTGAGCAACGTGTGATTGCCGCCCTGCCTGCAGTTCCACTGCATCATTTGATGCAAGTCCCAACCGCAATTCCAGTGCGTTCCGGCGTGAGTTACTTTGAAATTGAACCGCATCATGAACTCTATCAACGTATGCTTGAGTCAGAATCCATCTGTGTCTATGTACCAGCTGGTTTCCAAGATATTAGTATTGAACTCATTGCTGTAATGAATAGTTAAGAGAATCACAATGACTCAACATCCAGCGGGTATTCCTTCTTTATTTGATGATGGCAAAATCGGTTCAGGCTTACCTAGTACTGACCAGCCACAGAATAAGGTCCAAGCAACAAATCTGATCGATCTGTTACACGATGGATTTTATTTGGTGTTCTTGCTTCGTAACCGTTATATCCCCTCAAATCCGGGTGATTTCCGTGAAAAAATTCTGGATTTACTTAACCGCTTTGAGCAACAGGCGAAACGTCTGCAATTTTCTGCAGAGGATATTCATGACGCGAAATATGCATTTTGTGCCCTGATTGATGAAACCATTGCCACGCAACAGGATGCAGCTTACTTTAACTTGCAAAATAGCTGGCTGATCAGCCCGTTACAATTGAGCTTATTTGGCTCGCAGTTGGCCGGTTATCGCTTTTTTGAGATTCTGGAACAGCTCCGTAGCCGCGGTAAAGAACGTCTGGCCTCGCTTGAAGTGTTTCATTACTGCTTACTGCTAGGTTTCCAAGGTAAATATCGTCTCGAATCGGTGGAAAGCCTCAATCATCTGGTGGCACGTGTCGGTGATGAAATTGATTATCTCAAAGGCAAGAAAGCCGCGTTCTCTCCGTTTGCCGCGATTCCTGACCAGATCAAGCATATTATTCATCATGAGCTGCCATTTTTCTGGATCCTGATTTTCTTATTGTTATTCGCAGCGCTCGCCTTTGCAGGGTTAAAGTTTATGCTGAATAAACAAAATCATAATGCTTTAACACCTTATCAAAATGTGATTTCAGCGCCAGCGGAAGAAGCACATATTACTATCCATTTGCCTTAGTTGATTGAAGTATGAGTCAGGAAAGAACCACCTCTTTACGCATCTTACAGACAAATAAGAAAAAAACGTTATCTCCTGTGATCTATTTACTGATCGGATTTATTTCGGGGATTATTTTAACTACATTGTTTTTCTTCATGTTGTCCACCGGAACAGGATCATCCAGTGAATATGTTGAACCGACTCAGGTTGTAGAAGAAAATACCACAGTACTTCCTGGCGCCAAACAGACCACTCAGGTAACTGAAGCCGCTGCTCCTGTTCAATATGAATCGACTGAGTCAGAAGAAGACAGTAACTTTACCCAGCCAGGCAGCAATGACCTGAACAAGTTCTTCCAGCGCACGCCACCACCAGCGGCTGCACCGGCCCAAACAGCGCAACATGCCTCACCTTTTGCCAACGAACCGCATGTCAGAGCAGCTCAACCGGCAGCTCCAGCAAAAGCACCCGTTGCAAAAAGTGAAGCAGTACCAGCCAAAGTGGTTAAACCCGCTGCTCAACCCGCGAAAGTTGTACCAGCAAAAGAACCTGAAGCCGAAGCACCTGATGCCACCGTGCAGATTAAAGTCACCCAGAAGCCTTTTGCTGTCAATGAACTCAAATAACAGATGATCTGGTTTATTTTTCTCTGCTTTGTCGGGGTTGCAATTGGGCTGACTTTACTGATGTCCTATGAGCTTCGTTACAAATGTACGCAGCTTTTACAATCGCTACTCCCAAGCGGGAAAAAGAAAATCGCCAATGCCATGCAATTTGCAGAGCATATGCATCAGGCAGCCTCTCCGGAGAAATTACAGTCGCATTGGCATTTGCAACAATGGTGGATCCTGATCGCAGGTTTCTTTTTATTTGCCAGTATCCTAGTTTTTGCCTTTACCCGTCCGATCAGTTCTACACGGATTGAAGCTGAATATTTAAAGGAAACCGATCCCCAGGTCTATGCGCTCCTGAATGGCGAAATGCTGAGCCCTCCACCAGATGTGGACGAGACCCTGATTCAAGATGCGATTGTAGAGGCAACCCGTTTAGAACAGGCCTATCAGGCTCAACATACCACAGACCCGAGCATTGATGCGTCACAAATTGAAGTACCGCTGACCCATTCTCATGGCAGTCTGGATTCATCAATGGTGGATCGTAAATGGGATAAAATTAATCCACGTTATAAACAGCGTTTACTCATGGTCTTTAAAATCATGAAAGAACAGCATGGCTATGAACTGGTCTTACTCGAAGGTTATCGTAGTCCGAATCGTCAAAACATGCTGGCAGGCAACCCGAATACCACGCGTGCAAAAGGCTATCAAAGTTACCACCAGTTTGGTCTGGCTGCGGATGTGGCCTTTAAACGCAATGGTAAAGTGGTGATTAGTGAACGGGACCCGTGGGCCATGCGGGGTTATCAACTCTATGGCCAGGTTGCCGAATCGGTTGGCCTGACCTGGGGCGGTCGCTGGAAATCAATTCAGGATTATGGTCATACCGAATATCGTATGCCAGGTTTAAAGAAAACTAAGGAAATGGCAGATCAACTGATTGCTGAGGGTCAATTAACAGCGCGAACAGGTGATTCATAGTGATTAACATTTCCAGACAGATTATCTACATGCCTATCTGTCTTTGTTTCAAACCAAAAACACCATAAGTCTTTAATCATATGATTTAAATTATATTTTCACCAAATACTGGAATAGATACGATTCTACTCAATTTTGCTTTGCATAGCTCATAAATATAATCAGTAACCGAAACGATTATAAAGGCGAAAATAAATGAAGCGGCGATATCAAAAGGAAAATGCACACCGACATACACTCTGGACCAGCCCACAATAACCCCCAGGAATAACCCGACAGTTGCAATTTTTCTAAAGCCAGACAACAGATAAGAAAAGGCAATCGTCGCCACGGTAAGTGTGTGCATACTCGGGAACGATGAAGTTGAACCATGCCCGACCAGCGTATGTCCTAACCCCATCGCAAATGGACGAGGATGATAATACAAAGCATGGATCACTTGGCTAAATAGCAAGGCGACCAATATGAACATTAAGGTCTTTATAAATTGCGTTCTGTATTTTTTATCCTTAAACACGACAGAAACAATCAGAAATCCGAATAAACCGCCAATCAGATTATGCGAAGCAAATATAGCAATTTTATCCAAAAATGAATTTTGAGTCGCAGCTGCATTAACCCACTGAAACAAAGCAATATTGACATCTTCAATTGACATTGCCAATCGATCCATGATGATTTGATATCGGCACAATAAAAAAAGTAGCTTAAAACAAAATTAATTTTTTCTATGAATGCACAAGTAAATCATAAATTTTATTTAAGTCTTTATTAATAAAAGACGCTTAAATTTTATCTAAATACAATTTGGAATACCTTATGAATAATCCAAAGATGATATCTGAAACGCTCAGTAAAGTACCTGAGCTGACCCTGCTCTTCTGGATTGTAAAAATTGCAGCGACGACGCTTGGAGAAACGGCTGGCGATGCTTTATCGATGTCGATGAATTTAGGTTATATCCTCAGCTCTTGTATTTTCACTGTTATTTTTATTGCGCTTGTTTCATTGCAGATAAAAGCGAAACAATATAAACCGTGGTTATATTGGGCAACCATTATTTCAACCACAACCCTAGGAACCACGATTGCCGATTTTGTCGATCGCTCCTTAGGTATCGGTTATCTTGGTGGAAGTCTCATCCTATTCACCTTATTAATCAGCACGCTCGCTGTCTGGTACTGGCGTTGTGGAAATATTGCAGTAAACAGTGTTCAGTCCGCAAAGACCGAGGCCTTTTACTGGGTCACCATTATGTTCTCTCAAACGCTAGGGACAGCGCTTAGTGACTGGACAGCTGATACCCAAGGTCTAGGTTATACAGCGGCAGCGCTGATCTTCGGTTCATTACTGTTACTGTTGGTGGGTGGCTATTACTGGACTAAAATTTCCAAAACATTTCTGTTCTGGTCAGCTTTTGTTTTAACCCGACCTCTCGGCGCTGTGCTGGGTGATTTTCTCGATAAGCCGCTGAACCACGGCGGACTGGATTTAAGCCGATTCGGAGCCTCATTCCTGTTATTGGCTTTTATTGTTGTTTGTCTGTTCTGTTTTAAATCAAAACCTGCATCGACCGCGCATTAAACCATTACAGCGCCGTCTACGCTAAAAAGCCATAGAAAAGGCAGCAGCGCACATATTGTCTGATGCCTTTATTATCAGATACAGAGATTTTAACCCTGCCTCAGCGCTCAGATGGGTATTGTATAAAATAATACCCAGCCTCCTGTAAAATTATGGATGCGCTTGAGCAGCAAGCATTTTTCTTAGATCACTGCCACCTGGATGCATTTTTCCGGGTAGTTTAAGAACACACCGCCCCTGCTACGCTGACGGGCACTTTGCTGTCCAATGCCGCAATCGAAACAGCCATGGCATCAATCACACGCCCCAGTGACGTACTTGCCGTGCTTACAATCGGTGCAATCTGGTTGTTGCTGGCGCTGACAGGCTGGCTGAATGTCATGCGGCAAGCCAACTGCTGATTCTGGGTAGAATTTTGATCGATGGTGATATTCGGATCGTTACGTTTAATAATCCATGCCACCGAAACTTCAACATTCTTGGTATTGGCAGAAGTAGTATTCACAATATCAAAATGGGAAAAGTCGGTTGCCACACGATAAGATACCTTTCCACCGATCATGCCGCTGTTATAGCGATCCACAGCACCAAGCTTTTGCTGTAAGCCTGCCGATAAATTGTCTCTGAGCTCTGCCCCTAAGGTTGAGGTCCAGCGCTCATTATCCAGAATATTTGAACGGCCATTAATTTCCTGTATCACCAGCGGTGCGCGATTGATTCGATCCGGTAAGCCTACAGGCAAGACTTCAATCACCTTCACTCTGGAGCTCGGTAAAGGCGTAACTTTATTGGCCAAGGTATAATAATTCGGCGTAGGTGATCCAGAACATGCAGCAATCAATAAAGTCGCAGCAACGATGCCCGCACCACGTATCGTCTTTTGAGCAGTGAATGCTTGTTTAGATAGTGTCATCATTATTTATTGCTCTCTGCTTTTTTCCCGCGAATCAGCGATTCAGGATGTTGTTCAATATAATCGGCCATTAATTGCAAGGAGGCAGCTGCTCTGGTCATTTGCTGTAATGCCTTACGCACGTCCTGTTGCATCGGTGCATCACTGGATAGGATCGACTCACTGGATTGCATGGTTTTACGCACATCATTCAGGGTGGCCTGTAAACCAGGGGCCACTTTACCATCCAGCTGTTTTACCAGTTTGTCAGTTGATTCGATGGTGGTATTCATATTGTTTAAGGTTTTACGCACATCCTGGCCAATCTCTTCAAGCGGGAACTTACTCACCTTATCGGCAATCTGTGACACTTGTGCCTGTAATCCACTCAGCTCTGTCGCAGTGGTGGGTACCTCGGCCCGTCCATCTGGACGCATGATCAAAGCAGCAGGCTTGGCTTTTGGAAATTTATCAAATGCAATATAGTTTTGACCCGTTAACAGATTGCCGGTACGCATTTGAGCACGCCAGCCTTTTGCAATGAATTTCCTGAAAATTTCGCCATCCGGATCAAGTTCTTTACCATGCGCCAAACGTGATGGATAAATCACCGCATCCACGCGCATACGCAACTGGGTATAATTCTGGTCAAACTCCACATTGATGGCTTTGACATTGCCTATTTCAATCCCCATGAAATCAATCGGCGCATCAGCACTTAAGCCACGTAACGAGTGATCAAAATACATGATAATCGGGCGCGGTTTACCATCCGGTTCCTTCATCGCCTCTTTTCGGGAGTCCGACAAACTAAAATAGCTGTGATTCGGCGCAATCGCACCTGTAGAGTTCTCTGGATAGCCAAATGCAATACCGCCCGCCACAATGCTGGCAAGAGATTGCGTGTCTAAATTAAAGCCTGAAGCATTCAGGGTGACATCGACCCCACTGGCTTGCCAGAATCGTGCATCGGTGGTCACGAACTTATCATAAGGCGATTGAATAAATGTTTGCAGTTCTACACTTTTGCCATCATTCGCCAGCTTATAGGCGGTAATTTGCCCGACATTAATTCTGCGGTAGTAAATCGGCACCCCAATATCCAGCGAACCTAAATCCTGTGCTTTCAAGAAAAAGACTTTCCCAGGAATATCTGAGGACACCACTGGGGGCACCTCAAGTCCGATAAAATTTTCCTGCTTTTCTTCAGCCTTGCCGCCATCCACACCAATATAGGCACCGGAAAGCAAGGTATCAATGCCGGAAATTCCACCTGTGCCAATACGCGGTCGTACCACCCAGAAACGTGAATCTTTGGCCGCAAAATTACTGGCATCTTTGCGTAGCTCAATTTTGGCAATGACATGGGAACGATCATCAGACAAATCAATCTGGCGCACCAGACCAATATCCACCTGTTTATAGCGCACCGTGGTTTTTCCAGCGACTAAACCTTCAGCAGTACG
Source organism: Acinetobacter sp. 'aerobic (ED)' (assembly GCF_904886855.1). Taxonomy (NCBI): domain Bacteria; kingdom Pseudomonadati; phylum Pseudomonadota; class Gammaproteobacteria; order Moraxellales; family Moraxellaceae; genus Acinetobacter; species Acinetobacter sp. 'aerobic (ED)'. Next base: position 338,314 of record NZ_CAJHGI010000002.1, read on the forward strand.
AAATGACACTTGAATGGTTGGGCCAGTATCCAGCACCGCTTTGGCAGCAAGTGAAAGCGCGATTAACAGGGCGATAAAAGGAACCAGCCAGATCAGCGCAGGTCTCCAGCGGCCTTTCTTTTTTTCAGGTTCCGCGAGAACCGGATCCTGTTGAGTTAACTCGGTCAGGTTCTGTTCAGAATCTTGGCTATTGTGTGTATTTTCTGACATAGTGATCGTTCTTTTATGGGTCAAAAACAGGGTTTTACAGTTTTAACTTTTCAGTTGATGAAGCGTGCTTGTTTTTAAATGCTCAGCCTGTGGATCATGCACCGCATTTGCCTTGAAATAATTATCCCAAATAATCCGTGGATCGAAACTCATGGAAGCAAACATGGTAAGTACCACCACCGCTCCAAAAGCCACAGCACCCGGCCCAGCCAGAATGGTGGCAAGCGACTGGATCTGGATCAAGGCAGTCAATAATGCCACCACAAATACATCAATCATGGACCAGCGTCCAATAAACTCAACAATCCGGTACAGCAATGCGCAATGTTCAGGTGAAAAATGCAGTTTTGCCGAAGACTGCATAGAAACGGCAACCAATAAAAAAACCAGAATCAGTAATTTTAAAATCGGGATAAAGATACTGGCCATGAAAATGACCACAGACACCAGATAATCGCCATTTTGCCAAAAGTAAATGACCCCACTGATAATGGTGTCTTGCTGACGGCCCAATAATGAATCTGTAACGGTCATCGGCATTACATTGGCTGGAATATATAAAATAGCAGCTGCGATCACCAAAGCGAAGGTACGATTTAAACTTTGTGGCTTACGTACATGCAAGCGACTGTTACATCTGCAACAATGCAGATGATCTTGTGCCACCTCTTTATTCGCAGCAGCGTTGAGTAATCCACAGCAATGGCACTGGATCAAGCCAACATCTTTTGCCCTGAGATAGTTTTTAACCTTTAAATCAGCGACAGCAAGATGAGGCGCCATCATTCCAATTTCATCTTCGTTGTTGTTCATCCAAGACTCCGATCCACTTCGTCCCAGAGATCCTTGATCTTAACCGAAGCAATATAGACCAACAGTACACTTAATAAGGTAAATGCCCACAGCGCTACCCCCGGAATCACGGTCACCATCCCCACCAGTTTGACCAAAGTGACCAGCACCCCGATGAGAAACACCTCAACCATGCCCCAGGTACGGAATAAAAACAGCATCCGGAGTGCTGGAGTTAAATATTTTGGCCGACGCTGAAATAGAGTGATACAGGACAGTACATAACTGAGCAGTAGCAATTCAAGCAAAGGGACAATAAAGGTCGTAATCAGGATCAATACCCCGACCAGTGCCCGATCAATATGGAACATGGTCCATGCCGCACCGATCAAGGTGGTTTGTGAGGTATTGCCTTGCAGTTCCACAATCACAATCGGAAAACTGTTGGCAATCACAAATACGATTAATGCCGTAATCACTAAAGCCAGCAGCGCGGAAAAGGACTGACCTCTACGATACAATTCTGCACCGCAACAGGTACAATAAGCCCGTTCGCCAGATGAAAGCTCAACCCTGCGGTAAATCGCATCACATTCTTCACAACCTGCCAGTTCAGACAGCCTGACCTGCTGACCGATTGCTAAGGGCTGATTATTTTTATTCGCCATAATGCCCTGCCCATTGTAAAAATTCTTTCGTGTTTAAACGTATACCAGTTATACCTTTTCTTTTAACAATCACAACCACAGGCGATCATTGTTACACAATATATAAACATATCAGCAATTAAATTGTTTATTAAATCCAATAGCAGATCGAGGCGTGACTGACTGCCTTTCGAAACGTTGATCCATAAAAAACGGAGAGGCACTAGAAAATATCTAGCAGCTCTCCGTCGATAATATAATTTTTAGATGAAACTTATAACTTAATTGATTTTGTTTTTATAAAAAATATTGTAGCTGGCATAACAGGCAATAATGAACAGGATACAGCAGACAAAACCGACCTGCATCGAAGGATCTGTCACCATACTGATACAGGTGATCACACAGAATAAACCGCCCAAAATCGGAGTTAACGGAAACAACGGTGCAGCAAACTTCAGGTCCTTGACGGTTTTACCTGATTTGATCCATTGTCTGCGGAAGTTAAATTGACACACACAAATCGAAATCCACACCACCACCATGGTGAAAGCAGCAACACCAAGTAAGTTCTTGAAAATCGTTTCAGGGGCAAAATGTTCTGACAATAAACCCGGAATTGCGCCAAACATGGTGACAATAATCGCAATAATCGGTGTGCCTGAACGGGTCAGTTTTGAAAATACTTTTGGCAACTGATTCTTGGCAGACAATGACCACATCATGCGTGAAGCTGCAAATAACCCCGAGTTTGCAGCCGATAAAAGTGCAGTAATGATCACAAAGCGGATAATGTCTTCTGCATATGGAATGCCGATGTAGTTAAAGACCGTAACAAATGGGCTATTGCTAACGCTGTTGGCATTTAAACCTGCCATTTCATAAGGCAATAATGCACAGATCACCACAATGGTCCCGACAAAGAAAATCAATAAACGCCAGATGGCCGCATTGATGGCTTTTGGTACGGTTTTGGCTGGCTCTTCTGCCTCACCTGCCGCAACGCCGATCAGTTCCGTGCCTGAAAAGGCAAAATTTACAATCAGCATGGTCGCAAAAATCGGGAAAATCCCATTCGGGAACCAGCCATGTTCGGTCAATTTACTAAATAAAGGTGCTGACTCATGCCCATGATAGGAAATCAGGCCAAAAATTGCCGCTAAGCCCAAACCAATAAAACAGATAATGGTCAAGACCTTGACCAAAGACAACCAGAATTCGGACTCCGCAAATAGCCGCGTAGAGCTGACATTCAGGGTAAATACCAGTCCTGCAAATAATAAGGTCCACGTCCACATGGAAATAGACGGAAACCACTCCTGCATCAGTAAGGCCGCAGCGGTAAATTCGGTGCCTAGCGTTGCCGTCCAGGTCAGCCAGTACAACCAGGTAATCATATAGCCCGTTCCTGGGCCAATATAGGTTCTGGCATACTCACCAAACGAACCTGAAACCGGCATCTGTACCGCCAACTCGCCCAAACACAGCATCACCATGTAAGCAATCACGCCACCCAGCAGGTAAGAAAAAATCGCGCCCACGGGACCCGCCTGAGAAATCACATCGCCCGAGCCTAAAAATAATCCGGTTCCGATTGCACCACCCAATGAAATCATCACCAGATGACGCTTGGTCATGGCACGTTTCAATGGTTTGCCGACTTCAATCTCTGCGCTAGAAGACCCCGCTAAACTGGCGACATCCTGCTGTGGTACATATTGTCCACTCAGGGTCTGGCCTGATGGAAATGTCTTTTCGTTATTGTTACTCATACACGGTCACTCCAACTGTATTCTTATGACAACCTGTCCTTGCTTTTGATTCATAAAAACGAATATCTAGATGATATTGCTTGAGGCGTTTTGTTCTACTGAACATCCATATTCAAACTCCATGTATTACTATTCCATAACGGCATCTAGCCACTGCACTGGCGAGGTCTTATTTGATTTCTTTTAATATCAACCCAGCCCGAAGCCCTGTTTTCACATTCGGGTTCGGGAATAAAATCCAGACTTGCTGCTCATGCGCAATATAGGCCCCCGCTTGCTGTGTTGCAATCTCTTCACCTTGCTGGAAGGTAGAAAAATTCGGTGCATCCGCGCTCAGATTCAGCTGAAAATCGTCACTTTGCTTTACAATGGAATCCACCACCTTAAATTGGCGAATGGCAGATTTTTGTCTGATCGGTAAAGGCTGCTCTGCAAGTACAGCACGCAGCATCTGGTCAGTACTGGCAAATTCGGCCAGATCATTTTCACCAAACGGCTTGGCCTTGCCTAATTCCAAAGTACTGCTGGCGGCCTGAAAACGTTCAGTGCTGAAATGGGTGAAGGTTTTTCCAGCCGCATTGTGATAGACCAAAGCATCCAGATTGGCAGCATTTAAGCTTTGAATCAGGAAGTCATCATAAGGCCGTGTCTGATACGGAAATAAGGCGAATACGGGTAATAGCGAAGCGCGAATAGCGGTATGCAAATCATAGTGATAACGTTGCGTAGCAAGCTGATCCTGTTCAAAGAACGCTGCTACCGCCTGCTCCAATTGTGCAGCCCGAGCAGTTTCCTGATCCTGAATTAAATTCTGACATCCACCGCAGAACATACGATTCATATCATTTTCAAGATAACGAACCCCTTGTCGGATTGCAGCAGGATTGCCCAATACGAAAAGCACACGAACCGCCAAAGCCAGCTGGCCGGCAAACACATCCTGAATGATCTGTGCCAGCAGTTCGATCGGTGCCGTTTCATTGCCATGAATACCGGCAGAAAGTACGATGGTTTTTCGATAAGCCGTTTTTGGCGTACATTGCAATAGCCCTTCACCAAGCCATTGCCATGAAAATCCAGCCGTTTCACCTTGCTTTTGCTCAGGTAGCTGTTGTGCCAAAGTCAACGCGAGTAGATCAACCATGTACTTTCATCCTTAAAAGCCGTTATTAAATATTTATCTCTGGAAGTGATAAACCGAACCTAAACCCAGAATCTTGGTGAGCTCATCCAGTGCAGTACGACTCTCGATCAATAAATTTGGGTCGGCCAAATCGTCCTGGGTTAACTCGTCACGATAATGCTGATCGACCCACTGATTCAGGGTTTTGAACAATGCATCATTCATAAACAGGTTTGGATTCACCGCAGCAAGTTCCGCGTCATTCACCGCCACACGCAAGCGCAAACATGCAGGGCCACCGCCATTACGCATACTTTCACGCAAATCAAATACCTTGATGTCATCAATAGGCGTACCCATTTGAATCATGTCACTCAAATAGTCCCACACGGCTTTGTTCTGGCGTGATTCTTCGGGTACCACAATGCTCATGCCACCATCTGCACGGGTCAGAATCTGGCTATTGAACAAGTAAGTCGAAACTGCATCATCGACACTCACCCGATTTTCCGGCACTTCAATCGAGATAAAGTCTTGCCCGATCCCCGCCATTTTTTCACGGATTTCATGCAAGGCATCTGCCTGATTTAAAAAAGCCTGTTGATGATGGAACAACACCTGTTGATTACTCACCGCAATCACATCATTATGAAATACGCCCTGATCAATCACATCCGGGTTTTGCTGAATGAACACCGTACGTTTGGCATCTAGACGATGTAAACGCGCAATCGCTTCACTCGCCTCACGGGTTTGACGTGCAGGGAATTTCTGCGGTGCAACGGTTCCACCGAGCTGTTGCTGACCATAAACAAAGACCTGTACACCGGCCTGATCATAAGCACCACCGAGGCGGTTATGATTGGCTGCACCTTCATCACCGAACAGTGCTGCTTCAGGCAATGCTTCATGATGCGCGAAATATACATCATTGTTGAACATTGCTTGCAGAATACGTGTAGTCGTATGATGCTCAATTGATCGATGGAACTTATTATTCAGGTTTGCCGCAGTAAAATGCATGCGACCATCCGCGCTATCTGCCGATGGCGACACCGTACAGGAGTTTGCCGTCCACATCGATGATGCTGAACTGAGCGATGATAACAATGCTGGCGCAGTGCGCATGGCTTGGGTAATCACGTCAATATCACTGCCGGTAAAACCCAAACGGCGTAGCGTTGGCACATGCGGACGCTCTTGTGGGGCAAACACACCTTGCTTGAGTCCCAAATCCGCAAGCGCTTTCATTTTCTTCAAGCCTTGCTTTGCGGCCAATTTCGGATTGGATGCATTATTCCGGTTTTTAGTCGATGCGACATTACCATACGATAAACCCGCATAATGATGGGTCGGTCCCACTAAACCATCAAAATTAATTTCATAACCTGACATTTTTTTCTCCCTGTGTCCCGATACAAGCCGACTTACAGCACAATGCCCGGTGATAATTTTGAAGGTAAAGTAACGCTGTCACTTTCCAGTGATGCCATTGGCCATGCACTATAGTCTGCTGCATAGAAGGCACTGGCACGGTGATTACCTGATGCGCCCACCCCACCAAATGGTGCCGCACTTGATGCACCTGTTAATGGCTTGTTCCAGTTCACAATCCCTGCCCGCGCTTCAATCAATACACGATCAAATAAATCACGGTCAGGTGACACCAGACCCACTGCCAAACCAAAGCGGGTGTTATTGGCAATATTTAAGGCTTCATCAAAGCTGTGATAACGATAAATCGTGGTCAATGGGCCAAAGTATTCATCATCAGGGATATCGGTCACTTGGGTAAGGTCTAAAATACCCGCCGTAAGCAATGAACTGTCTGCTTGTGGACGCGTCATTTCTAACAATGGTTTTGCACCCAAAGCAATCAGTTTGCTTTGTGCTACCAACATCTGTTCCGCGGCATGTGCAGAGATGACACCGCCCATAAACGGTTGCGGTTCCGCATTCCATGCACCCACCACCAGGTTTTTAGCGACTTCAACAAAACGTTGAATGAAGGCATCACCATTGGCACCCTGTTTAACGATAATACGGCGTGCACAGGTACAACGTTGTCCCGCAGAAACAAAAGCCGATTGAATGGCTAAATTCACCACCGCATCAATATCGGTTGCTTCATCAATGATCAGGGCATTATTACCGCCCATTTCCAGCGCCAGGATTTTTTCAGGCGCACCCGCCATTTGTTTGTGCAGGTGATAACCGGTATTGGCACTGCCTGTAAACAGTAAACCGTCAATCTGCTCAGCCGCCGCAAGTGCTTCACCGGTGCTGCGTCCGCCTTGTACGATATTCAGCACACCTTTGGGTAAACCGGCCTGTTGCCATAATTTTGCAGTTTCTTCAGCAGTCCAAGGGGTGAGTTCACTTGGTTTAAACACCACGGTATTACCTGCAATCAATGCAGGAACAATATGGCCATTCGGTAAGTGACCTGGGAAGTTATAGGGACCAAATACAGCCAGAACACCATGAGGACGATGACGTAACGACGCCACGCCATCTGGCATTTCAGTTTCGCTGAATCCTGTACGTTGATGATAAGCACGAATCGAAATCGCCACTTTACCGATCATCGACTGTACTTCGGTCAAGGTTTCCCAAAGCGGTTTGCTGGTTTCCTGACTAATCACTTCAGCCAGCTGGGTTTTATTTTGTTCCAATAAGCCCGCAAAGCGCTCAATAATTGCAATACGTTCTTCTAGTGCTAAGCGTGCCCAAGCTGGAAATGCCTGACGTGCGGCATGGCATGCCTGTTCAACATCGGCCTGACTGGCTTCATGCCCCGACCAAATTTGCTGATTGCTGACCGGATTGGTTTTTTGAAATGCGCTTCCGTGTCCTTGTACCCAAGCACCATCAATTAATAATGCACCTTGTGACATTAGTTGTTCTCCATTTTTTCTAATGCTAAAACCCGTACTTCATCGTGTTCAGCAATATTCAGTGCCTGTGCTTGTGCTGCGGTTAAATGCAAAGTCTCGCTATCATCGACTTTGTTATTGATCAGCAGCACGGCGTAATCTTTATATTGGTCATTGGCAACCAGAAAATGCGTCTCGGTACTTTCGACCTGCTCAGTGAGTCTGACTTTAAGCAACCGACTTTCTTTCACCGCCCGTAACTCGGCCGTATTAGCTTCCAGTGTTGGTCCCGCATCAAAAATATCGACATGACCCTGATATTTAAGACCTTCAGACATCAACACTTTGGCTGCTGGCAGTGTATGGGGATGCACTTCTGCAATCACCTCACGTGCCTCTGAAGACAGCAAGTCCACATAGACTGGAAATCTCGGCATTAACTCCGCGATAAAGGCTTTTTGCCCGACACCGCTGAGATAATCCGCTGCGGCAAAATCCATATTGAAAAACAGATAACCGAGTGAATCCCAAAAGGGTGACCGCCCATTCTGGTCGGAAAAACCACGCATTTCTGCAATCAGTCGCTCTTCAAAAAAAGAACGGAAGGCTGCAATAAACAGAAAACGGACCTTGGATAAAAATTTACCGTTCTGGTTTTTACGATATTCAGGATCAAGGAATAAGGTGCAGAGCTCACTGCAACCCGTATGGTCATTGCTTAAAAACAAGGTATCCAGAGTCTTATACACATTTAAGGCTTTAGACGCATGCACCTGTTTTGCCACACGAAAGTTGTAAAAGGGTTCATTGAGCCCGACTGCAACTTCAATTGCACTCACACCCACAATTTTGCGAATGCTGGTGTCTTCCAGTACAAACAGATAACTTGCCTCACACTTTTCGGTCAGACCCGCTAAAGTGCGCGTGGTGCGTGTAATACGTTCAGCCAGAATGTCTCTATTTTGTGGTAAGGAGGTCAGGCCAATGCCTGACTCCCCCGCTCGTTGCGCTAAACGATAAATATCATCTAAGTCCCGATGCGCTGCATGTCTAACAATCATCATGGTTAGATGCTCACAGCAGACTTAGAGGCGTGCTAATGCACGAACAAAACGGTTTAGACCTTCATCAATATCCTGTTGAGGAATGATCAATGATGGTGTGAAACGAACTACATCAGCCCCTGCAACCAAAGCCAATAAGCCTTCTTCACCGGCTAAAGTCACAATATTTTTGGCTTTACCAGCATGTTCATCTTTCAGCACACAGCCAATTAATAAACCTTGACCGCGAATCTCTTTGAACAGGCCATATTGCGCATTGATTTTATTTAAGGCTTCAATGAAATATTGATGACGCTGTTTTACGCCGTCTAACACTTCTGGTGTATTGATAAATTCAAATACCGCACCTGCCACGGCACAGGCCAATGGGTTGCCGCCATAGGTGGTACCGTGATCACCCACGGCATACATGTTGGCATAATGATCTGTGGTGATCATGGCACCAATCGGGAAACCACCGCCCAATGCTTTTGCTGTGGTCAAAATGTCAGGCGTTACACCCGTATTCATATAAGCATAAAGCGAACCGGTACGGCCAACCCCTGTTTGGACTTCATCAAAAATCAGTACTGCACCTTTTTCATCACACAGCGCGCGTAAGCCTTTCAGGAATTCGATATCTGCTGGCAGCACACCGCCTTCACCCTGAATCGGTTCAACAATCACGGCACAGGTATTTTCAGTGATCGCTGCTTTGGCTGCTTCAAGGTCATTAAATGCTGTATGTTCAATGCCACCTGGTAATGGTGCAAAGTCTTGAGAATATTTTGGCTGACCACCCGCCGTTACGGTAAATAAAGTACGGCCGTGGAAGGCATTTTTAAACGCAACAATCTGGTTCTTGTTTGCATTGCCGCTGAGCAAACCGACTTTACGTGCCAGTTTCAATGCCGCCTCATTGGCTTCTGCACCTGAGTTACAGAAAAAGACTTTGTCGGCAAAGGTACTGTCAACCAGTTGCTTTGCAAGACGTAATACTGGCTCGTTGGTATAACCATTGCCAATATGCCATAACTTTTGCGCTTGTTCAGTTAAGGCATTGACTGCCACAGGATGTGCATGACCCAAAGCGTTTACCGCGATCCCGCCTGCGAAATCAATATATTCTTTATCGTTTTGATCCCACAGACGAGAACCTTCACCACGTACTAAAATGAAATTTGCCGGGGCAAAAACTGGCACCATCCAATCATTAAAATTGCTACGTGTAATTGCGACTTCGCTCATTTTATTTACTCACTTCCTGTTTTTAATCTTCAGGCCTGTTGAATGCTCAACAAGCCCTTTACGCTTATTGTTTGAGGGACTGATTAGCCCGGGAAAATCCCGCGTTCTTTACGTGCTTTCAGAATACGTTCACACGCCAGAATATAAGCTGCGGTACGCAAGCTGCATTCTTTCTGTGCTGCCGTGTTCCAAACATCTGCAATGGCCTGGATCATCAATTTGTCCAGACGTTCATTGATCTCGTCTTCGCTCCAGAAGTAGCTCGCCATATCCTGAACCCATTCAAAATAACTGACGGTTACACCACCCGCGTTGCAGATTACATCTGGAACAACGGTAATATTACGGCTCACGAAAACATCATCCGCTTCTGGATAAGTCGGACCATTGGCGCCTTCAAGCACGATTTTGGCTTTGAGTTTTTGTGCACGTTCAACCGTGATCTGGCCTTCCAGTGCTGCTGGAATCAGAATATCCATATCAACTGTCCAGAATTCTTCATCCGAAATCACAGTTGAATCGGCAAAGTCTTTCACGCCGCCCGTTTCCACCACATGTTTTTGCAGTGCTTTCACATCCAGACCTTCTGCATTGAAGATGGTGCCGGTATGGTCTTGTACGGTCACAATTTTTGCGCCGGCATGGCTGAACAGATAAGCCGCTTCATTACCCACGTTACCAAAGCCCTGTACAGCCACTTTACTACCTTCGACTGGCAACTTGATGCGTTCTGCCACCTGCATACCGGTTACGAATACACCGCGACCTGTGGCACGAACACGGCCCAGCGAACCGCCTAAATGAACGGGCTTTCCTGTAACCACACCTGTAACCGTATGACCTTTGATACTTGAATAAGTGTCCATCATCCAGCCCATAATGTTGGCATTGGTACCGACATCTGGCGCAGGAATATCAATTTGTGGACCGATAATTGGGCTAATTTCACTGGTAAAACGGCGCGTTAAACGCTCGAGTTCACGCGTCGACAATTCTTTTGGATTCACACGGATACCGCCTTTCGCGCCACCGAATGGCAGATTCAATACGGCAGTTTTAATGGTCATCCATGCAGACAATGCCATGACTTCATTTAATTCAACATCTTGGTGATAACGAATACCGCCTTTACCCGGGCCACGTGACAAATTATGCTGGACACGATAGCCTTCAAAATGACGGATTGAACCATCGTCCATCACGATTGGAACATCAACAATCAAGGTACGTTTTGGGGTTTTCAGTGTGTTGATAAAGTTGCTGAGGTCGGCATCCAGATAAGGGGCTACCCGATCAACTTGAGTGAGAAAGGTTTGCCAAGCACTACCGTTTTGAGCCGCATATGATAAAGACATCATCTATTCCTTAATTAATCATTTGTCCCTGTTATTCACAGATTCCCTTTTTTTCAGGGCGTCCTACCCCATCCTCCCTAATCGGCATTGTGCTTCTTTTCACTGAATCAAAAATGCTTGGGGTTTTGTATAAGATTATTATTAAGAATCAAATTGATTCACAAAATTCGTTATAATGATTAAAATGAATTATTTTTTATCAATTTGCTAATAGTAAATATCAAAATGAACAATATCGATCATATTATATTAGGATTACTCAAAGACAATGCACGGATGTCCATTACCGATCTGGCGGCCAAAACACGGGTGTCACGCGCAACCGTACAGAAACGAATTGAATATATGGAATCGACTGGTGTTATAACCGGTTACACGGTGCGCTTCCGCCCCAGTGCAGAGAAGAATATCATTCGGGCATGGATGAATATTATGGTGGAAGGGACCAAAGCCCAAGCCGTGATCCGCGAATTGCGTCTCGAATCTGCGGTAGAACGGCTGCATACCACTAATGGTAAATGGGATATTTTGGTCGAGTTACAATCTGACAGTCTGGAAAATTTTGATAAAGCTTTGGAGAGAATCCGAAATATTTCAGGTATTTACAATAGTGAAACCAGTATTTTACTGTCGACCTATAAAACCTGATCAAGTCAAATATTGCAGACATGAATAAGGGCGCACAATCGAAATGATTATGCACCCTTTAAAAAATCACTTATCGCTTATGCAGTGACACGACGGTAACTGCGATATTCTGGTGTCCAGAAATTATCATCAATCACTGTTTTCAACACATCATTACTCATCGGAACGGCCAAGCCATCGGCCATCGCTGCTTTTGCCACTTTAAAGGCAATAAACTTGGACACTTGCTGAATATCATTAATATTCGGCAATAAGTCCGCTGCCGGGTTTTTCAGGCGCGGCGAACAATCTGCCAAAGCCGTGCTAGCAGCCATCAGCATAGAGTCACTGATATGCGTTGCGCCACATGCAATGACACCCAGACCAATTCCCGGGAAGATATAGGAGTTATTACATTGTGCAATGCTATAGGCCTTGCCCTGATAATAAACAGGCGCAAATGGACTACCTGTGGCAACAATCGCCGCGCCATCTGTCCATTCGATAATATCTTTAGGTTGTGCTTCCACTTGTGAGGTCGGGTTCGATAGTGGCAGAACGATCGGATGTTTATAATATTTCGCTAAGGTTTTAATCACTTCTTCACTGAACAAGCCCGCCTGACCAGAAACACCAATCAGGATACTCGGTTTGGCATTTTTCACTACATCCAGTAAACCGACATATTCACCGGTATATTCCCAGTCACTGATGGCACTGGTTGGTGTCGCCAGTTTTTGCTGGAAATCGAGTAAATTTGGCTGTTGGTCAGTCATCAGACCAAAACGATCCACCATAAAGATACGTGATCGTGCTTCATGATCACTGAGCCCTTCATCCATCATTTGACGAACGATCTGCTCTGCGATACCGCAACCTGCTGAACCCGCACCAACAAAAGTAATGGTTTGATCTTTAAGCTGTTTGCCTTGTGAACGAGAAGCCGCAATCAGGGTTGCCGCTGTTACAGCAGCCGTGCCTTGAATATCGTCATTAAAACAGCAGATCTTGTCTCGATACTGGGTTAATAACGGCATGGCATTCATTTGCGCAAAGTCTTCAAACTGGATCAGTACATCTGGCCAGCGCTGACGCACTGCTGTAATAATCTGCTCAACGAATTCATAGTATTGCTCACCACGAATACGGGGTTGTTTCCAGCCCATATAGATTGGATCGTTTAGCAATTCTTCGTTGTTGGTTCCGACATCAATGGTAATCGGCAAGGTATAGGCAGGACTGATCCCCCCACATGCGGTATACAGTGATAATTTACCGATGGGAATCCCCATACCGCCAATGCCCTGATCGCCTAGTCCCAGAATGCGTTCGCCGTCGGTAATCACGATGACTTTGACATTTTTCTTATTCACGTTGTGAATAATCTGGTCAATGTACTTACGTTCTGGGTAAGAAATGAAGATACCACGGTGACGACGATAAATATCAGAGAAACGCTGGCAGGCTTCGCCCACCGTCGGGGTATAGATAATTGGTAGCATTTCATCCAAATGCTGACTCAATAAGCTATAGAACAGGGTTTCATTGGTGTCTTGGATATTTCGTAAATAAATATGCTTATTTAGGTCACTGTCAAATGAAAGGTACTGTTGATAAGAGCGTTGGGTTTGCTCTTCAATGTTTTCAATATTGTATGGAACCAGACCATGTAAATTAAAATTTTCTCTTTCTTCTTCAGAGAAAGCAGAGCCTTTATTTAACAGCGGAAGTTCTAAAAGAGCATTCCCCGCATAGGGAATATATAAAGGTTTTTTGATTTTACTCGGGTTCGCAGGCATACCTTACTCTTGAGATTATCCGTCAAATATATAAAATTTCGTTGCTTAAATTCTTATGCAAAAAGAATTTTGGCGAAGTGAATAATTTACACCAATCAGCGCTTAAAACCGAATAATCTGACGGTATGTAAAGTGGCTAAACATTTAGGAAATAAATAGTAGTACCTATTTTGGATCGTTTTCTGAACAACCACGTAACATTTTGAATTATTTTTCTTCTAAGTGGAGCATAGAATTGTTGTGAAATCGTTTTAACAAGGATGATGTGCAACTTTCTTCTGAATTAAATCACTGAAAGCACAGCTGATCTGTAAATCTGTTGTTTTAATTACTGGGTCCTAGTTACTGAAAGCTATGTACTGTTATGCAAATAGCATGAGCATCCTTCATAACCCTCAAAGTATTTAAAAGCATACTATATGGGACAATATCTCCCTATCTCTTGCAAATAAAGTTCAGTTTTATATGATCTTAAGTGAAAGCATTGCTCACCATATATCCTCCTTGTTTACAATGGGCAATGCCTTCATCCATAAAATTAAACAAAGATGGTGATACCCCAAAAAATCAATTTCACTCCCCCCGGAAACGAATAGACAGTTAAAATATAAAGGTTTTGTATTATATGAAAAAATTAGGCGTTATTCTTCTTTTTACTTTCTTTGTCTCAGCTTGTTCAGAAAAGATACCTGAGGTTAATGATGAAAACTGTAAACGTGAAAACATTGCAAAGATCAAGGATGATTTCGCCCGAGCAAATTTCAGCGACAAATGTTTTAGTTATCCGAAACCACAGCATACTAACCGTGATAAAGGTTACTAGATAATAAAGAATATTAATTGCGTTTTATAAGTCCACATAAGAACTTTTTTTAATCAAAATTTAACATGATGCTGATGTGATGATCCATATTGTAGAGAGTCTGAATTAAGCTGGAGCGGCATAAAAGAGCTTTCTTTAAATCTTCTTTTATGCCAGTCCCAACAACAAAGTCACCTGATTCCTATTGGATATCAGTTTCACTTTAATCCCTATCATTCCGACTTTTAAGCCCGTTTTTTCTTGGACTTCTTGCTAAAGAAACTCAATGCATGTGAATAATGACTCGGGGTAATCCGCTGGATCAGATCAATGATTTTGGCATCATTTCCAATCAGTACCCGTGCTTTATCTGCTTGCACAGCTTCAAGAATAATTTTGGCAGCTTGTTCAGGTGGTGTTTTCAACACTTTGTTAAAGGCTTGACTGGCTTTAGCTGGATTCATGCCCAAAGCCCGAATACTGTCACTCATACGTGCACTATTGGCAATATTGGTGCGGATTCCGCCAGGATGCACACAGGTCGAGCTCACCCCATTCTGTTGCAGCTTGAGCTCTTGGCGTAATGACTCGGTAAAACCACGAACCGCGAATTTCGTTGCATTATAGGCACTTTGGGTCGGTTGAGCCGTCAAACCAAATAGGCTGGAAATATTCACAATGTGCCCTTCGCCACTTTGCTTTAAATAAGGCAAAAATTCTTTGGTACCATAAACCACACCCCAAAAGTTAATTTTTAAGATCCAGTCCAGTTCCTCATAATCCATCCCTTCGACGGTACTTGCCAGTGCTACACCGGCATTATTAAAAATCAGGTTGATCTTGCCGTGTGTCTTAAAACTCTGTTCTGCCCATTCACGGACTGCGTCCTGATCAGAAACATCGAGTTGGGTCAGGGTGACATTGACAGGATATTGCAGTAACAAGGCCTTGGTCTCTTGCAGGCCCTGTTCATTGACATCACTCAAAGCCAAATGTGCACCTTGCTGTGCCAGTAAAATTGCAAGTTCTCGACCAATCCCCGAACCTGCACCGGTAATGGCTGCGACTTTCTGATTAAAATTTTTCATGGCTAGACTCTAGATGAAGTTGATAAAAATGGGCTGCGTTTTGTCTAAACATGGCATACATTGCCTGTTCACCATAAGGACGAAGTATCTGGACATAAGCCTGAACCAGATCACTGAGTGTTGCATTGACTTTGTCCATTGGGAAATTAGACGCATACATAATGCGGTTGACGCCAAAGACCTGAACGGCATGTTGAATCATGGGAGTCAGTAAATTGACGATTTCAGCAGCTGTCGCGGTGCGTTTGTGTTGATAGAAGCGATGTCCCAATACCGGCATCATTAAGCCTGAAATTTTGGCATAGACATTTTTCTGTTCAGCCAGAACAGCAATATCATGCTGCCACTGTTTAAAAATGGTCTCACGCTGCGATGCTGTAATTCCCGTTTTCTTACCCACGGTCCCAAACAAGCCAGCGGGTGTCGCCAGATGATCGACCACAATCCGGGTGTCAGGAAATTGTTTCGCCAGACTGGTGATTTCTGCTAACTGTGTGGAATATCCCCATGCATCAAAAGATAGATCCATGTTGGCCAGTTGTTCAAAACCTTTTAAGAATTTCTTGTCACGATAAAGATACGGCCGATCAGACCATCGATAAATCCCACTATCCTCATGCCAGGCCGCCATTTTACGAATGCCCCGAAATAGTGGGCTGGCCTGCTGATGCGCTTTAAGAATGTCTTTGAACTTTCGGTCTCTGGGATCAGCCGCGGCAATGATGGCACCCAGCTTTAAACCGTGACGATTAAACTCTAATTGCTTGATCCAGTTGGTTTCTTCCACCACTCCAAAGCCTGCGTGATGATGCCAGTTCGCTTCGACATGCACTACGCTCTCTACAGGAAATAAAGCACTATCCTGTTGATAATGCATGGGTAAATAGGGATTCAATGCGTATCGGGTTATCCCTAAAGTCTCTAATAAAGGCTTGGGTTTGACCAAACGCACTACGCGATCCATAACAGCGGGATATTTGCCTAAAGTTTTTACCAATACAGCAGCAGAATGCGGTGTGTGATAAGGATCCCATTGATGAATATGCGGATCAATGATCGAAAAGCCTAATTCTTCCATGCGTTCACTCGATATCATTATTTTTAAAAATGGCGATGCTTTATGTAACTTATCCTATTTGATCACTGTAGCCTACCGAACAAGTCAGTATGAATAAAATGATTTATTTCAATATAACAGTATGAATACGATTCATTTATTTTTTACCGCATCCTTTCTAAATATATAAATTTATGATGAATTTCAATAAATTAAATCATTTTATTATCTAGTTCTATTGTCGATACACGACCGAATAAAAATCTAAAAATAACTCATGTATTATCAATCTGTTAATTTTCCAAGGGCATATCTTTCCAACAAGTTCTTGTAAATGATTCCTATTTAAATATACTGAGCACGCTTTTATCGCTGTATTGGCCAACATTGTCATTTAATTGAAAGTCGTTTCTTTCCAGTCTCTACCCGCTTTTCGTTATCGCTCAGGTATTCTTATGTCTGCATTTTCTCCGCGTAAAAATCTCATCACGATTGAAATTTTAAAGTATAGCGGTTCATTGCTTCTTTCTTGTCTTCCTGTGCTGAGCTGGGCAGACATGACAACGCCAGAAATCACGCAGCTAGACACCATCAAAGTACAAGCGGAATCTAACTCGAGCTATATCGGAACCCAAACCGCATCGACCTTAAGAGGTAAGCACAACAATCTGGAAACGCCTCAAACGGTCAATGTGGTTTCCAAACAATATGTCAAAGATTATCTGCCTGCGAATCTGGATAATGCACTGACCCAAGTCAGCGGTATTACCCAAGGCAACACCTTGGGCGGCACCCAAGATACGGTGATGAAACGAGGTTTTGGTGACAACCGTGATGGTTCAATTACCGTGAATGGTATGCCGATTGTACAAGGTCGTACCATGAATGCGGCAGTTGAACAGGTTGAAGTGTTAAAAGGCCCAGCCTCCCTACTTTACGGCCTTATGGACCCCGGCGGTGTGGTCAATGTAGTGACTAAAAAACCTGAAATAACCCAGAAAACCGAAATAGCCATTTATGGTTCAAGCTTTGCGGCCGGTAAAAATGGTGTGGGTGCAAGTCTGGATACAACAGGCGCAATTAATGACAGTAACTTTGCCTATCGTTTTATTGTCGATCATTCTGACGCAGACTATTGGCGTAATTTTGGCAATCTCAAACAGACCTTAATTGCGCCGTCGGTGGCATGGGATAATGGCCAGACCAAGGTCAATCTCAGCTATCAATATCGTCATTTTGATGTCCCTTTTGATCGCTCCACCATTTTTGACCTCAACACTAAAAAAGCGTTGCCGATCTCAAAATATCAGCGTCTGGATGAGGCCTTTAACCAGATGAAAGGTGAAGATCATCTGGCACAATTGCTGGTTGATCATCAAATTAATGACACTTGGTCAGCTCATTTCGGCTATACCTACAATTATGAAACTTATGATGCCAACCAGTTACGCGTCACCTCGTTAGATACCAAGAATCATACGGTGAAGCGTCGTACCGATGCGACCTTAAATGCAGAGAGTGTAGATAGTAATGCCCAAGCCTATCTCAATGGCTCAGCCAATCTGCTCGGTTTAAAACATGATATTCAAATCGGTTCAGACATTGAGTACCGCAAATATTTCCGTCCTAATATGGTCCGTGGAGCTAACTCAACTTTAGATTATTTAAATCCGGATTTTGGCGCTGTGGAAGCATCTCGTCAGATCAGCAATGACGATAGTGATCAAACTGATAAATTGCATACCTATGGTTTTTATCTGCAGGATGCGATTCACTTAAATGAAAAATGGATTGCCGTACTCGGTGGACGTTACTTGCATTATCAACAAAATGCTGGCCGCGGCAGACCGTTTAAGGAAAATACCAATACCAATGATGATGCCTGGCTGCCGCATGCAGGCCTGGTCTATCAATGGAACGACCAGCTTTCATTGTATGGCAGTTATACCGAGTCACTCAAACCGAACTCCTCGATTGCGCCTTTAGGGGGCAATGCCGTGATTGACTCGGATGTGCAACCTGAACAAGCCAAGTCTTATGAAGTTGGTGCAAAATATGAGTTTAATGACCGTATTAAGGCCAACTTTGCGCTGTATGATATTAAAAAGCGTAATGTGCTTGCCAAAATCACCAACCCATCCAGCAAAGAAGTAGAACTACACACCACAGGTGCAGTCCGTTCCAAAGGCGTTGAACTCGACCTCACAGGCCGTCTAACCGATCAACTCGACGCCACCCTGACCTATGCCTATACCGATGCCAAAGTCACTGAAGATGAAACCGGTCTGCAAGGTAACCGCTTAAATAATGTCGCACGAGATACAGCATCTCTGGCATTGGCTTATAACTATGGCGAACTCTACAATGGTCATTTACGTTTGGGCTTGAGCGGTAATTATTTCGGTAAACGTGCCGGTAACTCAGAGAATACCTTTGACCTGCCTGAATATGCACTGGCTAATGCCTTTATCAGCTATGACACCACCATTGCCAAACAGGCAGTGAACTTCCAGTTTAATTTAAATAATATCTTCGATAAAACCTACTATACAGCCAGCGTCAATAATCTGGCAGTATCACAAGGTGACGCTCGCCAAGCACTATTGCGTGCTACTTTTAAATTCTAATTATGGAGTCAAGGCAGTGATGGGTTCACTGCCCTTGTTTGAGATCAAGATGAAAACGTTTCTTTCTGTCATTGTGTTGCTTGGCCTGCTATTGAGCTCTACTGCGTATGCTCAAACCCGAATTGTGCTGATCTCACAACTGAACAGTGCGTCAGCGAGTACCGATATTGCCATTCAGAAATACTTGCAAAGCAAAGGTTACCATGTCGAGATGCTGGATCAATCGGTTTCGCCAAGCGACTTAAACCAGCCTGATCTGGTCATCCTTTCTTCAACTGTTGCGTCCAAAAATTTAAAAGCAGGCTGGCGCCAACTCCCGATTCCACTGATGACTTGGGAAAATGATTATCTCGATGATCTGGCCATGACCGGCAAGAGGATTGATACCGATTTTGGCGAAGTCGAAAAAGAACGTTACCTGTGGCTGGTCAATGCACCGCATTCCCTCTCTGCGCATCTTCCTGCGGGAACTCGCAACGTTTATCAAGCACAGGCACCCATGAGCTGGGGCAAGCCGGGATTAGGCGCGACCATTATTGCAATGATATATGGGCAACCAGAAAAAGTGGCCATCTGGGGCTATGAAAAAGGTGCAACCATGGACTATGAATCGCTGGCACCAGCAAAACGGCTGATGTTCTTTCTCAATAATGAGACATTTACCAATCTTTCAGAAGATGGCCTCAAACTGTTTGATGCCTCCATTCAATGGTTACTCGATCAACCGCCCCTTTAGTTGAAAAATACCAAGACCGTTAATCCTTAACAGCCTGTGTGGGTGGCACCAACGGATGCAATTGCATATGCTGTTTTAAAATCCGTCTTAACTCAAGAATCGCTTCGGGCTGTTCCTGAATCGAATGCCCGCCCTGAATGACTTTTTCCGAGATGGCACCTGACAGATGCGAACTGCTATACGGCACGATACCATCAGTCATTTTATCTGGCTCCTGATGCCGGGTGATATTGCCAATGATGGAGTGATAAGCCAGCCCATGCACCGGCTGGATGGCCTGAGTCATGTTCATAAATTTGGACTGATAACTTAAATCACTGGGACCGTTTTCGATAATGCCGGCTGCCAGATTTTTCTTCATTTGATGAATATTGATGTTGTGGTCTGCCACCGCCAGCTCAGCCGCCGTTAAGAACTTGGCCGGTAAATGAATTATCTTGCGCAAAGCCAAGGTAAACCAGCGATCTGCATAGGCTGTTCCTTGATGCGGGGTAGCAATAAAAATCACCCGGTTAATGTTTTCAATCGGACGGAACATAAAACGCTTGCTCACCGCAGCAGAAAAAATAAAGTCATGCGCCTGATCATTCTGGATTGCCTCGACGGCCTGCTGGCGTATGTCGCCCTGCCCCATCAGCAAACGGCTGATAATGCCCCCCATACTGTGTCCGATCAGTACCGCATCCTGCATGGCAGCATCATGCGGATCATGCATGGCAAAAGCCTGTGTTAACAAAGCATAAATCTGGGCACGACTTTCAAGAATCGGCATGTTGGTGGAATAAAAAACCTGCCAGACCTGATAGTGCTGACGTAAGCTGTCATCTCCCAAGATATCATTGGTCAAGGCGATCCAGGCTTCTGGACTACTGGCCAGCCCATGAATAAAAATAATGATTTTTTTATCCGGATTATAGGGTTCCAGCATGAACAGATGTGGCATGCTGAATTGCTCTTTGCGATCGATCAGGGTTTTATAGCCGGTTCCGCCCAGATTGTTTTCAGCCAGCCACAGACCATAAGGCGCTGAATAATTGGCGGTAAGTAAATAGTCCTGCTGTGCCACCTGAAGCTGGTCATAACGGAACGGATCGATCAGCTGGATCTGCAAGGGAGCCGCATCAAGTAACTGTTCGACAGAAGTATTGGGCGCAGGCTGTGCTACGGCGGTGACCGACAGATATCTGGCCGCATGAATATAAGGATTTTCTTTACCGGCATAATAGCTTTCAGGATCATAAATATAATCAGGGCTTGAAGACTGCTGATTTTTGGCCACCAGAACAAATTCCGAGCCCAGACCATCGCGTCGGTTAACACTGTAAAATCCGGAGAACCGCATATTGTAGCTAGACTGCAATAACTGGATATCGGTGTTCGCCAGTTCCGGATAATGATCAAAATTGAACTGATAATGTCGCTGGTTAATCTGTAACTGCTGAGGAAAGCGGGTAAATCTATGCCGTAAATAGGCCTTAGTGATCAAACGTGACAGAGCAACATTGTAAAAAAGCCGAACCTGGGTCTGGCGTTGATCAAAAATACGTTTCTGTAGCGTAGAGGGCGTTGCAAATAAATACGCAAAGCTAAAGCGAACACTTTGATCAAGCAAACTTAAGACTTCATCGAGACAGCGGTTTTGCTGTGCTGAATGCGACGTTTGAGCCAATGCAATCTGGCAATTTTTCTCCTGACCGAGTTGCAGGGCCCGTGCCAGATAAATCTCACTGGCTGCGGCATAACGCTGTTCAGGACTGTCGCCCAGTTTCTGTTGTAATGTCTGTACGCATTGCTCAGGCTGACTTAAACATGCTTCGACCGGAACTCCGGACAGCAGCAAGCTATTTTGTGTGGCATCACTCAACTGGGATCGGGTCAGAATGGTCTGGGTTTTATCGGTTAAGGAGGCGCTTAAACTTCGTTGCTGCAATTTCACCAACTGACAGGCCGACAAGCTGAAAAGAATAAAGCCAAGCAGCACCAATTTGACCAATAGTTGCTCATATCGCCCCATTTTCTCAAGCTCCAGACTGATTAATCCGCATCGCGCACCCAACCAGTTTTCCTGTTCTTGCGCATCTGCTTCTAATATGCCAAATATCCGGCAACAACACAGCCATCGTGTTAAAACATTTCGTTTTTATTTTAGAACAGCCAATCAAAGATATAAAAAACCATCGAAGGACTGGTTCGATGGTTTAACTGGATCACAAGAATAGAAACATGACTTCTTAAACTGGGAACTGAATCAGCCAGCTCTGCATGTAAAAACTGGACAGCGCTCAAGCCTATGAGCCTATAACAGATATTCCCAGATTACATAGCCAATACCAAAGCCCAAAAAGGCATATAGTGTAATAATGAAAAATACAAAACTGGCATTATTCTTTTTTTTCAAAAAACTCATGGTGTCACCTTTGGTTTTGCTCAACTCATACTGTTATAGTGCAACACGCTACACAACAATAAAAGACACAGAAATTTCCAAAAAAAATATAACAGATGAGCTTAAAAACTCGAGACTGTTATGAAAACAGCCCTGAACATAAGCAAAAGAGGCGTAGATGACGCTTCATCTCAGATACATTCAGGACTGCTTCAAGCTGTACTTACACGATTCAATCATAAGTTGCGAAGATGAGGATTTTCCAACGGCAGGTCATCGACTAAATGCTCATCAAAAATATCCGTCAACATACTGTCATAACGTTTGGCATTGTAGTCTAAAAGTGACTCCGCCTCAGCTGTAGTGATAAAACCTGTCTCGATTGCATTGGCAATATGCGCTTCAAAGGTGAGACCGCTAAACTGATCTTTGGATTCGGCTTTTTTAAACTTGTTCCACAACGGCTGTAGCTGTAACAGGCTTTGGAATGTAGACTCCATCCGTCCCATCACATCGTTGGCATCCGTATTGTAATAGACATGTTGCTTCAACTGCTCCCGGAATGCATGTTCCTGCATCATCAATTGCGCGACCTCTTGCTTCAACTGATCTGACGGCGCTGCAATAGGACGGCCAAATGGGAAACAGATCAGTTTCACCATAGCAGCGGCAAGCGGCATCGGAAAATTATCATAGAAGCCAAAGAAGGCTTCTTGCACCTGATACAGGGCTTTATTCAGGGCTAATTCAGCATGTTTCTGTTCTGCTTCCGTGCGTTGACCCTGTTCATAATATTTCAGGATTGCCGTCGCAATAAATAAATGCGCATGAATATCGGCCAGACGTCCAGACAGCATTTCCTTACGCTTTAAATCGCCCGCCAGAATTCCCAGCGCCATATCGGCGGTTAAGGCAAAATCGGCACTGAAACGGTTGATTTTACTATAATAGGCTTTAGAAAAATTATCGGCATTTTTAGAGCCCTCATCTGAGCCGCCTGTAATCGAAAATGCCAGTGCTTTGGCTGCACGATTGAAGGTATAGGCCAGATGTTTAAACAATAATGGCGAAAATTCCTTAAAAGCGGCCGCTTTATCTTCAGCTTGTAACAGTTGCAATTCTTCAAACAGATAAGGATGGCAACGCATTGAGCCCTGACCAAAAATCATCAGAGAACGGGTCAGAATATTGGCGCCTTCCACAGTAATGGCAACGGGAATGGATTGATAAGTCAGTGCAAGGAAGTTACGTGGGCCTAACTGAATCGCCCGGCCACCCACCACGTCCATGCCATGATTAACCACTTTACGCATGGTTTCAGTGGCATAGTATTTGGCCATGGCAGTCATCACTGCTGGGGTTCCGCCTTGGTTCAAACCACAGGTCACCAGATAACGGAATGATTCCAGCATATAAGCATCACTGGCGATATCACTGGTCGCCTCTTGTACCCCTTCAAAATGCCCAACCGAAATTTTAAACTGTTGACGGACACTGGCAAATGCACCGACCAGCAGATAACTCATTTCCCCTGCTGCTGTTGCCAAGGCAGGCAGTGAAATACCACGTCCTACACCTAGACATTCCATTAGCATCCGCCAGCCTTTACCCGCATTTTGCTGACCGCCAATAATCCAGTCCAAAGGAATAAATACATCACGACCTTCAACCGTACCATTCATAAAAGGTGCACCCGGATTATGGCGGGGCCCAATCTGAATGCCCTCATGGTCAGCCGGAATCAAGGCACAGGTAATGCCATATTCCACCTTGTTTTTATCGCCCAGCAAACCTTCCGGATCATATAACTTAAAGGCCAGACCGATCACGGTTGCAATCGGAGCCAGGGTAATCCAGCGCTTGGAGAAATTCATTTTCAGGCCTAACACTTGTTGACCTTGATATTGCCCATGACACACCACACCGGTATCCGGGATTGCCCCAGCATCTGAACCCGCCTCAGGGCTGGTCAAGCCAAAGCAAGGGACTTCGGTACCGTTGGCAAGCCCGGGTAAATAACGTTGTTTTTGCTCCTCTGTACCATAGTGCAGCAGCAACTCCCCTGGCCCAAGCGAATTGGGTACCATACAGCTCACCGCAGCAGTCAGTGAACGCGAAGCAATTTTGCTCATGATGCGACTTTGCGCAAAGGGGGTAAATTGTTTGCCACCAAATGATTTTGGAATGATCAGCCCCAAGAAGCCATTGTCCTTGATAAATTGCCACACCTCTGGCGGTAGGTCCTTGTCCTGATGATGAATCTGCCACTCATCCAACATTGAGCACAGCTGTTGTACTTCGTTATCTAAAAAAGCCTGTTCTTCTGCCGATAATACGGGATAAGGATATTGATCAAACTTTTCCCAATCCGGCGCCCCCATAAACAGTTCTTTTTCCCACCAGCTGGTACCGGCATCCAGAGCCTCTCGTTCAGTGGTACTCATACTCGGCATGGCATTGGACAGCACTTTAAAAGCAGGTCGGCTAATCAAAGCATCACGCAATGGCGTAATCAGCAGAATAATACTGGCGATGATAATAGGTACACCCAGTAACAGACTCCATGGGGTAATCAGCACACTACACAAAATCGCAGTGACAATTGCCAGCACACTACCGACAGTTCGACTGGCTTCAAAATAAAAGAGAGCCCAAATCACAAAGAGTTGTATCAGTAGACCAAGCAATATTAATAGTACAATCATGTTTGCTCCTTTATCTCAGATTGGGATGAAGAGGAAAAATAAAGATCTGAGTTGTTTTATGTTTAAATTAATTCTTGAATAAAATGGCTGTTTTTTATTCTACAGATCAGATCGCTATTTGCTTGATTAACTACTAAATTTTACACAAACGCATTGAGATGACACCGAAACTGGAATTGCGGCCTGCTCAAGAATAATACACAAAGAAATCGTAATGATTGCGGCAATAAATCCAAAAATAAAATCATCAATAACCGTAATTCTGCATGCGGGCAGTTAAACAAATTTCTGTCCCGCCTCTTGGTTGTCTCAGCAATAGCCAAGCTATCTTGCTGCCATGGATCAGGCAAGCACACCGAGGTCGCTAACTTTTAACCAGGATATCCCCCCGTAAAGAGATCCTTTAGTCCAGACATAAAAAGAGCAAACATCTGTTTGCTCTTTTTATTTAACTACGATGCTGCCAAAGCTTAAATCAAACTCACGATTAACAGCAGTCCGAATAAAACGGTCACGATCAGATTGGTCTGCAAAAGCTTTTTAGGCTGGTAGGTCAATGCAAGTCCCACTGCCAAAGCCGCAAAGCTGATACATCCCAACCATTCGGATAAACCGATTGAAGCACCTTTCACATAAATCATGACCAACGCAGAAATGAGTAGAATGACCCAGCCTGCAATTTCAAAAGCCCGACTCATTTGTGCTGAAACCGGAGAGCTAAAGATATCGCGCTGATGTTTATTCATTCCACACGCCAGACTCGATAGCGCCACCACGGCAACACACCACAACATCCATGCTGCCATCATGCCTGCTCCTGTGCCGTGTGTGACTTAGGCTGTTTTTTCTGCTTAACGGGTAGACCTTGATAACACTTTAATTTGTAATAAGAGTAGATAAAAATCAGACCTAAAATAATGCAGACCAGATCAAAACTGGCAATCATCCATTGTCCATGAAAAATACTCATCCATAAGGCCTGTCCACCAGTAAAAACGTTTAACACCGGTATAAACAGGAACATTGCAGCCGCTAAGGCCAGTTGTTCTAGCCATGCTGGACGATGTGCCCGAATAGCCGCATGCATCAAGCACAATAACCAGACACTAAAGAACACATTAATTTCCAGCGGAGAACGCTCTGCCAATTGTGCGGGTATAACACGATTGGCAAAGAAATACGCTGCGCAGGCAATCGGTAGCCCTGTAATCGCCGTAATATTCAGGACCTCAACCACACGATGGCCAAAGGGTTTATAACCTAGTTTTTGTACCTCTGGAATACGTTTTACCACCCACAAAATCAATCCGGAAGCGATCATCATCGTGCCTAAGACGCCTGATAGAAATAATAACCAGCGTAAGACCGAATCGACACCCCGAGCCATATGCAGCCATGTCACTAAGGTATAAATAGCTTTGGATGCCGAATTTACAGGCTGGGCTTCGTCGATCAGTTGTCCTGTTAGCCCATTGAACTTGAGTGACGGTACACTTTCCCGATCCAGCAAGGTCGTGGCATGGGTTGCATTAAATTGTACATCCGCTTTCACCGTATTCGGTTGATTCACCCGAACCGAGGCAATCGGATTATCCCCCCAACCGTGTTGAACCTGCTGGCTTAATGCCACCAAGTTGACCATGGGTGCTGCTGCAAGCTTGGGCACGTCTTGTTCAGCTTCGCCACCACGGCCACCACCTCGATTGCCACGTCTTTCTTCTACGGCCTGTTTCTGCTTTTGCTCTGCCAGTAAACGTACCTGTTCAGGAGTTTGCGCTACAGGTTCATTTAAAATCTGGTAGAAGTTCCGGACATTGCCATAGTGCGTGTTCATTGCCCATGGCATAAACAGATGCATCAATAACAACAGCCCGCTAAAGGTAATCATCAGATGAAAAGGCAAGGCAAACACGGCGGTTGCATTGTGGGCATCCAGCCATGAACGCTGACCTTTGGCTGGACGGAAAGTAAAGAAATCCTTGAAGATTTTTTTATGGGTAATGATGCCACTGATAATCGCAACAAACATGAACAAGGTTGCAATACCAACAATCCAGCGCCCCCAGATGCGCGGCATACCGTACAGTTCAAAATGGAAGCGATATAAGAAACCACCACCACGGGTTTCTCTGGCTTTAATTTCCTGTCCCGTTTGCGCATCCAGATAGATTTCGCCGCCACGGCGGCGTCCCTCACCCGGCTTGCGGACATTCAGCATGATCGCAGGCTGTCTTTCATTGGCAAACCGGATATTCCAGCTCTCGGCAGCTTGGCCTTTCTGATTTAAATATTGCAAGGCATAAGTTAATTGTTGTTGCTGCGAAGTTGTATTTACTGATTGATGCAGTTCCGGTTTCATCCATACCGTGATTTCATTTTGAAAAAAACTGAGTGTCCCCGTTAGAAAAACCGCGTACAGCAACCATCCCAACAACAGACTGGTCCAGGTATGTAACCATGACATCGATTGGCGTGGGCCTTCATTTTTACCATCAACACGCATGCCCTTACCCTTTTAACAAGCCATACATGATGGTCATGATCAGACTAGGAATAATAACGCCCAACCAGACTTTCAAAGTCGAGTTGACCATGAATATCCAGATAAACAGGATGCAATGCACCACAAAAGCCAGCATGGTTGCACTAAAAACTGCATTCGCTCTGGATGGCTCAGATGAAAATAAGCAACCGATGAGCATTGCCGCAATCGCAGTAAAGTAATAGCCCCCAAAAATTGCGAGTACAAACCGTGAAAAAATCATCAATCGATATCGAATCAATGAGGACGGTGCAACCTTCTTTTTTACCACCCTTGTGCTGCTCACCAAGGGTACAGACGCTTCAATAGACATAAACAACACCGGACAAAATGACATCAACGGAAATGATGTTCACCTTTATATAGAGCCATGAAAATACGGATGATTTAGCCGATAACCTATGCAACACCCCATCTCATGAGCATGGTATTTGATCCGGTAATGCCAAGGGCAAACCTGACCAAGCTTAAATCAGCCTTAAAAAAACAAGGCATCATAATCAAAATCAACAAAAATAACAATAATAATGAGAATTAATCTCATTTTAATCCTAAGGTTGAAGCAGTATGTTGATCAAAATAGAAAAAAGAGTGATTGAAACTAACAATATAGGCGTTATATGTCAGTTCGGGATTTAAGGACTGACCTGCAGGATCGTCAACTGCTGGCTTTGATAAGCGCCTGTATCAATAAAGAAGCAATTATGTTTTTGCAGTACCTCTGCAACAATGGTATGTCCCAGATAAATCTCATCAATATTGCGGACCGTGCCATATTTTTGCTCGTCCCTGATTCTTGACCGTCCCCATAACACAGGGGCATAACTGGCCTGATCGGCATGATCGCTTAACTCAAGGGTTTGCTTAAGCAGGTTCCAATCATCTACGCCAATATCGCCATGTGCGATGCCCACTGTTTTATGAGCTAGATTCAACTGGATCAACACAGGCAATTGTTTGAGACGCGCGATAATCCAGGCCTGCTGTTGTGGTTTTAACTGGTAGAACCATTCTCCACCATATTTTTGATGCAGCTTTTTAAAATAAGGATGCTGACTCCCCTGAATACATAACTGCTCGTGATTGCCACGTACCATCCTGAACCAGTGTTGTTGCAATAACTGTAAGCATTGCAAGCTTTCCGGGCCTTTATCGATCAAATCTCCTACGCCAATCAGCAGATCTTTTTCAAAATCAAACTGCAGTTGCTTGAGTTGATGCATCAATAGCGTATAGCAACCGTGAATATCGCCCACCACATAGACCTTTTGATGATCTGGGGCGATATATTGCACCCGTGGCCATGCTTCAGAAGCTTGTCCACATACAGCGATTTTAGGGCTCATCATTTGCCCCGAGCTGCACAATTTCACTGTGAATTAACAGATGTCGTGAAGGAAAATAAAATTGATAGGCCAAGGCATAGCTGTTAAAACGTGCCAGTTGAGTTTGCTCCAAGGACCAGAAATAGGCGGTCATGCCAGCTTGTTGCCGCTGATTTAAAAAATACGATTTGCCAAAATGCCGGGATACAATAATAAAATCTTGCATAACTGTTTCGATTGACTCAGCGGACTGAATAATCACTGGTCTGTAGCGACAGCAATAAAGGATCAAGCATGGCTTTAGCAATTTCAGCCGCCTGCGACTCGGACTGTGCCTGTATGGCATCGACCAGTTGAGCATGAATAGTTTGATCCGGATCGGGTAACTGGCTATTGGTCACCAGTTCAAAGGTGTATTGATAGCTGGAGTTGAGAAAATATTCATAGGTGGCATACAGCGCCTGATTATGGGTGGCCTGTGCAATA
Organism: Acinetobacter sp. 'aerobic (ED)'; assembly: GCF_904886855.1. Taxonomy (NCBI): domain Bacteria; kingdom Pseudomonadati; phylum Pseudomonadota; class Gammaproteobacteria; order Moraxellales; family Moraxellaceae; genus Acinetobacter; species Acinetobacter sp. 'aerobic (ED)'. The sequence continues at coordinate 367,560 of NZ_CAJHGI010000002.1, forward strand.
GCCAAATGCAGCTTTTTATCGTTCAGCATAAACTCAGCCACATCACTGGCATCCGTTGCAGCCCGTGTATTGAGGCATGCCAGAATATTCAGCAGGTCAGTTGCATCGCGGTTTCTGGCTGCAAGTTTTGCAATTTCAATTTCCAGAACACATCTGACTTCGAGATGCTCATACAACGCTGACTGTTGAATCGAGTGAATCATACTGGAGAAATCGTGTTTGCTGCGAACAAAGGTTCCATGGCCTTGTTTAACTTCCAGAATGCCGAGATATTCCAATATTTTAATGGCTTCTCGAATGGTATTGCGTCCCACACCCAGCCCTTGAACCAGTTCAGGTTCTGTCGGAATTTTATCATTGACCTTCCAAAGTTCGGTCTGGATATTCTGACGGACAACCGCAATCACTTCGTCAACAAGCGATCTTTTCTGGATCTGTTCGATCATTAAAATTTCTACTGGCACTCAAAAACATCCAATGATACTATCATCCTATGTTTAAATTTTCAAATGCACACCGTGTCATCTCTCAGGGTAAAACTTATGGAATTAAATCAGACGATTTTCAGTCTTATCGGTGAAATTCAAAAACTGACCCAGGCGATTGAGAAAATTGCCAACCATCAGGAAATCTCACTGGAAGTACTGGATCAGGCCATCGCATTCCGATGGGAAAGAGAAAACAATAAAGGTCACCTGATTCCAATCCGTAAACCCCAACTGCTCTCGTTTGACAATCTTTGTAATATTGACAACCAATTGGCCAAAGTAAAGCTGAATACAGAGGCCTTTGCCAAAGGATTATTGGCCAATAATGTGCTGTTGACCGGTTCACGAGGGACGGGAAAATCATCAATTGTGAAAGCCTGTTTAAATGAATATCACCAGTACGGCTTACGTGTGATTGAGCTGGAAAAAAAATATCTCGAAGATCTTCCCAAGATTATCAATCTGCTCAATGAGCGCGATGAACGCTATATTATTTTCTGTGATGATCTGGCCTTTGAAGCAGGCGATAGCAGTTATGCAACCCTGAAAACCGTATTGGATGGCTCGCTGGCCACCAGTTCAAACAATACCCTGATTTATGCCACCTCGAACCGTAAACACATGGTCGCGGAATATAACAAGGACAATACCGAGATCAATCAGAGCGAAAATGGTGAGTTGCGTCCGGGTGATAGTCTGGAACAAAAGATTTCTCTGGCTGACCGTTTTGGTCTGCAAATCAATTTCTATGGCTTCAGTCAGCCCGAATACCTGAAAACCGTGCAGTTCTGGTTAAATGAATACCACTGGCAACAACAGGAAAACTGGGACAGCTTACAGTTAAAGGCCATTCAATATGCCACCCAACAAGGCAATCGTTCTGGTCGAATTGCCAATCAATTTGCCAAAATGATTGTCGGCCAGGAAATGTTGCAATCGCAAAATCTGCCTTAAATCCTGTAGCACTGCAACATCCCCACCTGAATAGCAATGCTCTTGCTCAGGTGGGCAACAGATCATTAAAACTTATGTGTGTAGGTGGTCATGATGCGATTTTCAACAAAATCTGTTCCAGGATTGTTGCCTGCACCATATTTAATATCAGCACGAATATGTCGCCATTCGAAGCCGAGACCTTTGAGTTTTCCTTCAGGGATGCTGTAATTGATGATGACATTTTTCTCGGTTTCTTTATTGTCCTTGAAACCTTCCCGATAGATTTCACTACCATTTAAATAGCGTAGCGTCAGTTTTAATCCGGGTATACCCTGCTCTTTAAAGTCATAACTATATAAAACATGCCAGGTCAATTCTTTGGCTTTATAAAAGGCCAGCGCAGACCAGCTCTGTAAATAGGCTTGTGGTACATAACCGTTTAACAGTGGAATATTGTCCTCTCCCATATGCTTTTGCAGACCGGTCAGAATGGTATGCGGGCCATTCTGTACACTGGCTTGCAGCCCGATTGATTGCGTATCAATATCGCCGAAATAGGCGTCACCATCTTCTTTATAGTTAAAATAGCGGGCATCCACTTTTAACTTGCTGTTTTTAATCTGCTTTGTATAGGCCGCATTGATATAGTGTTGTTGATAAATATCTTGCAGTTGTCCAAACCAGTAAGCCCCGGATAAATTTGGCGTGAAATTATAGTCCAGACCTAGAAAATTGAGTCCATCACTTCTTTTCGCCGGATCAGTCGAGTTGCCTAATGTGAATTTTCGATACTCGTCATCATCACGGGCATTCACATGGGTAAAACGGCCCGCAGATACTTTTAAATTCTTGATCTCTTTACTTTCCAGCATTGCACCGGCATAAGTCGTAACCAGTTGCCGTGAGTCATCAATAAACAGTACCGGTGTTTTAGGAAAAAGTTCCCCCACTTTCAGTTCGGTATTGTGATATTTCAATTTTAAGGTCGCGCCCAATTTTAAGTAATCACGTTCCTGCCGCCGTTCATGCTGATCATATTTAAACACAGTATCCAGCCGTTCATCATTATGGTCATTCAAACGCAATGCATATTGAAAACCTAAATCCAGACCGACTTGAAGCGGTGTATCGGTATAGCCTGACTCAAACCGCCCCGATAAGCCTTGTGACCAACTACCCAGATCTTGATTGGTGCCTTCAAAATCACGTTCGACATAGAAATTTCGTAAATAAATACTCTTTTCACTGTCCTTTAAAAAGTCGGCATAAGCCGCATTGACATTCAGACAGCCAAAAAACGTATATAACGCCACGCGCTGGGCTTTATACAGCCTATTCGGTATTAACATGGGAAATCCTTTCCTGAGTTTTTAAAATTCTTGTTGCTGCAAATAAAGTTTCACAACTTGCCTAGTCCTGCCGACCTGAGTTCCATTTCTTTTAAATATCCGGAAATTCAAGCAAATATCTTTAGAGAAAGATTCAGGCTGGATTTATTATTTGAATAATTAATGTAATTTTCCATAGATAACGAAGTATATAGTTATACCTTTTAAGTCTGGTTTTAGCTGTAGACCATCGTATCGCATTAATAAAGCGGTCTTTAGGACCGCTTAAACATAATTAATTTTCGGATCTGCCTTAATCACCATCCAGTTGTATCGGTATTCCCTCTTCTTCAAATACCTGTTTAATACATTCCAGTATCTGCGGCAGATACGGACTCTGATCCATATTGCGCACCGCCAGTGAAATCGGGGTATAGGCTTCCAAATCCAGAATCGGAATATAGACCAGATTTTTCATGCCAATATCGCTGGCACTCTCAGGAATAAGACAAATACCCTCGCCAGAAGACACCAGCCCTAAGGCCATATGAATTTCACGTACTTCGACCATATCTTTGGGTACCAAGCCCAAGTCAGTAAAAATTGACTGGATCAACGTAGAGAAATTCGGTTTTTGTGTGGCGGGATAAGAAAAAATAGGCTCATCAATAATCTGCGACAGGTAAATCCCCTGATCGATAAACCGGGTTAAATGATGATTTTTATGGATGGCTAATTTGAGCTTTTCTTTACGCAATAAAATCCGTTTTATCGCAGGATCACTAATTCTGAGGCGTCCAAAACCCAAATCAATTTTACCCAGTTTTAACGCTTCAATCTGGTCTTTGGTGCCATGTTCAATCAGTTCGACCTGAATCTCGGGATGATTTTGGCGAAATAAATAAATCACCTGCGGTAATAGCGCATACAGTAAGGAGCTGACATAACCAATACGCACGATCTTATTGACTGTGCTAATGCGTTTTGCCATGGAAGCCGCTTGGGCGGTATGGGTCAAAATCTGCACTGCATGCTGATAAAAGAACTGCCCCGCTTCGGTGGTTTTCACAGGTCGCGAACCACGTTCAAATAACAAAATGCCCAGTTCCTCTTCCAGCTTTTGAATCTGACGACTCAAAGGGGGCTGCGCAATACATAACTTTTCCGCCGCTTTGGTAATGCTCTGTTCCTCGACCACCGTCACGAAATAACGAAGATGTCTTAATTCCATTTAATATACCTTTTAAGTATCTAAAAATACCAAATTCAGCCTAGTTCTAAATATTACATTAATTTAGGGTATGTAAATAGGCAAAGATTGAAGAAATACCAAAGATGTATAAATCCATAGAAACCTTACTTGTCGAGATTCCAACCATCCGTCCGCATAAGATGGCGGTTGCAACCATGCAAACCCAAACCTTGGTACTGATTAAAATCACCACAGCAGATGGTTTTACTGGTTGGGGCGAAGCAACGACCATTGGAGGGTTAGGATATGGGGAAGAAAGTCCTGAAAGTGTCAAAACCAATATTGAACAGTACTTTTCGCCATTATTAAAAACACTGGACGGTTTTAATGTGGCTCAAACCCTAAAAACCATCCAGCAAAATATTAATGGGAACCGTTTTGCCAAATGTGCCATCCAGACAGCCCTATTAGATATTCAGGCACAACGTCTGGGTTTGCCGCTCAGTGAAGTCCTGGGTGGACGCTTACGTGATAGCGTACCTGTGCTGTGGGTACTGGCTTCGGGCAATACCGAAAAAGATATTGCTGAAGCAGAAAAAATGGTGGCACTCAAACGCCATAATATTTTCAAATTAAAAATTGGTTCACGTCCGCTTGAGCAAGATGTTGAACATGTGCTGGCCATTAAAAAAGCCTTAGGCAAGGACGTTTCAATCCGTGTCGATGTCAATCGTGCCTGGTCTGAACTCAATGCCATTAAAGGGATTCAAATGCTTCAGGATGGCGGTGTTGATCTGATCGAGCAACCGTGTGCAATTCACAATATTGATGCCATGCAACGTCTGACCCGTAAGTTTGATATTGCCATTATGGCCGATGAATCATTAACCGGTCCGCAAAGCGCCTATCAACTGGCAAAAACCAATGCAGCCTCAGTGTTTGCAGTCAAAATTGCCCAATCTGGCGGTCTGATTGAAGCCTGTGATGTTGCCAAAGTCGCCAATCTAGCAGGGATCGACCTGTATGGTGGCACCATGCTGGAAGGACCTGTAGGGACGATTGCTTCTGCACATGCATTCTCTACTTTTAGTAATCTTGCAGCAGGAACTGAACTGTTTGGCCCACTGTTACTCACGGAAGAAATTTTAAAAACACCGCTTCAATATGGCAATTTTGAGCTCAAGCTTCCAACAGGTCCTGGCCTCGGCATTGAGCTGGATCAAGACAAAATCGACAACCTTCGTCGTCAATAATTCAAGGAGTTGACATGCTTTTCCACGTACGAATGGATGTAAACATCCCGCTGGATATGCCAGTTGAACAAGCCAATCAAATTAAAGCCGTAGAAAAGGCTTATTCTCAAGATTTACAACGTCAGGGCAAATGGCGTCATATCTGGCGCATCACGGGACAATACTCCAACATCAGTATTTTTGATGTGGAAAGTAATGAGGAATTACACAATATTTTGCAGGGATTGCCTTTATATCCCTACATGAATATCGAAGTGATGGCCTTGAACCGTCATCCCTCTGCCATTCGTGAAGATGACAGCTAAACGCGCATAGCCGGTAAAGTGAAAAACAGAATTTAAACAAGGAATGTGGCAAGCCAAGCAAGCAGTAAAAACAGCAAGTCGGCAAGCCACCAAAAATTATCATACTTCAGGAGAATATGTATGAACCGTCAAGAAATCGATGCACTGGTTAAAAAAATGAATGTGGATACCGCGACAGGTGAAGTCAATCCACGTGTACAACAAATTGTGGTTCGTCTGCTCGGTGACCTTTTTCAGGCGATTGAAGATCTGGACATCTCACAAAGCGAACTATGGAAAGGTCTTGAGTATTTTACCGATGCAGGTCAGGCCAATGAGCTCGGTTTATTGGCAGCAGGTCTGGGTCTTGAACATTATCTGGATTTACGTGCCGATGAAGCCGATGCCAAGGCAGGCATTACCGGTGGCACACCACGCACCATTGAAGGTCCGCTCTATGTTGCAGGTGCGCCTGAATCTGTCGGTTTTGCCCGTATGGATGATGGTTCTGAATCGGATAAAGTCGACACCTTATTCATCGAAGGAACGGTCACTGATCCTGAAGGTAATATTATCGAAGGTGCTAAAGTTGAAGTGTGGCATGCCAACAGCTTAGGCAATTATTCATTCTTTGATAAGTCACAATCAGACTTTAACTTGCGCCGTACCATTTTGTCTGATGCCAACGGTCACTATGTCGCGCAAACCACGATGCCTGTCGGTTATGGCTGCCCACCAGAAGGCACCACTCAGGCATTATTAAATCAGTTAGGCCGTCATGGTAACCGCCCTTCTCATGTGCATTATTTTGTGTCTGCGCCGGGTTACCGCAAATTAACCACCCAGTTCAATATCGAAGGCGATCAGTACCTATGGGATGACTTCGCATTTGCAACACGTGAAGGCCTCATCGCAACTGCGGTGGACGTAACCGATGAAGCCGAAATTGCTCGTCGTGGTGTGAATAAACCATTCAAACACATTACCTTTAATGTAGAACTGGTGAAGGAACATGCCGGTGCACCAAGTTCAGAGGTAGAACGTCGTCGCGTTGGTGCTTAATTCTCTAAAAAATGACTGTGAGCTATTCATTAGCTCACGGTTTTTAAATTTCTATGCATATCCGTTTATAGCGAAGCCGGTATGTATAGAAATTTGAAAACATGGATAAAAGGTTGGCCTTATGATTGATAAAAGTACGCTCTCATTGACTGAGGCACTGGCACAGATCAAGGATGGTGCAACCATCATGATCGGTGGCTTTGGCACCGCAGGACAACCCGCTGAACTGATTGATGGACTGATCGAACTCGGCATCAAGGATCTGGTCATCGTCAATAACAATGCAGGCAATGGCGATTACGGTTTGGCCAAACTGCTTAAAACAGGTGCGGTTCGTAAAATCATCTGTTCCTTCCCGCGTCAGTCAGACTCATGGGTCTTTGATGAACTGTATCGTGCCGGCAAGATTGAACTGGAACTGGTCCCGCAAGGCAATCTGGCCTGTCGTATTCAAGCCGCAGGCATGGGCCTTGGTGCAGTATTTACCCCAACCGGCTTTGGTACGCTTTTGGCTGAAGGTAAAGAAGTCCGTCATATCGATGGCAAAGACTATGTACTGGAATATCCGATTAAAGCTGACTTCGCATTGATCAAGGCCCACAAAGGCGATCGCTGGGGCAATCTGGTCTATAACAAATCTGCCCGTAACTTCGGCCCGATCATGGCAATGGCCGCAGATGTCACCATTGCGCAGGTGTCTGAACTGGCTGAACTCGGTCAGCTTGATCCCGAACATATTATTACCCCCGGGATTTTTGTCCAGCATGTGGTCGCTGTCGATGCAGCCAATGGCATAGGAGCATAAACATGAGCTATCAGAAACTAAGCCGTGACCAGATCGCTGAACGTGTGGCACAAGATATTCCCGATGGTGCTTATGTCAATCTCGGCATCGGCCTTCCAACCAAGATTTCTAATTATCTTCCAGCCGATAAAGATGTGTTCCTGCATTCGGAAAATGGCCTACTCGCATTCGGTCCGCCTCCTGCCAAAGGTGAGGAAGATCCTGAGCTGATCAATGCTGGTAAAGAATATGTGACCATGCTGACGGGTGGCAGCTTTTTCCATCACGGTGATTCCTTTGCCATGATGCGTGGTGGACATCTGGATATTGCGGTACTCGGTGCTTTCCAAGTAGCAGCCAATGGTGATCTGGCCAACTGGCATACTGGTGCAGCAGATGCCATTCCTGCAGTAGGTGGTGCCATGGATTTGGCTGTCGGCGCCAAGAAAGTGTTTATCACCACCGATCACAACACCAAGCAAGGTGAGCCGAAGATTGTTGAAGCGCTTTCCTATCCAGCAACAGGCTTGAAATGTGTAGACCGTATTTATACCGACCTGTGTGTGATTGATGTGACCACAGACGGTTTAAAAGTGATTGAGAAAGTCGAAGGTTTGAGCTTTGCGGAGTTACAGGCGTTGACGGGTGCGAAACTGATTGATGCGACGCAAGGATAATGTTTACACAGCCAATAATTACGGGTTCAAGCAGAGGCTTTTTGGATAGGCATTGCCTTACTTTTTAAGGATAAAAAGTAACAAAAATCCTTTGTTAGACTGATGGTATATCCATATACCACAGTCTAACGGGCGGCATCCATGCCGCCGCCGCGAAATGCTTATGGGAAAGTCTCAGATCGAGATTTTCACATATTCGAAGATAAATTGAGAGTTGCTATGGTGATTGGCGACAGGGATGTCGCCCCGTTACTCAGCACAACAAGGAAGTTGTGTCTGAGTAACAAAGGTTTTTGGTCACTTTTTAAAAAAGTGACGAGAACTAGCGATGTGTATTGGATTAAGCACCTTAAGACTCCGTCGTGACTAACTCTTATGAATGAAAGCGAGTAATACCATCACTGCCGATAAATGAAAGTGATTTTCGAAAACCGTTTGTATAGGCAATACCTTACTTTTGAAAGGTCAAAAGTAACAAAAACCTTTGTAGGACTGATGGTATATCCATATACCACAGTCCTACGGGCGGCATCCATGCCGCCACCGCGAGATACCTACGGAGAATGGCTGAAAGGCCTGAAGTAAAGGACAAGATTTAAAATGAAAAACGCTTATATCATTGATGCCATCCGTACCCCATTTGGTCGTTATGCAGGCGGTCTTGCTCCTGTACGTGCCGACGATCTGGGGGCAGTTCCAATTCAGGCGCTCATGCAACGTAACCCAACTGTTGATTGGCAACAGGTGGATGATGTGATCTATGGTTGTGCCAACCAAGCCGGTGAAGATAACCGTAATGTGGGACGTATGTCAGCCTTATTGGCAGGTGTGCCGTATCAGGTGCCTGCCACCACGGTAAACCGTTTGTGTGGTTCATCACTGGATGCCATTGCCATAGCTGCCCGTGCCATTAAAGCCAATGAAGCCGACCTGATTATTGCAGGTGGCGTAGAAAGCATGAGCCGTGCACCTTATGTGATGGGTAAATCCGATAGCGCCTTTGGCCGTAGTCAAAAGATTGAAGACACCACCATGGGCTGGCGTTTCATCAATCCTAAGCTGAAAGACATGTATGGCGTGGACAGCATGCCGCAAACCGCAGAAAACGTGGCGGAACAGTTCAACATTAACCGTGCCGATCAGGACCAGTTTGCTTTAAACAGCCAACAACGTACTGCAACGGCGCAAGCCAAAGGCTTCTTCACCAATGAAATCGTGACTGTCAGCATTCTTCAGCGTAAAGGTAATGCTATTGTGGTGGATCGTGATGAGCATCCACGTGCATCAACCACTTTAGAAGTATTAACCAAACTCAAAGGTGTGGTCAAAGCCGAAGGTACTGTGACTGCAGGTAATGCTTCTGGAATTAATGACGGCGCAGCCGCTGTGTTGATTGCTTCGGACGAAGCGGTAGAAAAATACCAACTCAAACCACGTGCCAAAATCATTGCAGCCACCACAGTTGGGGTTGAACCACGGATTATGGGCTTTGCACCTGCGCCTGCAATCAAGAAATTACTGAATCGGGCCAATCTCACGTTAGAACAAATGGATGTGATTGAACTAAATGAAGCTTTTGCGGCACAGGCTTTGGCGGTAACCCGTGATTTAGGCTTGGCGGATGATGATGCACGGGTTAATCCGAATGGCGGTGCAATTGCCTTGGGTCATCCCTTAGGTGCCTCTGGTGCGCGTCTGGTAACCACGGCCTTAAACCAGCTTGAGCAGATCAAGGGACAATATGCCTTGTGTTCAATGTGTATTGGTGTCGGTCAAGGGATTGCCTTGATTATTCAACGTATTGATTAAAATAAAGGAAGAATAATGTCAGTTTTTCAGTCTGCCGATGCGCAAATTCACTATGAAACCTTTGGCGATCCTAACGCCCCTGCACTGGTGTTTTCCAATTCTTTAGGTACTAACTACGGGATGTGGCAACAGCAATTCAATTATTTTAAACAACGCTTTTATGTGATCTGTTATGACACCCGTGGTCATGGGTCTTCTTCTACCCCATCAGGTCCATATAGCCTGCAACAACTGGGCGAAGATGTCATCCGCCTGCTCGACCATTTAAAAATAGAAAAAGCCAGTTTTTGTGGGATTTCCATGGGTGGGATCACAGGCCAATGGCTGGCAATTCATTATCCAGAACGATTTAGCCACGTAGTGATTGCCAATACTGCAGCAAAAATTGGACAGGAACAGGCCTGGCTGGATCGTGCCCAGCTAGTTAGAAAGCAAGGTTTAGGTCCTATCGCCACCACAGCAGCTTCTCGCTGGTTTACAGATCCCTTTATCCAAAGTCATCCTGCCATTGTCAATAATCTGTGTAACGACTTAAGTGCTGGCAGCGCAGACGGTTATGCCAATTGTTGTGAGGCTTTGGCTAAAGCGGATGTCCGAGATCAACTCAAAGACATCCATCTCCCTGTTTTGATCATTGCCGGAACCCAAGACCCCGTTACTACCGTTGCAGATGGACAGTTTATGCAACAGCAGATTGCGGATGCCCAACTTGTACAAATCAATGCCTCACATATTTCCAATATTGAACAGGCCGATGCATTTAACCAGGCAGTATTCAGCTTTATAACCACTACCGTATTGAAATCAAGCGCTGCTTCATAAGCAGCGCTTGATCGTAGAACTAAAAACACGCACCGCCTGAATAAGCTTTGTCAAAGAAATATATTTATTTAAATCAATGGTAAGCCATTATTTTTTGACCAATATGTCTTGGGTCTCTGCATAAGGATCATGCAATGCATAATAACAATTCACAAAATAAAACGGTTTCAGCATCCTTATTATCTTCTGCAAATAGGCAACGGGCTTGGCTTATTACCGCCCTGCTGGTGCTGTTTCAGATGATTAATTTCGCGGATAAAGCTGTTTTAGCGCTTGTTGCCGAACCTGTCATGGCTGAGTTGGGACTCACTGCAACTCAATTTGGTTTTATCGGCAGTGCCTTTTTCTTTTTATTTGCAATCTCAGGAATTGCGGTGGGCTTTCTCGCAGAAAAAGTTCAAACCCGCTGGCTACTGTTGATCATGGGCGCAAGTTGGGCACTATTACAGTTCCCTATGTTATTGGGTGGTGGTTTAACCACCTTATTGATTACTCGGATTGTACTCGGTGCAGCAGAAGGCCCTGCTTCTTCCATATCCTTGACGCATGTCCAAGGTTGGTTTGAACCCAGTGCCCGTGGTTTCCCAAGCAGTCTGGTCGCTTCAGGAACCATGCTTGGCCCCATTATTGCAGCACCTATTTTAGCTTATATCATTGCACATCCGCATTGGGGCTGGCGTTGGGCCTTTGGCTTTCTCGGTATTGTCGGCATCATTTGGAGTATTTTATGGCGTTGTATCTGTAAAGAAGGCCCTTATAGTCATTTTCATCAAGCTCAAAATTCAGCAGCTTCCTCTATTATTAAAAGCAAAGAAGCTGAGACCAGTCGCCAAAGCATCATAGATTTTGTAGATCAATTAAAACCTGTCCCGATTTTCAACGTATTTTTTTCTCAAATGTTTATTGCTGCCTTGCTTGCCGGTTTAGGATGTTTTTGGTCTTTAGGTTTTTTAACCACTTGGGCAGTTAAATATATTGCATCAACCCATCAATTCGCACCTGAAATGATTGCCTTTATTTCCAGCTTTCCGTGGATTTTAGGCGCCATCACCTTGGCACTTGCTGGCTATATTTCAAAGGTACTTCTACAAAAAGGCCAAAGTGTTCATGTCGCTTTTGGGGTTATTTTTGGCTTACTGCTGTTATGTTCAGGTGGTGCCTTTTATATGCTCCCTTTCTCAACGGGAAATCTTAATCTGATCCTGATTACGGTAGCAGCCGGATTTTCGATGTGCTTTCCGCTGGCGACCATGACCGTCAGTTATAGTGTATGCCCGCAGCAACGTGCCGCAGTTATGGCAACACTGGTGGCAACCGCATCTATAGGCGGAATGATTTCCCCAACCATGATTGGATATTTGATGGATCACGCAGGTTATATCAACCCGGGTAAAGGCGTTCCGCTTAGTCCACAGATGATAGAAAATTTAACGATAGGCATGAATCAGGGATTTAGTTCTATTGGCTTGTATCTGATTGTGGTGGGAATCCTCAATATTGTTTTTCTCAACCCGGACCGGCTGGCTAAAAAATTACTGCGCTAATTATTGTTGTATCCGTAAATCATCTGAGTCAGCTCAACAGACCTAAATGTTTTTTGTTTTGATTTTTTTCATATCAATCTTTCAATCAACCGATAAAAGCCTTGTCTTATAAAGTATAAAGATATACCCACAAGGTAATGGAAAATTACATAGATAAATCATCATAATTTTATTTAATGAACAAGGCATGTTCATGGGTATATCTCGTCAGCTTCCAGCAGAAGATTGACTCGACATTACATTTAAACAATAGCAACAATAAGGATCGTTAAAATTGATCACACATTCCCCCTTTTATAAACCGACTGTGCTGAAAAATGGAATCATGGCACTAGGTTGCGTCTTTCTCATCGGCTGTCATTCATCTTCGAATTCAGAAGTGACACCGCCCAAAAATTTAATCACTATCAAACGAGATAGCTTTGGTACACCTCATATTTATGCCAAAGATAGCTTTGGCCTGTTTTACGGCTATGGCTATGCGGTTGCAACTGATCGTTTATTCCAGATGGAGATGTCGAAGCGCACAGGTTTAGGCACTGTGGCTGAAGTATTGGGTCCCGACTATCTGCAATATGATATCGCCACCCATAGTCGCTTTAATCCAGAAAATATCAGACAACAAATTGCACAACTCTCCCCTGAAGACCGTGCAATTTTTGAGGGCTATGCAGCAGGTTTTAATCAACGGGTCAAAGAAGTACTAGCCGATCTAGCACTCATGCCCAAAGAATTTGTTGATTATGGCTTTAAACCCTCCCTCTGGGCATCAGAAGATATCGCCATGGTTTGGGTTGGCCTCATCCTCAACCGCTTTTTTTCAGCAAGTTCTGAAGTTTCAAATCTAGATTTACTCACCCAACTGCAAAAAGAAAAAGGACAAGCTGAGGGTCTTAAAGTCTATCAACAATTACGTTGGCTAGATGATCCTCAAGCGCCAACCATTATTCAGTCCGAACAAGCCCCACAGTTTTCAGCACGACAGCAAGCCCTATCGAAAAAGGTGTTACCGATCTCCATTCATGCGGCCGAAACATATTTAGCCCAAGCCCGTATTGCCATGGGTAAAAGCGTGATTGATGGTGTTCCAACGGCCAGCAATGCCTGGGTGGTGAAGGCAGATAAAACCATTGAAGGCCAGACTGTTTTATATAATGGCCCACAACAAGGCTGGTATACCCCTGCCATCACCTATGCAATTGGACTACACGGCGCTGGCTATGACTTAACCGGAATTACCCCTGTGGGTTTACCGGCAATTTTATTTGGTACCAATGGCAAAATCGCATGGGGCTCGACCGTCGGTTCACTGGATACTAATGATGTTTACCAACTCACTCTAAATCCAAGTAATTCAAAAGAATATTTATACAAGGGTGCTTATATTCCATTTGAGCACAAACAAGTAAAAATAAAAGTGAAAAATCAGGCCGACCATATTTTAGATGTTTATCAAAGTAAACAAGGCTTTGTCAGTACATGGGATGAAAAGAATCATACCGCCTATGCTCAAAAACGGAGTTGGGAAGGTGTAGAAATTGAAAGCTTATTAGGCTGGGCCAATGCAGCCAAAGCCAGCAACTGGAATGAGTTTCTTGCCCAAGCCAAACGTGTCGCAGCTTCAATCACCTGGTTTTATGCCGATACCCAAAATAATATCGGAGTGGCTGCTTTAGGCCGTTTACCGATCCGTCCTGAAAACCAGCATATTCAGCTTCCAGCACTTGGCGATGGTTCAATGGAATGGCAGGGTTTCTACGATTTCTCACATAACCCTAAACAATATAATCCAGAAAAAGGGTATATCAGTAGCTGGAATAATAAAGCATATGCCGGTTTACGTTCTGACTCTTCGAATTTCTCTTATGTTGATCGTGTCAATGAACTGATTGAACCTTTGGAAAGCAAACCCAAGTTAAGCCAGCAAGAGATTTGGGACATCAATAAAACAGGTGCTTGGTCGGATCTGAATGCACGCTATTTTATTCCCTCTATGATCAGGGCTGCACAAAGCGAAAAAGCCTCGGCCCAAGCGAAAAAAGTCGCACCACTGTTGGCAGAATGGGATTTAAAATTACGTCCTGATCGTGAAGCAAAATATTATCAGGGTGCAGCACCAGCGATTATGCGTGCATGGCTGAATCAGATGATTGTGCTGGTGTTAAAACCGAACTTATCAGAAAGTATTTATCAACGTTATACCGATACGCTTTATCCGGTCAATCATGATCCGCGTAGTGCCCAGCCAGCCAGCGCTTCAAAATTAATCTGGAATGCGCTGCAAGGAAAACAGGCCAGTGTTCCCCAGACGGTTGATTTCTTAAAAGGACAAACAGCAGATGAAGTGGTGCTGAAAGCCTTAGAAACTGCACTGACCGAACTTTCAAAACAGTATCATTCGACTGACCCGAATGACTGGAAAATTCCAGTGGCAACCATGGGCTTTTCCAGCAAAAATTCGGTCGGTATACCATGGGCTGATCCATCACATGAACAACAACTCAGTACCTATGGCAATACGGGAAGTGCGACCTTTAGAGTGGTGTTAAATCCAAATCAGGTCAGCATGTGTTCAATTTTGGCCCCGGGTCAAAGTGGCTTTATCCATCCAAATGGAAAACCGGATGCTCACTTTGCAGATCAACTGCCTTTATTTGAAAATTATAAATGTAAAGAGGATGCGGTGAGTCAAAAGCAAATCGATCAAGCAACCCAGCAAACTATCACGTTAAATTATTAGTTTTTAGTTCAACTGATCTTAAAAAACGAGGTTTGTTATTTAATGACAAACCTCGTTTTCAGTTAATAGCGAATCATCACTGATTTTAGTTCGGTGTAATCTTCAATAAATGCATCTGAAAACTCTCGACCAATTCCTGAAGCTTTTACCCCGCCAAATGGAACAGATGGATCCAAGAACGTATGCATATTGACCCATAAGGTTCCTGCTTCAATTTTAGAAATTAACCGCAAAGCTTTAGATAAGTCATTGGTCCAGATACTTGCGGTTAAACCAAAGCGCGACTGATTCATCAACTGAATAAGCTCTTCATCCGTGTCGAATGGCATTACCCCAACCACTGGACCAAAAGTTTCTTCAGAAAATAAAGGATCATCGGTATTTTTAAAGGAAATTAAAGTCGGCTGTACAAAATACCCGGTCTGATCTAGGGCCTCACCCCCTGCAATAATCTGGTTGTTGGCTTTTGCCAGATCTAAATAATGTTTTACTTTATGAAAATGTGGCTGGTTAGCAAGTGGGCCAAACATACTCCCCTCATCCATCGCCGATCCAATTTTAAACTGAGAAAGTGCTTTAGAGAGTTTCTCGACAAGTTCATCATGTTTTGTACGGTGTACAAAAAAACGCTCTGGGGATGCACAAACTTGGCCTTGATGTACAAAAGTTGCTTGCAACAAAGTCGGTAAAATCTCATCAATATTTGCATCTGCCAAAACGGCTATGGCATTTTTACCGCCTAACTCCAGACTTACACGGGTTAAATCACTGCTCATCGCAAGTTTACCAATCGCAATACCTGTTGGTACTGAACCCGTAAACGAGACTTTCTTAACGAGTGGCGACTCAATTAAATATTGCCCTGTACCGCCCTTACCTGTCACTACATTAATTACACCAGCTGGGATACCTGCCTCAATCGCAAGTTCAGCTAAACGTAATAAAGATAAGCTGGCAAACTCACTTGGTTTAAGCACAATGGTACAGCCAGTTGTTAACGCTGAACCAATTTTCCAAACACCAATCATCAGTGAAAAATTCCAAGGCACAATCCCTGCAACCACACCAATCGGTTGTCTTAAAGTAAAGGCCGTATATTTCTCACCCTGCATAGAAGGAATAGAGGGTTGCATGGTTTGACCATTAATTTTAGTTGCCCAACCAGCAAAATATCTTAAGAAAATAACGGATTGTGCGACTTCAAGGTTTCTTGAAATATTGATAAGTTTTCCAGTAGACAACGACTCGAGCTGTGCAAGTTCTTCACCATGTTGCTCAATTAAATCTGCCAACTTATTTAGTTTAACGCCACGCTGATACGGCGTAGTTTCAGCCCAAGCATTTTGAAAAGCATGTTCAGCACTTTTTACCGCACTATTTACATCTTGTTGACTACCAATACTAATTTGGGCAACCACTTGTTCAGTCGATGGGTTCACAATATCCACTTTATCTAAAAGCTCGGCAGCAACTGATTTTCCATCAATAAAATGTCCATGTTGACGTGCCATAAATTGCTGTACACTTTCTAAAATCTGAACTTCACTCATTTTCTTTTCCTCTTTTCATTTCTAAAATTTTGTTATGGCAGCAACTAGGCGGCCTGATTCAAAATAAAGTCTGCACCGCGTTCACCAATCATGATGGCAATGGCGTTGGTATTACCGCTTGGAACTTGTGGGCAAATCGAACAGTCAACAACACGTAAGTTATGAAAACCATGTACTTTAAGGGTCTGATCTGTGACTGAATCTTGCGGAGCATTGCCCATTTTGCAGCTACCCGCAGGGTGATAGACCGTTTTAATGTTCTGGCGCATCCATTGATCAATCGCTTCAATATCATCAGGATCGATATTTGCAGGCTCAATCACTTCTTTGACAATTGCTTTCAATGCTGGTTGTTGTAATAAGCGAAGTCCGGCCTGTACCGCACGGATATTGGCATCAATATCTTCTTGATGACCTAAATAATTAGGGTCAATGACAGGTAAATCTTTTGGATCTTTACTGCTTAAACGTAAAGTCCCACGTGCTTTTGGCTGTACATGTCCGACTTTAATGGTCAGGCCATGTGCCTGAGCAACTGCTTTTTCACCTGGGGTATTATCGAAATTATCCAGTACAGGTAAAAAATGAAATTGGACATCAGGCCGACCATTGTTATTGGTGTCAATAAAACCACCACCTTCTAGAATGTTGGTGGTTAACAATCCTGAACGCGTAAAACACCATTGTAAAAAATGTCGTACTGCGGCTAAACCTTGGTCTTCACCGAGCAGACTATTATGGGTTGTTACTGTCGCATTGACCGACATATGCAAATGATCGTGAAAATTGTCACCTACAGGTAAGTCTCGGATACATTCTATTCCAAGTTCATCTAAATGCTGTTTTGGACCAATTCCCGAAAGTAATAAAACCTTAGGACTACCAATTGCACCAGCACTGAGAATGACTTCTTTTTGAGCCTGTACCGTAATCGGTGATTTTCCGCCAACACTATAAGTCACCCCAGTCACCTGATCCCCTTGAGTTTCAATTTTATGTACCAAGGCATCCGTAATAACCGTAAGGTCTGGGTGGTTTTCGACTGACTTTAAATAAGTTTTTGAGGTACTGGCCCGAGAACCGTTTTGAGTGGTCGTTTGATAAAACCCGACTCCCGCCTGATCCCAGCCATTGATATCATTGACGTAATTCATGCCCATTTGTTGACCTGCTTTAATACAAGCAAGCGTTAAAGGATGGCGATAGCGGTTTTCACTGACAGGTAAAATGCCATCTTGTCCATGATATTCATCAGCAAGACTTTCATTTTTTTCTGCTTTCTTAAAAAAAGGCAGCACATCCTGATAAGACCATTGATTACATCCCCATTCCGAGGCCCATAAATCATAATCCTGACGTTGGCCTCGGCAATAGATCATGCCATTAACCGAGCTTCCACCTCCCAACACTTTTCCTTGTGCAAGGATCATTTCACGATGATTACAATATTTCTGCGGAACAGTCATGTATTGCCATGATTTTTGCTGGAATACTTTAACTACTGTGGCAGGGATGGTATGGAATAGACTGCTATCTCGGCTTCCTGCCTCTAATACAAGAACACGCCCTGCCTTGGCTTCTAATAGCCGTGCTGCGACCACACAACCTGCTGAGCCAGCACCAATCACGATATAGTCATATTGTTGATTCATCTGATTTCACCCTCACTTTATTTCTATCAATGCACCGCCAATAAAAATGCTCTGCTTTGCCCTGATTTAATAGATGTATTGCAGAATCAACTGCGCATAGACATTAGTTTTGTCATCGTAGTTTTGAGTACCACCACTATGGATATCGTGTTTTGGTTTATAAAGTCCCACTAAAGGAATAACGTTGAATTTTTTATTAACCGACCAGACTGAAAAGACATCCAGCTCATGTCCATCCACATTGGTTAAAGACGTATTGACTGTTTTGAACTTATAGGCCAAAGCACCCAGCATAAAATTTTCTTTCAAGTTCATCATGTAAGAAACTTGATGAATATCTGCATTTTTATTAAATGGACCAGCATAGTTCCCGGCAACTTCGCCCTGAAACCATGTACCAAAGCCGACTGTATTGCCATAAAACATCGGGTCGTATTGGTCTGAAAAATGGCTAAAGCGGTAGCCTAATGAGGGCGTATATTTTGAGGATAAAAAGTTATAGTTCAGTGCCAAATAGCCAGCATTTTCATGACCCTCTTTTTTATCTTGCACCACAAACTCAGTTTTAACCTGTAACTCTGGCAAAGGTTGATAATTCAGACGTAAAGCATAATTCTTAAGATCTTCGCGCCCTGAAACCTGTTCAGCATCTTCAAGGTCTAATACATTTAAATAGGTAAACCCAACGCCCTTATCTTTAAGCTGATAGATCAGATCAGTCACAAACAGTTCAGGGGAAAATTGTGCTTTATTGTCGGACTTTAAATAAGCTAGCTTTAGCGTTGTATCTTGTTGCGGTTTATATTGAAGCAGACTTGTAAAATCAAAGCTTCGACGGGCTGCTAGATAATATGCCCCGCCTCGATCTAGTGTGCCATTCGCAGGTACTTTACCGAGGTTTAACGCATCACCCGCAATGAAGAACCCGTCACCAATCATGATATTTTGTCGACCGATACTTAAATCATAGGTCGTTAACTCATCTTTATGGGTGCCGTCTTTAAAACCAATGATCCATTCATTCACATCGGTTTTACGTTCTTTGCCATTACTATTTTGGCCGGCGTCACCATCCCCAAATGTTGCCGAGCTGATCCCGCTCAAGCTTGCATAGAGCTGATGGTTGTTAAAGGTGTATTGTCCTTTCGCACCATATTTAAGATGACCTTCTTGCCAATTGATTCGTTCATCCTCTAGGTTTTCGCCGTTATAGCTTTTAGCGCTACTAAAAGCCCCAAAAGTTGCTTCAAAAGTCGGTTTAATTTCTAGCTCACTTGCATGCACAGTTGAAAAAAATGAGACAAAGAGAGTCCCTCTCATAACTTGAGAAAGTAGCGTTTTCATACAAAATTCCTTTTTTGTCAGCGGACTGCTGGACGCTCAGCTCGGGGTAACCTCAGGTTACCCTTTCTGGCTGATCTGCACTTTTAGTGATGGTCGTGCTGCGTATTTTGCTCTTCTTCACCCAAATTCAACGTCGGGGTACTATCAAAGAAATTCCACGGTTTGATCAAAGTATAAACCCACTCTGTTGGCATGATCGGCCATTCTTCAGCACGTGCCACATGGGTGGTTCCTGTTGTCATCCATACCACAAGGTCTTTGTTTTCAATATTGTCATTGTTGCTAATGAATTGACCTAAACCTGTGTCATGAGTAGAACGATTCGAATATTTACCTTCTGGATAACGTTCCTCAGGCTTATACTGCGTCACCCAAATTTGTTTATCCATAAAGTTAAGGCGTTTAAATAGCCATTCATCCGGGGCAAAATTGGCACCCTTCGCCACTGGGTGAGTGCCACCCGCAAACGGAATCAATTGGTAAGAAACAGGATTGCCTAATTTATTCTCCTTATTGAAATTGGTGAGTAAGCGAATGGTAGATGGATCAAATTTTTCAGCCGCGTTTTGCTCATTGCTAATCACTTTACTGTCAATTTGCATCGTACTTGTACGCACACCGCCTCGATCATTGGCCTTTACCACAGGATCCATATGCATAAAGCTGTTGTTTTCCCCATCTACGTCCATATCTAAACGGAAGTTATAGATGTGTTGATGGGTGGTTCCGACAATATTATGGTCAATCAGAGTGCCATATTTAGTGTCTTCTTTGGCGGTACTGTCATGCATAGTGCGTGATTTAACCCCTTTGACCGCTTCAATACCCGTTGCACCTGCATTAATGCCAATCACGCCATTTTGGGCAAAGATCCAATCGAACATATAATCGTAGTTACCCACCGTACTAATCCAGCGTACCACGAGTTCACGGCGCGCTTCGCTGGCGTCCTGATCACCAAAAATTTCCTGGTGTTTATATTCAGGCCCTGCATAGCGCTCAAAAATAGCGATGGCATTGGGAATCACTTGTGGCTGGCCTTTATAGTCAGCAATCACTGCATCCAGTAACACCGCATTTTCTGGTGCATCAGTCCCCAGTTGAATGGCTGATGTGAGTGTTCCCATCCCATACTCACCTGAGTCTAGATAAGATTTAAAGTACCATCCCATATCTGGGTCACCATAAGGAACCACCATACCGCCCAGATTACCTTCATACATTACCTTGCGTTTTACGCCTTTATCTTTATAAGTCACAGTTGAAAGTTGCAGACCCACACGAGAGTCTAGTGCGACATGGAAACACCAATTCCCCCAATGTACCGTTTGTCCAGTAATGGTAAAGTTCTTACCTTCAGGTTCACTGATGTTCAATGGCTTAATCTTTGGCGGTCTGGTATTTTTAGTGGCATAAGGACGATCTACCATTGGCACAGGAATCATTGCCCCTTCTTCGATTTTAATAATTTTTTCTTTATCCAGATCCACCACAGCGACCAGATTTTCAATCGGGTGCGCCCAATAATTACCATCTCCCGTATCCAGATAAGACACCACTTTTAAAACATTCAGCTGTTTATCCAAGCCATCTTTACCGCCAAAATAGCCAACAGTTAATGGATTGGTAATCACTTTCTTGACATCGGTGATGCCACGTTTCCGTAAAGCATCCTGATATTCTTTGCTTGCTTCAATCACATGTTGTACGGTCTCGAAGTTATCCAGTAACACCATGCCGTGCGTATCTTTAAGGACATTCCATTTTGTGACTTGCTGTGTATTCAGATTCACTTCACCTTCAATCGCCTGATTGCCTTTCAATAAAATGAACGACGCCACCCGATCATCTTTATATTCTTTATGATTGATAAAGAAATCCCAGACTTTAGCCTTTTCAGGTTCTTTCAGTTTTAACTCGGCAAAACGCATATTTTTATAGGCATACTTTGAGCGATTAATCACATCAAAGGTCTTTTTGATTTCATCTGTATTGAGGCTATTCAGTGGATGAAAGGTATTTTCAACTTTAAAAGTCTGATCTAAACCAGATTGGAACACTTCATTGAAAAAGTCTTTCCCAATAACAGGTTTGCCATCTTTAATGAGTAACGGAACACTCAGTTTTAATGGTTTCCCGTTGACCAAGACCTGATCCGAATTAGGTTTGGCTCTGACCTGCATGGAACCTTTGCTGATGGTATAGCTATTGGTAAAATCATCTTTAACGACTTTGGCGCCCTGCTCACTCATGTTTTGATAAAGCGGTACCATTTCAGCATGCCCACCATGCGCAAACGCTTGAGTATTGAGTCCCCAAAAACTTGCAGCAATGGATAGGTTAAGCGCTAATATTTTTTGTATCTCTTTGAATAACTGTTGTTTAAGCATCATCTTCATCCTTTTCTGTCTATCCCTGAACGATCTTTTATGGACCGTTAAAATGCACTTTCCAATGTGTGAAACAGGTAAGATCAACCTACGATTTTGGTTTTCTTTGATCGTTCTAACCTTCTCTTATTGATTTAATTTCAACACAGTTGCATCGGTCTAGCTTGTTCAGGAATGACCTCGAACTTGTCTAAAAATGACATCAAAAATGCTTAAGCCAACATCGTTTCTCTAAATTCTTTCGGAGAGATGCCATAGGTTTTTTTAAAGATTTTTGAGAAATGCGCGCCATCCCAAAAGCCCCATTTCAAGGCAAGTTGGGTGATCGAACTTTGTTTATTCCTTTTATCCAGCAGATCTGTTTTGACTCTTTCCAAACGTTTGAGCTGTATATATTTATTAATCGATAGGTTTTCCTGCACAAATAATCGATAAAGATGCCGTAGCGAGACCCCAATATGTGCGGCAATGAGCTTGGGAGAAAGATCAGGTTTAGCTAAATTCTCAATAATATAGCGCTCAGCTTTTTCTAAAAGATTATCGGCATGACTCATATTTTTATAATTAATAGTCGGCTTGATTAGGGCAATCAGCGCATCTTCAAAGGCATTGCCATCTTCACTCGCATACCAGAGCTTAATATTTTCAGGCGACATATTTTTCAGAATATTCTTGAGTAAAAACCCGCTCATATTTTGGGTAATCAGCTTGCCAAAATATTCCGAACTAATATGCTCATTCAGTAACTTTTCCCGCGATAGATGCACCGAAATTTGACTCACCAAACCCTGGGGAAACATGGAAATGGTTTCAACAGGATCAAGTAAAACGATATCACCCTCATTCAGGGTTAAGGTTTCATTTTTATACTCGAGCAGCATTTTGCCCGAATTCTGCAAAATCAAAAAACAGAAGCGATTATTGACCCGATCGATTTCATCCGCCTTTCGGACAATTTTATTGGCGTTATTTTTAATGAAAGCAATCTCGGTATCACCCAATAAAAAACACTGCACCTCACCAATGAATAAATTACGGGTACCATCAAAATCCGTTTCAAAATTGCCGCATACATTTTTAATATGATGCGTCCAGTTTAACAGTGTGTCACTTACATATTGGTTCATCCGCTCACGTCCTTGTTGCTACGGTATTCACGCATTAAATTTTTCTGTCAAATATACGTCCTTGCACATTCTTTTTATTGATTGCTTAGAGAGTTGATATCAGAAAGCTGATAAATCAGTTCAACTTATCAGCCTCATCCTGTTTATGCTACACCAGCAAAATCCCTGAGCATGGTAATAAAAATATCTTTTTGCTCATCAGAATATTTTTCAAACACCTCATTTTGATGGCTATCTGCAATATCAAACAGATAATGGGCGGTTTTCTTGCCTTTTTCAGTCAGTTTAAAAAATCCGTCGCTTTCAATCAGCAAGCCATCCTTTTGCAAAATCGATGCAGCCTGCTCCACTTCACGCATCGGCATGGCAATATCACGTGGCAAATCTGCCTTATTCGACGCAGTTCCGCTACCCAGCACCAACAGTAAACGTGCTTCACTGGTACGGAATCCCGTCACCAACTGCTTGGGAATATAATCGGTCTGGTAAAACTTGAACGCACGGCTCATCAGATAGCAGACATTACTATATAAATGGCCCTGATGCATTTCACCGATATCTTCAGCTTCCACTGAGTCTTTTAACTGCAATAACGGGTGCGGAATCACGCCCGAATAAGCACCTTGGTGATAGACCAATGGACTACGCCCTTCATCACGGAAACGCACCACTTTGCCGATAATAATCCAGTGATCACCGCCTTCAATAATCTGATGACGCTCACATTCAAACACCGCAGAACAGTGATCCAGAATCGGCGCCTGACCTGCCCCAGTCTGATAACTGGTACCTTCGTATTTATCGATATTACGGCGTGAAAATTTATTGGATAACTCGATCTGCGAGCCCGATAAAATATTCACGGCAAAATGTGAAGCCTGTTCAAATACAGGGAAGCTGGACGAGTTCTTATCAATACTCCACAAGATCAGCGCTGGATCTAAAGACACTGAATTAAAACTATTGGCCGTTACGCCTACCTTTTCACCCTGATCATTTTGCGCGGTCATGATAGTGACACCTGTGGCAAAATTCCCCAAAGCACGTCTGAATCGCATTGGATCTATTGTGATTTCATCCATTGATTTTAGTGAATTCATTATTCTCTCCTGAATCTTTTATCCTGTTTCTGGCCGATATTTGCTACCGATTTATCCGGATTAAATCGCTTAAATATCCAGTACCAATCGTGCTGACTTAGAGCGTGAACAGCACACCAATATCTGCTCATTACTGGCTTTTTCTTCATCGGTAAAATACACGTCGCGATGATCAGGTTCACCTTCGATCACATCGCACATACAGGTGCCACACACACCTTGCTCACATGACATTTCAATCTCGATACCTTCACGTGCCAAAGCCTGCAAAATGGTTTCTTCTGCATTGACCATAATGATCTTGCCACTTTGCTGCGCCACCACTTCAAAGGCATCGCCGCCTGTTTCAACCTCAACCTGAAAATATTCCTTATGGATTTGCTGCTCAGGGAAGTTCTGTGTCAGGGCTAAATTGATGACCCAGTCCATAAAACCATTCGGGCCACAGGTATAGATATGGCTGTCTTTATCAATGTCTTGAATGGCAGATTGGAAAAACTCACGGTGACTGGCCCCTTCGGATTTAAAATGAAAGGTCGTGAAAGGCGCCAAGATGCCATGTTTAATTTCATCGACAAAAGCACAGCGTTCAGGGCTTGCACCACAGTAATGCAATTCAAAAGAAGTGCCTTCCTGTGCCAACTGATAGGCCATGGTAATCAGGGGAGTAATTCCGATACCTCCACCGATCAGTACCGCATGTCTAGATTTGACTAAAGGAAACAGGTTCTTCGGTTCACTGACCTGAATCTGCATGCCATCCTTTAAATCATCAAAGGCCGAGACTGAACCGCCACGTGATTCCGGATCGCGTAAAATCCCAAGTCTAAACTTACCGACATCATTCGGGTTTTGACATAATGAGTACTGACGCACCATGCCATTTGGGAGATGCACATCAATATGCGCCCCCGCTTCAATTTTGGGTAATAGGCTCGAATTTGCAGATTCAAATTCCATCACTGCAACATTCCCACCTTCGACATGACGGTTTTTTACCACCACGTTATACAGTTTCGTCATGATTTCTCTCCCTGATATGCATCTCGCCTGAGGCTTAACGCATAAATAATCCACCGTTAATATCCCATGTCGCCCCAGTGACAAAGGCAGCACTTGGACTGGCCAACAAAGCACAGGTCTCGGCAATAAACGCCATGCTGCCGAGTGCTTTGACCGGGATATTCTGGATGAACTGTTCCATTTTCTCGTCAGAGACCACGCTATGCACAATCGGTGATTCCATCGGTCCAGGCGCAATCGCATTCACCGTCACACCTTTGGCTGCAAACTCTTTGGCAAAGATTTTGGTCAGGGTGATAATGGCACCTTTGGTGGCTGCATAATGTGCACCAGTTGCGGTACCACCATTTTGACCGGCCAGAGACGCCATATTGACGATACGGCCATAACCTTGCGCTGCCATATATTTGCCAATGATCTGGCACGACTGGAACGTACCACGCTGATTCACTTGCGTGATCATGTCAAAATCCGCCGCGCTAATGTCTAAAACAGGCGTTGCCTTGGTCATGGTGGCATTGTTGATTAACACATCCAGCTTTGAGAATGTTTGCTGAATCCACTGCACGGCGGCATGAAAATCAGCCTCAACCGAAATATCCAGTTTCAGCGGGAACAGATTCTCTTCATGCGGACTACGTGCCTTGGCCTGTTCAGCCTTCTCCAAGGTACTGGCAGACAGGATCACCTGATGCCCCTGCCCTGCAAAATATTCGGCAATGACATTCCCTAAACCAGAAGCGGCACCTGTGACTAAAACAACCTGTTTCATTTTTTGCTCCTAGAGAATGTAACTGATACCCGCCAAGCTATCGGTCGAGTTCACTAAATTGATAATTTTGCGGTTGATCTTAAAGCCTTGTTCTGCATCACGAACCAGATGGAAAGTCACGTCAGCGGTATAATGTTTCAGATTTTCTTTGCGGAACTCACGCAAGTTTTGTGCGCAACGCAAGACTATTTCACCATCTTCATGTTTAAGAATACGAACACGTGACACACTACGTACCGTATTGGCTTTTGGTGAAGCTGAAATCGCCTCACCATTTTCCAGACGGGCAACGCGTAATTTACGCATGTGATGATCGTCATAGGCATAGTTCAGATTATTTTCATAATCGGTCAGTTTCGGATCAATCGGGATGATGTACACGCCTTTTTCATTCCAGAGGTCCAGCCAAGTATCATGTTCAGAATGGTCCAGCATATCGGCTTCAGCCCAGACAAATGCAGTCACTTCATTGAGTAAATTTAAATCGATTTTCATGGCGCTCTCCTTAAGCCGTCATCAACTTTTTCCACTGCTGATAAGCAGCACGCATCCCTGTTTCAGCACTGACATCACTCTTTAAGCCATCTTCGGTTTTGACTTCACCTGGCAGACCGCGATTCAGCATGATCCATAAATCATTACCGGCATTGGCACCATGTTGTACACGTTCCCATGCTTCTGAATCATCAGGTGTACCAAAACCAAACGGCCCTTGGAAATGTTCATGCAGACGTAAACGATACTGATTGGCAATTTGTGGACCACCATCCATGGTAATCACAGAGTGATGAATTTCAGTTTCATTAACCGAAATGGGTTGCATCACTCGGAAAAACGCCATCGAACAGGCAATATTCGGGAAAATGTTCAAATTAAATCCGGAACCACCTACCGCGCGGACAATACGGCGTACTTCCAGTTCTTCATGTCCTTCATCACGTAAGGCTTGAGCCAGGTCTTCAAAACGTTCCTGAATCGGACGTTCCATCAATTCTTCATCCAGATCAACCAGTTCAGGAATCATCACCATCACACTGTGACCATTGCCGAGGTCTTCGACATAGCCCGGCTGATTTTCAAAGTTAAACAGTTCTTCGGTTTTTTCATCGACTGAACTTAAGAATGACTTGTGTACCAATGGGAAGTGGTAAGCATCGGTCGTATTTTCCAACTGGATTTTCCAGTTGCCCGGGAAACGGAAACGATGCTCACCCAACACCTTGATCGGATAACCTGCACCTTGTTTCATAAACAGGTCGATCCATTTTTTCGCAGCGCCGAGGAAATCTTCCAAAGGTTCAATATCCTGTTTAAAGGTGGCGAAAATCATGCCGTTGTATTCTTCAACACGCAGACTGATCAATGGAAATTCAGATTTATCCAGACATTCGCCATAGCTTTCAGGTGACGGTACGCCACGTAATGAACCATCCAGTGCATAGCTCCAGCCATGATACGGACACACAAAACTGTTGGTTTTACCTTTTTTATGTTCACAGACCGTTGCAGCACGATGACGACAACGGTTCAGCAGAACATGCACTTTTTTCTTGCGATCACGCACCACCACCACAGGTTGCTTACCAATATTGATGGTTTTATAGCTGCCTGCATCAGGAATCTCGCTGGCATGTGCCACCCAGACCCAAGTGCTGTAATAAATCTTTTCCATCTCATCTTCAAAGATTTTTTCGTCTTTATACAGTGAGGTATGCGCACGATCACTTTGCACCAAGCTACTGTAATCCATCTCAATATTTTGCATTGGAATAATATTACTGTTCATATCCACGATCCTTTTCGGTCTATCCATTGGTTATTGCTGCGACGGTACTGGCAATGCGGCTGTACTGTCCCAGTGAGATACGGGGCGACTAAAAATGTTTTCAGTCTGAAAATGTTTGATCTTCCAGCGACCATCGCGTTGCTGTTTAAATTGCACCGTGAGTTTGGCGGCATTTAAATGG
Source organism: Acinetobacter sp. 'aerobic (ED)' (assembly GCF_904886855.1). Lineage (NCBI taxonomy): Bacteria > Pseudomonadati > Pseudomonadota > Gammaproteobacteria > Moraxellales > Moraxellaceae > Acinetobacter > Acinetobacter sp. 'aerobic (ED)'. The sequence continues at coordinate 395,404 of NZ_CAJHGI010000002.1, forward strand.
CTACGCCCATCACGGAAGGTTGAGGTTTGCAACATCAACCAGCTGGCATTGGCCTGATCTGCTTCGATATAGATTTGCTCTGAGCTGACGAAATGCGCATTCATAACAAAATGCGACTGCTGTTGGGTATAGCTTTTGAACATGTCATAAATGGCTTGCCATGAAGCGTAACGACCAAAAGACTGGGCATATTTTTCGCCTATGCCTTCCCAGATGCTGTCCTGATCAAATAAATCCATCAATTCATTCAAGTCGGTATCGGCATTCAAGGCATCACAAATTTCCATATAACGATTGATGCAGTTACGAATCGCATTTTGGGCTTCAAGCTGTTGTAGCCGTTGTAACAAAACCGTTAAATCCACTTGCGTATCCATGTCATTCATCCTTGCCATCACTCTCTTTAATCAATCCGGCTTATAAATAACCGGGTGCTGGCTTCATACCGAAGCTGACCAGACCTGCATTTTGCAAAGTGGCATCGCCCATAAAGGCATGCTGCGTCACCACATTGGTGTCGTTGACAAAGCGGCTAAATGGGTTATGGGTATAAATCGCGGTCATGCCTGCCAGCATCTGGATTTTGCGGGTGACACGGGCACAGACACGGGCCACATGGGTGCAGGACAAACGCATATCACTGATCTGTTCTGCGCTTGGGGTACGTCCTGCCAGCACTTCATTCCAGACGATTTGCATGGTGTCATAGAACCAGACGCGTGCAGCCTTAAACTCAGCTTCGGCTTGGGCAAATTCATATTGGGTCACAGGACGGTTGGCAATTTCCGCACCGCCAGTAATCGAGGATTTACCGGGTGCCAGTTTTTGAAATTCTTCGATCGCTGCCGCTGCCACACCAATCCCGACTACGGTTAAGACCTGAGTGGCTAAAGATAAAGAGGGATATTTAAAAAATGGTTCAGGCAGTTTTGAAGGCTCGCCACGGACAAAGGTCCACTCTTTCGCCACCAGCACCTCTTTGACGACCAGATCATGGCTACCTGTGCCTTTCAAACCGACAGTATCCCACGTCATATCGATTTGTGCTTTATTGGCTGGCATCACCGCCATACGCGGTAAACCTTGTGCTTCATTGTCCTTTTGCGGAGAAATGCCGACCCCGACAATATCCGCACCCATACAGCCACTGGAAAATTTCCAGCGTCCACTCACCACCACGCCTGCATCGGTAATTTCAGCGGGTTGTGGAGGGAAAATGCCACCTGCAAACACAATATCAGGACTATCTTTATACAACTGCTCAAGCGTTGCTTCTGGCAAACTGCCCAAGTAGGCAGGACTCATGCCAAAACTTGCGACCCAACCGACTGAGCCATCGGCTTTGGACAATTGTTCGATCAATTCACAAAACTGTTTGGGTGACCATTCATTGCCGCCAAAACGTTTTGGCACCAAAGCACGGTAAACGCCAATCTGTTTGAGTTTCTCGATGATGTCCTGACTGACATAGGCCTGATTATCAAACTCTCCGCTACAGGCACGTTCACGAATTTCCTGACATAAGGCTTCTAATTGCGTTGTATTGCTATCCATTACAAATTCCTTTGTCGCTAAATGATTCATTCCCTTATTCCTTGTGATTTATTGCGCAGCTTTCACGATATATTTCGCAACCGCACACAAATATTCATCGGCATTGCGTTTTGCCACGATCTGCAACCCCACGGGCTGACCTTGTTCTGTTTGCAGCGGTACTGAAATCGCAGGATGACCAGACAGGTTAAATGGTCGAACCAAAGCGGTGAGATTTAAAAAAGCCACGGTATTTTCAGCATCAGCCAGCTTAGGTGGCAGCTGCGGTAAAGTCGGTAAAATCAAGGCATCGTATTGCGTCAGTAAAGCATCAAGCTCGGCGGTAAAATCTGCTCTCACCTGCTCCGCCTGTTTGACTTGGGCCAAAGTAGTGTCTGCGGCTTTCAGCAAACGTCCATTGACGTCTGCACCGAGCAAACCTGTTTGGGTCAACTCACCGTAAGCCTGCCAGTTTTCATAATTAATGATCTGCATGCCCGCATCGAAGGCCGCTGCAAAGCCTTTCAAAGTCACAGCTGATGCTGTCAGATTGGCTTGGGTCAGATAATGCTGGATCGTCTCAATCACGACTGAATCAGCAGCGACATTGAGCCACGCCAGTTTCGGTGCCTGAGTTAATTCGGTGTGTTGATGAAAAGTGGGATCAATGATTTGCATGGCGCTTTCAATCATGTCGACTGAATTTGCAAAAGGACCAACACAATCTAATGAACTTGTTGCTGGATGTACGCCTGCACGGCTGACACGGCCAAAGGTCGGTTTTAAACCATACACACCGCAACATGCTGCAGGCATACGAATCGAACCGCCGGTATCGGTGCCTAAAGTGAAATCTGCCAGACCAGCCGCAATCGCTGCCGCAGAGCCACTCGAAGAACCACCTGGAATCAGTTCAGGATATTTCGGATTTATGGCTGTACCAAAGGTATGGTTAATCCCTGTGATGCCAAACGCCAGTTCGTGCAGATTGGTTTTCGCGGTAATTTGACAATCTGCAGCCAGAATACGCTCCACCACTTCGGCATTGGCAGGTGCGGCTTGGCTTTGCATTAAAGCTCGACTGCCTGCCATGGTCTGCATGCCTTGAATATCGATGGAATCCTTGACCATCACTTTCAAAGCACCTGTACCTTTTTGTACCTCTTGTACAACAATATTCATTCACTTTTCCATGTATTTTTATACTTAATACAAATATCGGAAAAAGTAATGTAATTGTCAAGTATTTTTCGATACGAAGAATCAAGAAAATGTTTCTAATTTTTGTATAATGCTGAATGTCCATTTTTATAAAAGTAATGACTTGGCTATGCTTACGCATTTAGAACAATTTCTACCCAACAATGAACCGAGCAGCTTACAAAGCTATCCTTTTTTCTGGATCTCGCAGGTGAATGGTAAATACACACAACTTATTGAAAAATCAATTAAAAAATTAGGAATCGACAATACCCGTCGTAAAATCATTTTAAGTACCAATGCACTTGAACAAGCCAGTATTACCGAGATTGCCAACCTCTCTACGCTCAAGCTGACCACGGCAACCAAAGCCGTTTACCGACTGGTAGAAGACGGTATTGTGCAGGTGTTTTCATCTGAATCAGATGAACGGATTTCGATGGTGAAACTGACCGATAAAGGAAAAGAAATGGTTGAACAAATTAACCAGATCAGTCAGGTCACCCTCTCCGGGATTCTGAATGCGTTTGACGATGCTGAATTGCACCAGCTCAACGGTCAATTAAAAAAGCTGTTTGATCTGATGCCTTCAAGTTAAGGCAACAACAAAAGCCCATGTCGCTACAGAGATGGGCAAAAGTTCAAACCAGGCCGACTACGGATTTAAAATATTAAACGGTGGTTTCAGCTGATTTGCGGCAATCCGGTCTACAAAAGTATGTAAAACCTGTTGTTTATAGGCCGCAATATCGACCTGCTGATAATCATAAAAGCCTTGCTGTTCACGTAGACCATTGCGTTGCTGTCGCATGTTCTCGGCAATAATTTCTGGCGCGCGATAACGCTCACCAAGCTCTTTTTCCAGATATTGGGAAGCGTAATACAGAATATCGCCACCTCCCCAGTCAATGAATTCTAATAAACCCAGTACAGAAAAGCGCAAACCAAAACCCGTCCGAATCGCGATATCAATATCTTCTGCCGAAGCCACGCCTTCTTCCACCATTCGCGCCGCTTCGTTCATGGCTAGCGCCTGAATCCGTGGCACGATATAACCGGCTTTGGCATGACACACCACAGGTACTTTACCGATCAGCTGTAGAAAGCTTTTCAGTTGTGTAACGACCCTGTCAGAAGTTTGCTCGGAACGGCTTAACTCAACCAGCGGAATCAGATAGGCAGGATTAAGCCAATGCGCATTCACCACCCGTTCTGGATGAGAAATCATCTGCGCAATATCAGTGACCAGAAAGGTTGACGTGGTCGATGCAACAATACAAGTCGGTGTAATATATTGATCCAGCCAAGTAAAAATATCTTGTTTGGCTTGCCTGAGCTCGGGTACAGCTTCCATCACCAGATCACAGTGTGCCAAGACCGAGATTGCAGCGGTGCGACTTAAAATCTGAATCTGATCCAGAATAAAGAGGCTTTGTTCAGATTGAATAAACTGGATACGTTCCAGCAACTGCAATTCTTGTTTTAAGTCTGTTCGGATGTGAGCCTGATATTGCTCAAACTCAGCCTCGGTGCGTTGTCGAGCATCGATTAAAGCCACATTTAATCCCGCATAGGCAAAGGCAATTGCAATGGCTTTGCCCATTCGCCCAGCGCCGAGTACGGCAACCTGTTGAATTGGGTTCATCCTAAACTCCTTGCTGCAAAGTCGCTTGCAACTCAGCCTTGCTTTTATCGGCGAGTCCCAGATTCTCAAACGTCCGCCCATCCTGATACAAATCTTTGCCTGTGACCGCAGACGCAATATTCAGTAGCCCTTCCGCTACAGGTGTCGCGACACCAGCCCAACGTCCCACTGAAACCAGAAAGGATAGCCCCAGACGCGTATCTTCCAGCATGTAACGATGTGTCTGTAAGTCAATGTCCTCACGCCAGTCCCCGCTATCTGTCAATTTTCCATGCGCGCCACGGCCATACATCCATTCATCTCCCTCACCGTCTTTATTGTAATGATCGGCTAAAGGAAAATGCGGTGCAGCATAACCCAATGCTTCCCGAACCTGCATACGTTCGGCATCGAGCTGATTGGTGACACGGCGAATCGAAGACTGCGTGCCTTCATTATGGATATCCCAAGTCTCGAAATGTTCCAGTGGCCCCGCGTTCATCAAAATCAACGGTGGATGAATAATCGGTCCGGCATTCATCAAGGCACCGCTGAGACTGTCTTCAATCGGCTCAACACTTGGATAGGCCTGTTTCAAAATTTGAAATGCATGCTCGGACAAGCTGCTTGGGAATACCCCCGTTGGTAAACGGGTTGCATAGCCACTCACCACGATCTGATTGACGCCGTGCTTACGTACCAGATACGGTAAGGTGCCGGTTTCGGCAAAAGCCACTTGAGCAGTGTTACCTGCCTCACGCATGGCTTTGGCAAAAATAAAACTACCAAAGGTTGCGGGCGGTAAATACACCACCTGTCCTGCTTGAAAGAAAGGTGCGGCTTGCTGCGCTAAATCTAGATGTGTGGTTGCGGGCAAAGGAATAATGACCAACTCGGCATGCTGGATGGCGTGTTGTAAATCATCGGTCAGATTAATCTGACTCCGCTCAAAACCGACCGTCACACTACGGTCGCCCTGATAATCTTTAATCTTGAGTTCACCAGTTGCTGCCAGCTGTTGCAAAGCCTCACGATCACGACGCCATAACACCACCTCGTGGCCTTTTTCTGCCATCTCTGCTGCTGCGGCATAACATCCGTGTCCACCACCGAGTACTGTAATTTTCATGTGCATTCCTGCTGATTGAATTGATTTGTCATTCAGCATAGAACGGTCAGCCTAAACCGGCTTATCCAAATACGCAGTGATTATTCCATTTACGACCGTATTTCACTGAGTTGTACAGGAGTCATTTTTAAAGTGTGTGAAGGCAGACAGCCGAAGCGCTTTTTATACAAGGTAGAGAAATGTCCAAAACTCTGAATGCCATGATCCAGTAAAATATCGGTGACGGTTTCATCTGTCTGTGCCTGCTGCAAAGCCAAATGTATCCGTTCCAATCGTTGCTCACGAATATATTCAACGGGTGTCTGCTGTAGATATTGGCTAAAGCCCTTTTGTAGACTGCGGATCGACACCTCACAATATTGACTCAGCGTCGCTAGCGAAATCGCTTGATGCAGATTGTCCTGAATATACTGCTGCGCTTTTTTGATATAGCCTGGCACAAGCTGCTGACGCTGTGCATTCAGCTGCTCACTATAATTATTGGGGATTTTAAGCAAAATCAGCTCGATCAGGTATTGAGTAAAACTGGCTGAGATAAAGCTCCAGTTATGGATATTATGATAGGCATGACAAAGATAATTCAGCGTTTCCACAATGGCACTCATCCCTTCTGCGGTACAGGACAGACCACTATCGAAGCAGACGGGCGCCTGACTGGTATGGCCCAGCATTTTAAACAGCTGGGTTTCGATCTCCTGTTGGGGTAATTTTAAAATAATATTGCGGCAATGCTGATTGGTCACAATCTGCTGTCGGGTATGCGGATGAGTCACCGACATAATGCCTGCAGATTGTAGCAGTTGCTGATTTGTGCCCCCGACCTGACATTGCCCTTCCAGGGTGATCCTGAACAGGTAAAAACTCGAACTGTCATCAATACAGATGATGACCGGTGCACTATATTTCAGATCGTACAGCGCCGCATTGCCAAAGCTAAAACCATTCAGGCGCGTGTTCAGCGGCTGTTGGGTCTCAACATCAAAACGATGCGGGCAGAGATAATGACTGATTTGATCTTTAATGGTCTGGTAATCACTGGACTGAAATAATAAAAACTCATCCAGATAATGCAAATGATCCAGTTTAAATGTCGCGTGCATCACTTCACTCCCTTGTTATGGATTTCTCGAGCAAAGTACAAAGCCCATTACAAAAGAATGGGCTTTGTACTTGCACTCAGGTCAGATCAAGAAGCATGTTCCTGCTGCATACTATCGCTAAATGCCTGACAGCCTTTTTTCAATAAAATAAAGGCCAATACACAAGAGATCGTCCCGACAATCGATAAGGACGTGCCGACCATCAATGGATTTTCAAACACTTTATCGGTAATCAATGCCACCAATGTGGTACCAATCCCGACCGCAACCAGATTACTGATCAACAAGAATACTGCTGAGATTTGTGCACGTAACTGGTTTGGCGCCAGCATTTGCATGGCTGTGGTAGAAATCGGCATCGGGAATGAAGCAAAGAACATCGCAGGTACTAGAAACACCACCGATAGCCATAACTCATTCACTTGCGTAAACACCATGATCGGAATCACTAAACCGACAATCCCAATCACACCGGTGATCATCGGGGCATCCTTACGACCCTTCTGAATAAACCAGTCATTGAGCCAACCCGCACAAAATACGCCTAGAATATTAGCCACCAATAGCACACTACCGAGCATATAACCTGCTTCAGTCGGGGTTAATCCAAACTTACGCATATAAAATGCGGGTGACCAGCTGATCAGGCAATACAAGGCCATTGCATAAAAGGTAAAACCTAAATAATGGCATTTAAAGGTACGCCCATGCTTTTTGATAAACTTAAACGCATCCTTCATGCTGGTCTTTTCAACCTGCCCCTGCGCATTTAAACGCTGGCCTTTACGCTGCGGCTCTCTCACCGTCAACAACACCAGTAAACCGATAAATACCCCAGGCAGCCCCACAATAATAAATGCTGCTTGCCAAGCCTTGAGTGCACCAAATACCGGAACTATGATGCTGTCCATATTTTTCAGCAAGCCAATCACATAGCCACCGACCAAAAAAGCGATCCCACCGCCGACAAAGGAACCAATCGAATACACGGCGACAGCGCGTCCCAGCTTGTCCTTGCTAAACATATCGCTAAACATCGAATAAGCTGCGGGTGACAAAGCAGCCTCGCCGACACCGACGCCCATACGGCTTAAAAATAGTTGGATAAAATTCTTGCTCAGACCACAAAATGCGGTCGCAATACTCCAGAACACCACCCCGATGGCAATAATTTTTGGACGTGAAAACCGGTCCGCCAGATAGGCCAGCGGCAAGCCCATAAAGGCATAAAACAATGAAAAGGCCAAACCATGGAGTAGACTGAACTGGGTATCGGAAAGACCCAGATCGGCCTTGATCGGCTCAATCATCAGCGCCAGTATTTGCCGGTCGATAAATGAAAAGATATAGGCCAGCATGCACAGTAATACCACATACCAGGCGTATAGATTTGAGTGAGCACGTGCTGGCTCGGTTGAGTGCGTATCCATTTTGCTTCCTTGTCCATGTCATTGTTCTCATGTGTCTGCCTATTGAAGTATGTAATCACCAGAATTCATCTCCTTTTCTGGCTCAGCTTCAATAAGGTTAATTTCTCCCTCCTATAATTATTATTTTTACATGGAATTTTCCATAATATTTTAGGTATAAAGTTATACCTTTTTTACCCATTCAGCACGCAATATTATTCATTTGAAGGTAAAATCAGGATTTAAAACCAGTTCAAATGCTGCTAAGCGACTGAAAAAATAGCTGTTCTTTAAAGAAAAAAGTTAAATGTAGATTCAGCCCCAAAAGAAGAAATCTAAATTTATTTTAAAATGATATTGAATTTTACATTTATTTTTGTTTTAAAATAACACGAGATAATTAATTTTCAATGGAAATGAACATGGCGCTTAACAAAGAACAGGCAATCGAAAGCATCCATAGCATGCACGTCTTGATCGAAAAAATTTTTAGCGGCAAACACTCAGAACAAGACCTTCCCCAACTGATTGACTATTTTGCTGATCATTTTGAAATGGTCGGTGCGGCTGGTAAACGTATTTCTTTCGAACAAGTGAAAGGCCTATTTGCCAACAATCAGGGCAAGATGCCAGATATCCAGATTGAAATCTATGATGAACAGATCCTGATGCAAAAACCTGATGCGATCGTACTGACCTACACCGAAAAACATACCAAAGATTCAGGTATTCTGATCCGTCGTTCTTGTGCATTGATTGAAGAAATTGATGGCAAAATGTTGTGGAGTTATTTACAAGAAACCTTCTTGCCTTGAATTCAGACTGTGACGGGTTTAAACGCAATCATTGATGAGCAATCATCAAATATGGAGGTTGAACCGAAATCATTCATTTAATTTTTGTTCCAGCCACGCCATCAAATCGCGAGTGTTACGATTGCTCACTTTTTCTTTATTTGGGATGTAATAACATAGTTCGGACTGGATGGGTTTGGTCTGGTATTGCTGGAGCTGGTTCAGTTTCAGCAATCGGCTCATTAAGGTGGTAGAAGCAAACACAAATCCATTGCCAGCCAGTGCTTCCTGAATACCAAACAGCTCCTGATCAAAAGTTTTCACGATAATATTTGACGACGTTATGCCATTTAGTGCACACCATTCCTCCAAAGGTGGCGCAGCCAATGCCTTGTTTTTCCAGGTTGTGGTGAAAATCAGCATCGGTTCATCGCCAGCAGTAAGCAGATCAAGCTGTGCTCGGCCGAACAGATTAAATGTTTCGTAACGTATAATCTCGGAGGCAGGCACAGACGCAATATTGCCCAAGCGTACAGACAAATAATAAACTTGATTGTCCAAGCTCTCCCCTGTTGAAACCTCTACAGAAATCTCGGGGTGAATCAAAGAAAATTCATGCAGGGCTGGTATTAAAAGCAAAGCCGCTAAAGATGAAGTCGTGGCCACGTTCACCACATGACTTGCCAGACTGATCTGCTCTACTGCCTCCTCAATACTTCTAAATCCTGCTGAAATCTGCTTCGCGAATTTTGCACCGACTTCGGTGAGTACAATTTTTCTGACTTCGCGATGGAATAAATCAACGCTTAGCCGATGCTCAAGCTTGGCAACATGATGTGAAATCGCTGTCGGTGTCAGTGAAAGTTCCTCAGCCGCCAGTTTAAAACTACCTAAACGCGCGGCTGACTCAAATGCTTTTAATGCCTGTAGCGAAACCTGCATGAATCACTCCCATTGAAATACATAGATGAACCAAACTCATCTATAGCTGTAATTTATTCGTTTGTCTAGCGCTCTGTATCATTCCAGAATGGTGTCATCTTGAACGCAGTAGAGTCCGATCACATGAGTACCATTTTACATATCGATGCCAGTATCCGTGCGGCCAATAATCCCAACCCGAACCATAATTCCATTTCAAAGAATATTGCCCATCACTTTATCCAAACCTGGAAAACACGATATGCCATAGGTGAATATATTTATCGTGATGTCGGTATCAATCCACCGCCTTTTATTACTCAGGAGTGGATGGGAGCTGCATTTACCCCAGAACAAAATAGAACGGCGCAACAACATGACTTACTCAAGCTTTCTGATCAGTTGATTGCTGAAATTGTCGCTGCTGATCTCATCATTATTTCATCACCAATGTATAACTATGGCATGCCAGCTCAACTCAAAGCCTGGTTTGACCAAATTGCCCGGGTAAACAAGACCTTTGATTTTGATCTTACACGGGGTGATTTTCCTTTACAGCCAACCTTGTCTGGTAAAACCTTGCTGATTATCACCTCAAGTGGTGAATTTGGTTTTGAACAAGGTGGAATCAGAGCGCAGATGAACCATCTGGTGCCCCATCTGCACACCGTCAGCAAATATTTGGGAGTTGACAAAATTTATGAAATTGCCTCCGAATATCAGGAATTTGCGGATGATCGACATCGTCAGTCTGTCGCAGATGCTTATGCCAAAGCCGAACAGCTTGCGCTCGAACTGGGTCAGGAATTAGAGCTAATGATCGAAGCCAACGCTGTAGTCCTGAGCTAATCTGGCTTAGGTTGCATAGCCTATTATTTTTACTGAAGAATAAGGACTCCTCTCTCACCTTATTCTTCCGCAGTTCTACTGTGAACTTAAAAGATTCAAATCAAGGGTGTCAGGATAAGGGTAAAAGTATTTACATGAACTATAAATACTTATTGCAGCGATCAGCTAGAATTGAGCCTGACCCAGTGCTATCGGCAATTGCTCAATACACTGAATGTCGTTATCAATAGAGAAAACAGGATAGTTTTATGGACAAACCTATACTATGCCCGAAATGTGGTTCTACCGAAGTGGAAACACGTAATCATGACAAATTACTGAAAACTACAGGTGGTGTGTTACTGACAGCCGCAGGAACGACAGCAGGTACGGTCGGTGGTGCTGCAGGTGGTGCATCCATCGGTGCAGCAATTGGTACAGTGGCTGGTCCCTTAGGTGTGATTGTTGGCGGTACGGTCGGTACTTTTGTTGGCGCGATCAGTGCAGGGATCACAGGGGGCGTGATTGGCAATATGTTCGGGAAAAAGGCAGGTGTCATGGTCGACAAAAATATTTTTCAGGACTATCGCTGTCTGAAATGCAAATACCGTTTTAAGCAAAAAAAATAATATTTCATACCAGTGAACTCATTTGGAGGATCCGTGTTTAGACCAGTTCTCCAGATGCTTTCATTCAACTCGACAACAGTTGCTCATCCTTTTCCTTTATATCTCCCCTCCTGATCCACACTGTGCTTTCTGATTCTGCCATAGATTAATTTGCACATAAAAAAAATCCCAAGCTCTTGGGGAAGAACATGGGATTACGATATAGACATTCATCAAAGAAGCTTATCGTTAATGCGCTATTTATATCACGCTTTATTTTATAAATACATAATGCGTCACACAAACTATACATAACCGTCTATCTATTCCCGTTTTTATGGTTAGCGCTAATTTTCAACCCATACTGTCATGTACGAGATGCAAAATTTTAAATAACGTAGTGGATGCGATCTGCAAGTTAAAAATGAGTTCTTAAATAACACACAATAAAAAAAGGCCTCTTAGAAGCCTTTTGAAAAATTAGCAGAATAATCAGTATCTGATTAATCTATGCTTTTTAAATTTAACTATTCTTAAATTCATCACTTTCAAAATAGGATTTGATCTGTTCAGCAGAACTGGTTTTCAACTGATCCAGAATAATGCTCAGGTCACGTTCAAATGTAAACTCTGCCGGTATTTCTTCATGGATGGGTGGCAGCCTCTTTACCCCACCTTCTGTGATACGTTCAATAAATCCTGCTAACCACAGCACAAACTCATCTTTATTCTTATAGTTGGGGACTAAACTGACATCAATACAAATATGGTCTTTGGTCGGCCTGTCCTGAAAACCTTCCACAAAATCGATGTAGTTATACAATAATTTTAAGTCAGTATCTTTAAGTTCTTCACGTAACTGTTTAACAATGAAATTTAGGCAATCTTGCAGCGGAGCATGAAACTTTTTCTCCTCCTCAAAATGCCTGTAAATATTATCAGCGATACGCAAATACTGTGGCATGACGCTATCCTTGATGTTGTTATGTCCCACTGAGTATGGAACGAAAAGTTTAGTAGATTTGTAATGTTTTACAATGAAGATGTATTTTATATAAACTTTATATGAATAACGACAGTTTGGATAGCACCAAGTAAAATTTAAATCATAAATCTAAGTTACTGCCGATACTTTTGCGTTGGGCTTTCATAGGTGGTTTGCGCAACAGGCGAGACTCGCCAGATCGTATTGCCGACATCATCAGCGACTAAAAGTGCACCAGAAAAATCAATCGCCACTCCCACAGGACGACCATAAGCTTCGCCTTTCTCACTTAAGAAACCAGTCAGCACATCTTGCGGTTGACCCGAAGGCTGTCCATTTCGGAAAGGCACAAAAACGACTTTGTATCCACTATGCGGTTTTCGATTCCATGACCCATGCTGCCCAATGAATGCACCACCGCGATACTGTGGCATAAGTTCGGTCGCATAAAATGCCAAACCCAAAGATGCGGTATGATTACCCAAGGCATAGTCAGGTTTAAGTGCCCGCTTCACCAGCTCAGGATTTTGTGGCTTGACCCGTTTATCGACATGTTGGCCATAATAGCTATATGGCCAGCCATAAAACGCTCCCTCTTTCACTGAGGTCATATAATCTGGAACCAGATCACTACCGAGTTCATCCCGTTCATTAACCACTGTCCAGAGTTGTCCGCCCTGTAGTTGCCAACCCATGCCATTCGGATTACGCAGTCCAGTTGCATAAGGCCTTACTTTGGCAGTAGCAATATCATATTCCAGAATCTGTGCCCGTCCCTGTTCCTGATCCAGACCATTCTCCCCGGCATTACTATTCGAGCCGACAGTGATATAGAGTTTGCTTCCCTGTGGATTGGCAATTACATTTTTCGTCCAGTGATGATTGAGCTGACCGGCGGGTAAATCCAGCACCTTGGTGCCCTTCGCCGTGATTTGAGTGGCATCCTCCTGATAGGGATACCGCATCAGCGCATCGGTATTGGCCACATAAAGCATATTTCCTACCAAGGCCATGCCAAAGGGTGAGTTCAAATTCTGTAGAAAAACCATATTCTGATCTGCGATACCATCACCATTGGTATCCCGTAATAAGCGGATGCGGTTAGCGCTGGGTAATGATGAACCGGCACGTTTCATCACCATTTTCATGATTTTGCCACGAATACCCTTACTGTCTTCCGGTTTAGGCGGCGCATCGGTTTCTGCCACTAGCACGTCACCATTTGGCAATACATACAACCATCTTGGGTGATCCAGTCCACTGGCAAAAGCCTGAACTTTCAGCCCTTCAACCGTAGTGGGCATTTTGCCCTTCGGCCAGCCTTTGGCCGGAGCAATATTAACCGTCGGGATCAGGCTGGTTTGAGGTTTTGGTAAAATGGGCTGTGGGCCGAAACTATCGGCAATTGAATATTTTGAAGATGGCGTACAGCCTGAAAATATCAAAATCAGACCGGTTCCAGTCAGGGAGAAGATCAACCGTAAAGACATCAGAGATTTTCCTTGTTATTTTAATGACTACAGATAGCATAAGTTGATCTATAGGAGAGGTATAGCTGATTTGCTTAACAGATTGTCTCTAATGTAAATAAACTGTTTAAAGCATAGCTTAGCCGTTAAAATATAAATAAATAGTATGACAAGGAAAACACTATCACTATTATTTTAAGACCGCTTCAATATTCAGAAATTGACTTGATCTGGCAACAGATTAATCGGCGAGAACTGATCACCCAAAATTATGTCAAACAACAGACATTACAACTGGTGGACTGCTTTTATGATGTACAACATTGGGATGCTTACCATCTACAAAATGATCCGCCGAAATTAAAACAGCTCTACCATGAGCATGCCGCATTCATCGGAGCTTTTAACCTGCAAGCAAGACTGGTCGGCATTTGCGTGATCTCGAATCAACACATTCAAGATTACCCCGCAGCCAGACTTCTGCACTACTTTTATGTTGATGCCGATCAGCAAGGCCAAGGCATAGGTGCGCAACTCATGCAGGCAGCAAAAAACGCTGCAATAGAACTGGGTGGAAACGAGCTGTATATTTCTGCAACGCCTAGCAAACGAACCGTTGATTTTTATCTAAAACATGGCGCAGAACTATTGGATAAACCCGATCAGAAGCTATGGCAACTCGAGCCTGAAGATATTCATTTGCTATGCAAGATTTAAAGGGACTTAAGTAATCATGTTCTGCATGAATTTAAGCCAAAATATGATATGTGATTTACTCTAAACAGTCAGTTAAAAGTGTTTGTAGCACATCCAAAGTAACATTTTACCTATCGGGGTCAAACAGAATTAAGCCAAATCCTGCATCTAAGCCGCTGTAATTACTATTTTTAATGTGTGATCTGGTCTTTTTTCTCCATTTTATGCTGTTCCAAAATCGTGATGAATTGCCCTATTTTCCGCTATTTTTAATTTCATCATTTCGACTTATGCTGGAAATATAAATATGGATGAGACAAAGAGTCCCTCTACTTTTTTGAATTTTAGCATTCAGTAGATTGGAGCAGCGCATTGAGTAATAAATCATCGTCAAATATGGATGGAATACAATTTCCGATTCAATCTGGCAAAAACAAGCCCAGCACAACAGCCACCGCAAAGAATATCTTATATGCCGCACTGAAAAGTGTTGATTCACCTTATGCCTCAGAATTAACAGCCGAAAAGAACTGGAGAAAGAAATATCCGGTTTATTTTGAAGAACTAGTGAAAACAGGTATTCGTTCTGTTCAACATCCTCTACGGATTGCTCAACACGGGCTGGATACAGCGAAAAAGTCCTTTAATTTTCATCGTGCTGGTCAGCAAACTTCTTTAGAACAGGCGATGGCCGATTTTAAAGACCAGCCTTTTGAAAGCTATGTGCTCAAAGGAACAGGCGATCCTAGCATTGAACCCTGGTTTATTCCCTTTAAAGGGCAAAAACTGCAAGGCCAAGCCTTACTCAAGCAGATTGACTGCTGGGAACAGCAACACATTATCGAACCTAGTCATGCCAAAGCCCTACGCCTGTTACAGGCTCATCCCGAGTGGTTTGACTTGTCCTCACGTACCATGGTGCTCTTCGGTGCCGCCTCAGAAGCCGGGCCTTTAAGCTGGTTAGCAAAATGGCGTGC
Source organism: Acinetobacter sp. 'aerobic (ED)' (assembly GCF_904886855.1). Classification (NCBI taxonomy): domain Bacteria; kingdom Pseudomonadati; phylum Pseudomonadota; class Gammaproteobacteria; order Moraxellales; family Moraxellaceae; genus Acinetobacter; species Acinetobacter sp. 'aerobic (ED)'. Next base: position 410,677 of record NZ_CAJHGI010000002.1, read on the forward strand.
CAATATTGTCGCGATTGATTTACCGAATCCAAAAATCTGGCAAAGAATTACCAGCACCATTCAACAAGGCAATGCCACGCTTATTGCACCACAAATGACCTTGGAAAATGGTGAAAAGCAGCTCGGTGCAAATCTCCTGACTCAAACACCAGAGATTGCGAACTGGTTAACTACATTTGAGCAAAGTTTAGATCTGGCTGGGATTGCGTATCTGGATGGTGAAAAACATGTGCGTGTTTCAATCGCCATGATCAGCATCATGGAACAGGTCAGCCGTCAAAAAGTAGATAGCAGTATCATGTTTATGCTAACGCCTACTGATATTTACGCCATCCCAGCATCGGTTGTACAGTCGATCCAGCAAAAAATACAACAGCGTCCACTGCTTGAAAAGCTACTAACCAAATCGATTCATAATATTTCCTTAAGTCATTTTTTTAAGTCGAATATTGAGCAGCTGATTGAATCGGATAATGGCCAAAAATATGGCATTTCCGATTGTATGGTGATTGAGCAAGGACCTAACTATGCCCTCGCGAAACGCCTGCAACAGTGGTTTGCCATTTGTAGCCGCGCGCGTGGTCAAAAAACAGTGATCAATATTGCGCCCTCTACCACCACCCATTCGGTGGTGAAGAATCCAATCCTGAAAGCGGCTTTTTCAGGTGCAGATCTGTTTAAGGTCGAAACCTTTAGTCCTGAAACCACAAATGCGATTATGGCAGCGCTCTGGGTACATGATTTAAATAATCCAGAGAGTGCGACCAATCCTGAAACACAGCTCGAACATCCTTTACAGCTGATTATGGAAAATGCCAATCATGGCGGTTTGTGGCATGTCCCTTATTTAGCAAGAACTGCACTCCCCTTTGCTGCGGCTTATGGCTGGGTGAGAGAGAAGTTTTAGTTTATTTTAATAGAATAATATAACTTCTTGATTTTATTGCTTTAGTAAATAACCAAACTTAAAAAGAGAGCTGATAAAGGCTCTCTTTTTTATGAGTTTTATATTTATGATGAACTTCAAAAACCGAATACAATAAAATTTCAATTTAAAGCTGATTTTCAATTAAATGAGATGAGCAATATTATCAAGTTCAGGATCTACTTTTGATGCATTCGAGCAGCCAGTGAAAGATAAAGCAATGATTACAACCAAAATAAACCTTCTCATTTTAAACCCCTTATAGCTTAAATAGAGTTCATTGATAAAATCAACAACCCAACCTATCCACCTTAAAACTGAAATAAAATTAGCATAGTAAATTAATGAACAATTGACACTAATCTCCACCATTCATCATTTCATGCCAGATTGTAGTTAAAACTTAAAGCTTCCCTATATAGTTATGTAAATTGTGATCTATTCACAACTTGATATCTTTAGCGCATAATTTTCTGACTAAAGCTTCTCAACCTGCACAAGATCCAACTGTCCCCAAACAAGCAGTGATGGGTTAGTCTCTGTAGCTCAAAATAAAGGGGCCAATATTCATTATATTATCAATGACAAATCGGATTATCCCAGCGTCTATTCAGCTAACATTGACAAGATTGTGAATGCCGTTAAAAAAGCTATGCCGACAATACCTTAGAACATATTTATTTAAACCATCAAAAACCCACTCTTAACGAGTGAGTTTTTTGACTACTTCTACCTCCAAATTCATCTTTTTATTATTTTTAGTCCTTTGCCTAAGTTATTCCAATGTAATTAAAACACAATGCATAGCCTATAAAGTTTAGATAATCCACATCAAGCCAGTGAACAGAAATCTTATTCAGCTATTTTGTGTTTGCTATCAGCTTTGGTGAACTGCTTTTCTTCAGCCCATCCCATACCTAAATAACCAAGTTATTGTTGATAGACTTTTTTCCCATTAAAAATAGTCCACACCACTTTTGTTTCAGCCAACTGTGCCGGTGAAACTTTAAAAATATCTCGATCAACTAAAATCATATCGGCTTTTTTGCCTGGTTCGAGCGAGCCAATGCTTTTATCTAAATACAGCGCTTTAGCTGAATTAATCGTATAAGCCTTAAATACAGAATCTCGATCAATCGCTTCGGCCGGGTTTAAAACATCCCCTTCAATTCCTTTTCTTGTGATTGCAGTCGCCATAGCAATAAAAGGATTAGCTGTTGAAACGGGTGCATCGCTTGCACCTGCAATTGTTGCACCGTTAACCAGTAAAGAATGTGCAGGATACATCCCCTTAAAAGAAGCAGCATCAATATAAGGTTTTACCAATTCTTTATTAAAACTGTCTTCATAGGCCCATGCCAACTGCATAGAAGCAATCACATTATTTTGTTTAAAACGCTTATAGTCTTTCGGATCTACGAGCTGGAGATGAGTAATGCTATGAGGAACATTGCTCTGACGCTTTGACCGCGCATATTCAATTGCATTCAAGGATTCCTGTACAGCCCTATCTCCCACTGCATGAATATGAACCAGCATATTCCGCTTGTCAGCTTCATCTACAACTAACTTAAAAGTAGTTGGATCAAATAACAAAGTCCCTTGCTTATGACTATTAGAATAACGTCCCAATAATGCAGCAGATTGAGCTGGGAACTCTAATACGCCGTCCGCAAATACTTTGACACCGATGAGATTAAAATTATCTATATTTTGATATTTGCGATTGATTGATTCAATGATGTTAAACACTTGTGGCGTACTTTTCGAGTTGATGACATGCAACCCAGAAACTCGCGCAGTTAATTCTCCTTTCTGAGATAATTCTTTATACATCGGAATCATCCCGAGTGTTTGTTCTGTATTTTTAATATTGGTAATTCCCTTATTGGGACTGGCATTTGCAGCAATATCCATCCACGCGGTAATGCCTAAACGATTATAGTATTGGATCGCTTCTTTAGAACCTTTATAAAGCAGTTCATGGGACACAGAGGGAATTTTATCACTCACCATATCCCAGCCAGAATCGATCACAAATCCAGTAGGCTCAAATTTTTCATCATGGGCAATATTTTGCTGATCTTCGGGACTTAATTGCTGGATAAAATTCGCATCTATACCTGCTTTTTTGAGGAGCGCTTGATTCGCCCATGCCGTATGGTGATCGCTACCGACTAGTGCAATTGGGCGATTTTTCCATTCATTATTATTAAATACATTGGAGAGTTGATCAGACAATTCCCAATATTCTGACGACAAGCCATTTAAAAAAAGCACATCTCCAGCAACACCCGTACCATCCAGACTCGATTGTCTAAGTTTTGCTTCTACTCTGGAAACATCGATGCTTGTATCGTCTCGATCCATGGTGGCTAATACGGCTTCCACGCCGGAAGCTAAAGCATGAATATGGCTATCAATTAAACCTGGCATCAAAACTTTATTTTCAAGATCAATAATTTTTGTATTGCTATCCGCAATTTTTTTAATTTCTTGATTATTACCTACTTTTATAATAGTCCCATCATGGGCAATTGCGATAGCTTGCTGAAAAGAATCCTTATCTTTAGCGGTATAAATTTTTCCATTCATATAAATAGTTTCCGCACCACTATTTTCAGCCCTATCATTGTCTTTGCATCCCAAATTTATAAAGAGCAAACCCAGGCTGAATACTAAAAATCCTTTTTTAAATCTCATACTTCACTCCAAAACATAATTTAAATTCTAATAATCGTTTTCCAATCTTCTTGTAGATGTAGTTAAATCAAGTCTTTTAAGCACTTAGGTCCATTGATTAACTACGGTTTGCCTAATATCAATCGCTTTAGATGCTTCAATACCATGCTGAGTACTATCCTTTACAAGCTTCATTTCAATATGGGGCATGCTCTTTAACTTTGAGCCAAACATTACAATTTTTATTTTTAAGTTTTCCATAACTTAATCTCCATCTGGTAATGGATAAACTAATTTTTAAGTTTATTGAAAGCTATAAAGAGAATAGAAAAAAAACCGCTTTACGCGTTTTTTGTCCGAAAACCGGACAAAATAAATTTAATATTGAGTCATTATTAATATAATTCAGTTATTGCGCTTCACATCAATGCTCATAGATCAGAAGAAGGGCGAGACCGCCTCCATTTTTTGATATTTTATCTCTATTCATTGCAACCGATCACCAAGAACGGTAAAGCGTATATTCCAATAATTATAGCCAGAGAAGGTAAAAACAAGGTCAAATCATTTCAGATGGTATCGGACAAACTGGCAAATAAAAAGCCCTTAAACATTGAGTTTAAAGGCTTTTTTTACATTCAGTCGAACATCTCTGAATTAAATTTTGGTGGAGATGCCATTAGTTAAATTCTACAAATAAAGCATTGTTTTATTTGTAGAAAATCCCACATTTTTCCAATTTTTCCTTTATCGTTTTAACCTACTTTTATGTTGGCTTCACTTAAATAAGCTTTCTTTGAAGTCTTATTCCATAAACACAGCTCTTGACCAATTTTGTTTTTCATATGTGCTTGAGGATATTTCCCTTGAATCAACAGTGCAGAATATCCGACACGATCATCAAACAACATGACGTTGCTCACTGCCTTGACATTTTTAAGTTGACTGGCTTTTATACACGCCGCTTTGATTTCCTGATCATGTTTGTTCCATGCTTGCTCCGAGCTGGCAAAAGTCACACTTGTGATAACTGAACTTGCTATGAAACCGAAAACAGAAAGATATTTTAAAAATATACGATGCTTCAATGCCATGATCATTGTCCTATTAATTCGAGTATCTGGTTCTATACTGAAACAATGTTATGAGAGAAGCCAGTAAGTTATACATAGTGTAACGGCACATATGCAAGCTTACACATTTCGGTGGGTAGCCCTCACTCCTACCTAGATAAATATTATGATTTGCTGCATGAATGAACCTAATGCACAACCACGCATATTTCACAACATATTCACACTTCAGATTTTAAGCTATAAAAAAATGAAAAGGTTTGTGAATATGAAATTTCTAAGAGCCGTAACCGTATCCACACTGACCCTATTATCCTTGGCTGCCTGTAAAAGCTTACCCAGTTACAGCGCTGACTATGATAAGGCCAATAAAGAAATTTCAGGCGTTGAATTAAATGATGAGCAAGCCCAGCTTATCGGTCGACGTTTTGTATCAGCATTCAATACCATGGGTACGGTTGCTTTTATCGAAAATGCCAGCCAACTCTATGCAGATCATCTATACATTAATGATACGCTGTCGCAGTTCTCTACCAAAAAAGAATTGATCAAACATTTTGAAGGAATGAACGAACACGTCAGCAATGTCTCTGTCACATTAATAAGTGCAACGCATCGACAAGATTCTGCCTATATCCATTGGCATATGGTATATGACTTCAAAATGTTGGGGCGTAAAAAAACCATGTCTTCTTATGGTATTAGTCAAATTAAGATCGATGAAAAAGGCTTAATTGTCTTTCAACAAGATTATTGGGACCCCGCGAATGGCTTGTTCCGATCTTTACCTTATGTCGGGAATGCTTACGCTTTACTTTTACCCTTTAAGAAACCTTAAAAATCAAACAAATAAAGCGTAGTAGCACATAATTATACAAGCTTAAGTCTGTTGAATATGAAATATATAGCCTAGAAATCGTTGAGGTTGGAAATGCATAATCACTTAACAAAAGCTGGACTCGGCCTCTTCTGTTTTATCGCATCTTTAAGCCAGGTTCATGCAAATACGCAACTATGTCAAACGGCTCCCCTACTGGTCACAGCAAAAAAGGTCGGTTCGGTAAGCTATTATGCCGATGATTGTCAGCAAAACTGGGAAACTCAAAATATTCGTTTAGATTTTTTCTATCAACGGGATATTCCTGAATGGGCATTCAAAAAAGCGGCCACTTACTTTCTAAGAAAGAATGTGGCCAATTTTTCAGATCAATCCGTATTAAATCAAATTACAATGCTGTACCAGCCCGTCAAAAAGGGAGATCTTTATTCATTGAATTATACGCAATCCAGCAGTACCCTGAGCCTGCGTTTAAATCAAAAAAAATTAGGTTCGATCACTAATCCTCAGGCAAATCAATATTTTAAAATTTGGTTTGGTGATTCACCATTTAATGCTAAATTGAAACAACAATTACTTCATCAATAACTTGAATATAAATATGAGCAGTCAATTTGTCCTAATGGTGGAAGATCACTATGAACTTGCTGCCACCGTATGCGAGTTTTTAGAAGAACATGGTTTTATTGTTGATCATGCCCGTAACTTGAATTCGGCAAGAAATTTTTTATTAGCCCAGCCTTATCATCTGCTATTACTGGATATTAATTTACCTGATGGCTCGGGCTATGATTTATGTGAATGGCTCAGAGCAGAAGGCAAAGATATGCCTATCCTTATGTTAACTGCACGGGATACGCTGAATGATAAGTTAAAAGGTTTTACTGCTGGCACCGATGACTATTTAGTTAAGCCTTTTGATTTCAATGAATTGGTGATGCGTATTCGTGCATTGATCAAACGTTCTCGTGGCGAGGTAACCACCACTAAATTCCAAATTCATGATCTGATTTTAGACAGTTCAACGCAGACTATAACCCGTGCAGGCCAAACAATTGACCTCCCCCGAATACAATTTAAATTACTTAAAATCTTGATGAGAAACTCGCCAAAAGTGATTACCAAACAAGAAATCATTATCGAGCTCTGGGGGGATGAAGAGCCTGAGAGTGATGCCTTACGCAGTCATATCTATAACCTTAGGAAAATGATCGATAAACCGTTTCAGCAAAAACTGATTCATACCATCTCGGGTGTGGGCTTAAAAATAGCTTTAGATACTGAGCCTGGCTAATTCAGATAAACCACCACAATCAGACCTGTCGTTTTTTCTAATTGCAGATCAGGGTGCGTACTTAAGTAGTATTGGCGGTCGAATAATTCAACTCTCCATCCCAACTGAGCACATAACTTCCTGACAAGCTGCAAACCGATACCGTGACCTTTGGGAGTGAGTTGGAGCTGTGAACTTAATTGTTGTACTTTAAGGTCATCAGGCATTGTAATGCCAATCCCGTTATCCGCGATAACCACACTGTTCTGACGTTGAATAATATGAATTTTCGTACCTTGCGAATAATTTAATGCATTACGAAGTATATTGCTCAGGACCATTTTCGTCATTGATGGATAGATCATTTTTGCTGAGTCTGGAGTCTCAACCTGAACACAGATCTCAATTTCCTGACTACGGTTAAAAGGCTCTAAATCGCTAACCAGATCCTGAATAAGAGGAGATAAAGGCAAATATTCGGCCGTTAAGGTACTGGTGTTATTTCTTGCGATCGCCAATAAGGTATCGACCAGTAATTGCATATCTTCGATGGTATTGGCAATACGATCCAAAGCCTTACTCTGCCCATAACGTGCCTGACAAAGCTGTACATTGCCTTTCAGAATGGTTAAAGGCGTGCGCAGTTCATGACTGACATCTCCGGTAAATTCCCTTTCCCTATTAATAAACTCGCTCAACACCTGATGATAGCGTTCAAGTGCCCGCTTTAAATACTCGGCTTCCAGATTGCCATTGGTATAGATGTCCTGAAACGGCGATGCTGCTGCATTTTGATGTGCCCAGTCAATATCCTCCAAGGCATTTGCCAAACGGGTAATGGGTGAGAAATACCGTTTGGCCCGGCGATTTGACCACCATAAAATACTGTACAGCACAATTAAGCTGAACATTAACGGGGCCAAACCAAACAGCCAGACGATCTTGTTGACATTACTTTCACCGAACACCAGTAATACGTGTTGTCCGTTACGTTCGCCGTAAACTGTCATCCTATTTTTTCCATCGACAAACACGCGATGAACGCCCTGCTCCAAATGCTGATTCCGGAAAGCAGGTGGAGGCATCGCGGTTTGCCACCGGTAACCATACAAATTTTTAGTATCCGGTAAATCAGCTTTCGGATTACGCTCAACGCGCATCCAATAGTGTTCCATCTCCTGCTCAAGGGCAGTTTTGAGTAAAGAACCTTTAATCACCCATGTACTACAGGCAATACCAATAATGATAGATAACGCAATCAGCCCAATTTGCAACCAATAATGGCGGTTAAACATCTCGCTCAGCGGATGATTATCCTCACCATTTTTATTCTGTCTAAACATAGGCTGATCTACTTGGCGTTGTTTTTAAATTATACGTTTTTCTTTTTAAACAGGAAGTGCCCCACAACCCACTCCTGCCCCTGCTCAAACCCAAACAGTTCAGCACATGCCATAAAGAAAATACGCCAACGTTGCCACCAGATCCCCGCTTCTTGAGCATAAACCTCATCAAAAAGTGGCTTGAGCTGTTGCTCATGGCGATCCATATTGTCTAACCAGGCATTGGCTGTTTTTTCATAATGTATGCCGGACCACTGCCAATGCTGTGCCAACTCCAGATGATCTTGAAAATGCAGGAAAGTAGAACTTGCAGGCATCAATCCGCCGGTAAAAAAGTAACGTGACATCCAGTCATATTCACTTTTTATTTCAAATGGATAATGCAGGAATCTATGACAGAAGATATGACACCACAACATACCATCAGCTTTTAGCCAGGATTGGATTTTCTCAAAAAGTCGTTGATAATTTCGAACATGTTCAAACATTTCAACTGAAACCACACGATCAAATGTCTGTGGTTTTAATTCAAGTACATTGACATCACAGGTCACGATCTCAACATTCCTGAGCCCACGCTTTGCTGCTTCAGACAAAATATAGTGTCGCTGAGTGCTGGAATTAGAAACTGCAGTGATGTGCGAGTCAGGATAGTGTTCTGCCATCCATAATGTAAATGAGCCCCAACCACAACCCAGTTCCAGAATATGTTGTCCATTTTTCAGTTGTGCCCGCTCACTATAAATTTGTAGGGCAAGCGCTTCTGCCTCATCTAATGTGGTTTGGTCGTTTGCAAAAAAACATGCACTATACTTGAGATGTTTACCCAGTACGGCCTGAAAAAATGCTGTCGGTAATTCATAGTGCTGTTCATTGGCCTTGTCTGTTTCAATGGCGATTGCGCTATGCTTGAGCATATGCAATACATCCATATAGCGTTGAGCCCCTTGTTCAGGATCATAACGCCCTTCCTGAATCAGACGCTTTTTACTTAACGAGCGAATTGCAGCACGAATTGCCGGGTCTGGCACCAGACCACTTTCTACAAGTTTTAATGATTTTTGAATAATAAAGTCCATGTGCGTACCTACTCTTTGGGTTTCCACGGAATAAACATCGAAGTTCTTTTTTGATAATCGAGATAATTTTGTCCCCGATTTTTTAATGCCTGCTGTTCGCTGAATGGAATTCCGGTAATGTAATACAGAAAAAACCACATCAACACAGGATAAATCCATAAGCTATATAAGCCTGCTGCGATACCGATGACTGGATATGCAAACCAATGCAACCACTCAAAGAAATAATTGGGATGACGTGAGTAACGCCATAATCCCTGATCCATGGTTTTGCCACGATTCTGGATGTTTTGTTTAAACCGATAGAGTTGCTGGTCTGCAACCACTTCACCAATAAATGCAAACCCCATAATCAAACCGGCAATGATCAGATAATCTGTTGTTTCAGCTAACCAGATAGAACTGGGTACATTTAATAAACTCCACATGGGAACCGTAAATAATATGGCCAGACCCGCTTGAAAGATAAAGAAAGCAAGAAAACCTAAGTGCTGGAATTTACCCATGGCCTCACGCATATTGGCATAACGGCGATCTTCTTCGTACTCCACGGCATAGCGACGAAACAGGTGTAGACTCAAACGCAAGAACCAGACGGAGCTGAAAACACCAATAAACCATCTGACCTGCGTCGGCGCGACATCAATATACCAAGCCGTGATCACGATGTTGATGAAAATACAGAAGCTCCAGGCCACATCAACGATGCCTGCCCGACGATTATAGCTTGCCCAAAACCAGCAAATGGTCATCACGACGGCATCAAGTAAAAACAATTGCAACAACATCACTGCCTCCCTGATCTATCCCAAAGACTCAATAAGGGCTTGCTTCAAATAACAGGTGAACATCACTAATCACTCCCTCTTTAAATCCTCCCTCGCAATAACACAAATAAAAGTCCCACATGCGAATAAACGTCTCATCAAAACCTAAAGCAAGAACCTCTGCTCTTGCATTTAAAAAACGTTCGCGCCATTGATGAATGGTTTCTGCATAGCTGGATCCGATATCTTCAAGATGCTTCAATCTTAATTTCTGTTCTGAAGCGGCTTGTGTCAGGACACTGATGCTGGGAATAAAACTTCCAGGGAAAATATAACGTTTTATATAATCTACAGTCTGAAGTGCTTTTTTATAACGGGCATCTTCAATCGTAATGGCCTGAATCAGGCCTAGACCATGGGGTTTTAATAGTGATCGGCATTGACTGAAATAGGTTGGAAGATATTGCTCACCCACCGCTTCAATCATTTCAATTGATACCAGTTTGTCGAATTTACCCTGTAGTAAACGATAGTCTTTAAGCTGTACATCTACGCGATGACTTAAACCGGCATCGGCAATCCGTTGTTTCGCCTCCTCATACTGAGCCTGAGAAATCGTAATTGTGGTCACCCGACAGCCATAGTGCTGGGCAGCATAAATCGCAAAGCCACCCCAGCCACTTCCGATTTCCACCAAGTGATCCATGGATTTTAATTGCAATTTTTCACAAATCAGCTCCTTCTTATAATCTGAAGCCTGCTCTAAAGTCATTTCTTTATGTTGATAAACTGCACTGGAATACATCATGGATGAATCCAGAAATAGCTTAAAAAAATCATTGCTGAGATCATAATGCTCGGCAATATTTTGACGACTCCCCGCCACGGAATTTTTCCGGCTTTTGTACCACGCCTTTAAAATCAGCTGACTCGCCTGTGAAATCACATTTTGATTGATCTTATCGAGAACATCGCGGTTTCTTGCCAATATCTGGATCGTTTCAACCAGATGCTCACTACTCCAATATCCCAGCATAAAAGCTTCAGCCGCACCAAGCACTCCGTTTTTAAAAATAAGATCAATTAATTTCTTATTATGAACAGTTATAGTTGCTTCAAGGTCCGAGGCTTCCCCAACCGTACCACGCCATTCGCCCCGAAAATGAATCTGGCCATGACGAAGTTTAAGCAGGCTTCGAAGCACCAATGGCAGGGAATCTTGTTCCCCTAAAATAAGTGTTTTCATCATTTTATTGTAAATCCTTATCTTTTTTAGGGTGTCGATAAAATGGAACCTTCTTTCGCCACAGATGAAATGCCTGGATATAAATTGAAGCTAACATCTTGAAAGGTTCGAAGAGATGATTAATAGCATAATGATTGAGTTGTGAAGGAAGTGTGATGTGTGTTAACGAAAACTGCATGGTTGCATCAAAAATCAATTTGTCTGAATGATACAGCTGCATATAAATGACATTTTGCGTATCTGAAAAGTTGAATCGCCATGCGTAATGGATATCCATCGGCATAAATGGAGACACATGAAAACTTTTCTCGAATTTAAATTCATACCCCTGATAAGAGCCATGTTGTTGTAACTTTTCCTGACAATCATGAACATACACCTTCCGTTCATTCCAAGGCGTATTGGTAATTTCACTTAATATAAATACGGGTTGTTTTTGTCGGTTAAATACGAAGTAAAAGATGACAGAATTGAAGCTAAAGCCCATCGTTCTGGGTAAAGCCAATACACGGATTTCAGATTGTTCGGGCAACTTTACATGGGCGTGCTGGAGTACAATTTTATTTATTTTTTCTCGAATGCTTCCGGTATAACCCTTTAAAAAATCATTTTCATAAAGGTTCAGCACACTCCAGTGTGATGTTGAACATAACCATGAATGCTCAAGCTGTTCATGCATACGATCAGGATCAAAACACAAATAGCTAAGCATAGATTGAAAATCATGCACCTTCGGATGAAACCGTCGATGTCTAATCTGGGCTTTTGCAATGGAGAGCGGAGCTGCAAGCATGTGAGTTCCCCTGTTTATTCATCAATACCAGATAAAGCTTCTACGACAAGTTCAGCACTTTTAGCACCGTCCTCATGAAAGCCCCAGCCCCAATAGGCACCGCAAAAAGAACTTCGATTTTTGCCATTTAATTCTTTCCAGCGCGATTGTGCCTCAAGTGCATGTTTATTAAACACAGGATGCCGATAATGTCGCTCAATATAAATCTTGTCTTTGGCAATCGAAGTATTCGGATTCAGGGTAGAGAAAATCTGAGTTTTGCACTTTAAATTCTGCAAGCGATTCATCCAGTAGGTAAAACCATAATGGGCCTTCGCACTCTGTGACTGTGGTTCAGTTGAAGATTGAGGTGTGACATGGACATGCCAGCTTGCCCACTGGGAACGTGCTTTGGGCATAATGGACTGATCGTTATGCACAACCATATAATTATCTTGATAGTTAAAACATCCTAAGATTTCACGCTCTATATCTGAAGCATCACTCAACAGTCTTAAAGTGTCATCCGCATGGGTAGCAAAAATAACCCAGTCAAAAATCTCCTTATCCTGATCAGTGATTATCGTGACCGTGTGCGCTTCACGTACTACATTCTGAACACCTGCTTTTTTCCAAATGATCGATGGACATGCTTTTTGAATTGCTCGGATATAAGAAGCTGAGCCACCTTTGACCGTTTGCCATTGCGGTCTGTCTTTTATTTGCAACATCCGGTGATGTTGAAAAAAACTTACCACGAATTTATAGGGAATATTCCCTACCTGATCGACAGGGCTTGACCAAAGCGCACCGCACATCGGATATAAATGTTCCTCTCTAAAGACCTTTGAATAACCATGAAGATCCAAATATGCTTCAATCGATAGATCAGCGCCCTGCTCTTCGATATCAATCTCTTTATTTTCTCGATAAAATCGGAATAAATCCGATAGCATTACCCGAAAGTTTTGATTGATAAAATTTTGTGGCCGAACCAGTAATGACCATTTTTTTGAAGGATTGTACAGTAGTCCTGTCACTTGATTATTCACAGAAAAACTCATATCACTTTGCTGCGTGCTTACTCCCAACTCTCTCAGCATTGCACTGAATAAGGGATAATTAACGCCGTTAAAAACAATAAATCCGCTATCAACAGCGACATTTTGATGATCAATCCACAACGCATGGGTGTCGGTATGTCCACCAAAATAATTTTCTTTTTCAAACAAAGTGACCTCATGCTCTTGCGAGAGTTTCCATGCCGCATATAGCCCTGCGATACCAGAGCCAACAATTGCAATTTTCATGAGGATTCCTTACTCTGAATTTTTACTGGATTGATTTTAAGAATGTGTTTAGTTTTTTTATATATCTTAGGAGGTACAGGCTTTATACCCCAGACCAGACCACACCAGGACATAAGCTTTAAACCATAATAAGTCATATCAATTTGCCACCAAAAAAAACCTTGTCTGGCACTACCTGCATAATAATGATGGTTATTGTGCCAACCCTCCCCTAAAGTGAGGATTGATAAAAAAAGGTTATTACGACTGTTATCTGGTGTATCAAAATCTCTGCTGCCATATAAATGCGCAAGCGAATTAATGCATAAGGTTGCATGAATCAAGAGTACAGTTGATATAACGAATCCCCAGACCAATAGTTGCGGTCCAGAGGTCCCAAAACTGGGATGGGATACAGCCAACCATTCGCCCAATAAATAAATGATAAAGGCAGTTATTAGCACCACTGGCAAACTAAAACGATCTAGCCAGACAATCTCCGGAAACTTGAGCCAGTCCTTAATCGCATCCTTACGGGTTAAAACGTTCTGTTCATTTAAAAACCAGCCGATATGGCTATACCAGAAACCGTGTGTAGATGAATGAGGATCCTGTGCCGTATCGGTAAAACGATGATGATAACGATGATGTGCAGCCCACCATAATGGTCCTCGCTGTGCACTCATTGTCCCTATAAGCAAAAATATAAATTGTACTGGTCGTGAGGTTTGAAAAGTTTTATGGGATAAATAACGATGAAAAAATGCGGTAATTGCAAACATTCTCACCAGATAAAAGGTCAGCATAAAAATGACAGCGAACCAAGAAATGCCCACCCAGAATACTGCGAAGCAAGCAAGATGTAATAAGATAAAAGGAAGAATTCTCACCCATTGGATTTTCGTATCTTTATTGATATGAGGACCTGACCCTTCTTTTAATCTAGAAGCGTTATTTAAGGACCAACTATCCACCCATCCCAGAAAAAACTTAAACATTGATTCTTCCTGACCCATCTTTTTTTATATTTATCATTGTAGAAAATTCGATATGAAGTTTATGTGAAGCCTAATTTATAATTATTCATCTTAATACAAAACTATTAAAAACATAGGCTTATCTTGCAACTATTTTTCTAGCTGAAAATAAAAAGCTCAGACCAGAGATATAATGGGTCAAAGTTATAAAATGAAATAAATCATTGATCAAATTTTTTAAATTCTTTTGAAAGTTGAGATAAAGTCTTTATCTGCTTTCCATAACGGCGGCATGAACGGCAGGTCAATAAATGCAGCTGTAAATTGCTCTGCTCTCGCAACAACAATGCCCTATCTTGCTTTTCAGATAACAGTTGCGTGGCTTGACGACAGGTCAACATGAGCAATCCTCCTGCAATAACCATTTATTTTCTAGGCATTCTCGCAGTCGAGTTCGGCTGCGATACATCAGTACATTAAAATGTGACACTGTCAGTTCAAGCTTCTCACATATTTCACTGGAATTTACTTCAATCACTTCGCGCAGCATGAATACTTGTGCATATTTGGCAGGTAAATGATTAAGACAGGCATCAAAAATAATCCAGAAATCTTGTTGTTCCATCATTTCTTCTGGACCTAACCAGGCGTGTGGAGCTTCATATTTATGCCAATGACCTGAAGCATCAAATAAGGCATCAATGCTGAGTTCACTTTCCTCATCTTTAAAGAGCTCACTCATACTGACCAATCGTGATTTTTGCCTGATCAGATCAATGATCTTATTTTTTAAAATTGCAAAAACCCAAGTTTTAAAAGCAGCACGGCCTGTAAAAGAATCTAAGTGTTGAAATGCGCTTGCCAATGCTTCCTGCACGACGTCTTCTGCCTGTGGCAATGATGAAAGCTGTAGAACAGCAAATTTAATCATTTGTTGTCTTAGATCTTGCAAAAAAGCAGGATTATGCACCTGATCTAAAAATCGCTCATTGTGATGTGCTGAAGCAGAACTCATCCCGGTATCTCATCATTATTATGGGGAACATGTATTAATCTTAACCGAGTTAATAAAGCTTTTAACTCACAAAGTTGTATTTGAAGCTCTTGCAGAGATAAATCAGGCAGCAAGGATTTAATCCCATGCTCTAAATCGAGTTGCATCCATCCTTTTTGACTGAGTTGTTCTATCAATACAGCAAATAAAGGCGATAAAACTTCAAATCGTACTCGATCCAACTCATCTCGCCAGACCATAATTGCACTGGGTATGGGTTCTACCAAAGCGGGTGTCATTGCGGTTGTCCATTGATAAACCGGATATTGATAAGCCAACACCCAGATTTGCGTCGTTAATTGCCAATCATGATCCTGAGCCAAAACTGGAGATTCAATTTCTACGGTGTCTAGATATAATTCTAACCACTCATACTGTAATAACTCGGCTAACCATGGATATTGCTGTAATACCGGATGCTGCTGTGCGTTGAGATATTCTCTAAACTGCAAGGAAATGTCATTGTAGAAGGGCGACTGGGATTGTGATTTCTCGAAAAACTCTACCAATAATTGCTGCCATTGCTGTTTTGTTAACATCGCCTGTGCGACAGGAAAAACCAAATTAATAAATGAACATACATTATTAAATAGCAAATCACGATAGACCTGCATGCGATTTACAGCAAAGTTTTGTGGTGGCTGTAATTCTGGATTACGAATCCAATCACAAAACTGTCGTTGCGTTGTGTGAAAGGATATTTGTTTTGCCTTCATCGTGACTCCCCTGTTGCTGCATGATTTTGATTTGGCTCAACTCACTTTGTAATTGTGCCCAAGATGGAATATTAAAATCACGTTCCAGTAAGGTCGGCTTAACCCCACAAACTTGGTAGCTATATTGCAGGATCTGCCAAACCGGATCACTAATTGCAGCACCATGCGTATCAATCAATAGATTTTTTTCCACTTGTTCATGACCTGCGACATGCAAGTAACGAATCCGATCTTTAGGCATTGCGTCAATAAAAGCATAAGCATCACCGCCATGATTAATACTATTCACATAGACATTATTAACGTCTAGCAGCAATTCACAATCTGCTTTTAACAACACTTCACGTATAAATTCAGCTTCACGCATTTCTGCGTTCGGCATCAAATAAGTGGAAACATTTTCAATAACCAGTCTTCTGCCTAAAATATCCTGTATCTGTAAAATACGCTCTGCCACATAATTTACAGCAGCTTCAGTCATTGGAATCGGTAATAAATCATATAAATAGCCACCATCATGGGTATAACTCAAATGCTCTGAATAAGTCATGACCTGATAGCGTTGCAAAAAAACCTTAATTTGCTGAATAAATTCAAGATTAAGGGGATGAGGCCCTCCAATCGATAAAGATAGTCCATGACAGATTAAGGGAGCTTTCTCCACACATTGAGCTAAAAGTTTGGCATGCCGACCACCAAAACCCATCCAGTTTTCAGGAGCAACTTCGATAAAATCCGGATGGATTTCAGCATTAAAAAAAGCATCAATAAACTCTCTTCTTAAGCCTAGACCTACACCAGCCAATTCAGTCATAGTGAAACTCCTATGATTAGAATGATGCCGATCCAAGTTCTAGACCGACATCATGCATGATTGATGGGATTATTTGGCGCCACACTTACCATCAGCGACTTTTTTATCTGCGCCACACTTTGCATCTGCTGCTTTTTTTGCTGCACCACATTTCGCGTCTGCTGCTTTTTTTGCTGCACCGCATTTGGCCTCAGCAGATTTTTGCTGTTGTCTGGCTTTATTGGCGCCACATTTGGCTTCACCACATTTTCCATCAGCAGCTTTGCTTGCATGGGCCTCTGTCGTCGTTGTCGTTGCTGCAACAGCCACTTGGGTTACGCCAACGACAGATAATGCCAATAATGCTGCAACTGATGTCATCGAATTAAGTTTGCTCATTTTTCTATTCCTTTTTAAGGTAAATACTCGTTTTGTACAGAGGTACATAAAGTTAGACGGCGCAACTCTCAATTTATTACAGTGCAAATAAAAAAAGTTTTTGTAAGAAACTGAACCCTCACCCGACTAATGATTATTCAATCTCATCCGGTGTGAAGTTATCATGAAGAACTTTTTGCATTCTCTCCCTCAGCACTATCAAAACATTTGTACTATCCTTCAACATACAGATGGCATCGCAGCACTTGCCTTGCGTTGTTATTTAACGCCTATTTTTTGGATGGCTGGCACAAATAAGCTGATACATTTTCAAGATACAGTGGAATGGTTTGGTAACCCAGATTGGGGGTTAGCCATGCCCTTTCCCTATCTTATGGCGGCTTTGGCAACGTCAGCTGAGATCGCAGGTGCCGTTCTACTGGCACTCGGTTTATTCACTCGCTTTATAAGTATTCCGTTGATCATCACCATGCTCGTCGCCATTTTCACTGTCCATTTGCCAAATGGCTGGCAAGCGATTGCCGATTCACATGCGCCTTTTGCCAATGCTCAAGTATTGGCCTCAGCTGAGAAATTAGAAAAAGCCCGGGAAATTTTAATGACCTATGGCAATTATGATTGGCTCACATCTAGCGGTTCATTCGTGGTTCTGAATAATGGTGTTGAATTTGCGGTGACGTATTTAATTATGCTGATTGCGCTAATGGTACTGGGTGGAGGCCGATATTTCAGTTTAGATTATTGGGTTAAATCAAAGCTTCAAAGCTATTAATACATAGAAATTTTTTAGGTGAAAAACTTGTAATTGTAACCATCATGCTTATGGATGCATGAAAATAGAGATGGGAAAATTACAGACAAACTGAACCTGTCAAAAGCCCCTTCAATAAAAAAGCCACTTAAAATAAGTGGCTTTTTTATAAAGAATTTTGGTGGAGATGGCGTCAGTTGAACTAGAGAAATAACACTCTGTTATATATAGGTTTTACTTTCATACAACTCAAATTTACCCAATTTTGACCCTTTGCCTTTCAGACTAACCTGAGTATGGGGTAAGTCGGGGTATCCTATAATTTGGCTCTAATCTTGACTCATCCATATGAAATTGCTCAACAATATTCAATCCCTCCCGCCTTCCCACCTCAAAACTGGCATTGCCATTGCATTGTTGTATAACTCTCTGAGTTGAAAATACCCAATAATAGAAATAGTTTTTTGAAAATAGCGAAATAGAGTTGATTACATTTGTAATCAACTCCAAAAGTATTATTTATCTGGCAAACAAGGTTTTCATATCAATTACAAATCGATATTTCACATCACTTTTTAGCATACGCTCAAAAGCTTCATTGATATTTTGCATATCAATTATCTCAACATCAGAAACAATATTATGCTCACCACAGAAATCTAGAAGTTCCTGAGTTTCCTTGATCCCACCAATGACTGAACCTGCAATAGATTTTCTACCCAAAATCATTGGCACTGAATTAGCACTGATCTCTCCTAAATACCCCACCAATACAATTGTTCCATTTAGGGCTAAAGTAGGAATATAAGGTTTCAAGTCATGGTCATAAGGTACAGTATCAATAATTAAATCAAACTGGTTAGTTACTGATTTCATTTGTGATTCATCGGTAGATAGAACCACATGATGTGCACCTAACTGTTTTGCATCATCTTCTTTATTGGCTGAACGGGTAAATAATGTCACTTCTGCCCCCAAGGCATTGGCAAGTTTAATTGCCATGTGTCCTAAGCCCCCCAAGCCTACTATAGCCACTTTACTGCCTTTACTGACATTCCAGTGACGTAGTGGTGACCATGTAGTAACTCCAGCACAAAGTATCGGCGGTACAGCTTTGGTATCCAAGTTTTCAGGAACTTTAAGCACAAAATTTTCACTGCAAACGATTGTTTGGGAATACCCCCCATAAGTTGGTCGCTGGTCATGACGATCCACACTACCATATGTTTGAGTATTACCCTCTTCACAGTACTGTTCCAGCCCCACCTGACACGCTGGACAACTCTGGCATGAGTCCACCATGCAACCAATACCTACCAGATCATTCACCTTAAACTTGGTTACTTTAGGCCCAACTGAGCTGATACGTCCTACAATCTCATGGCCTGGTACTAAAGGATAAGTACTAAATCCCCAGTCATTTTTAGCTTGGTGTAAATCGGAATGGCAAACACCACAATATTCAATTTCAATTACCACATCATCTTCACGTGGATTTCTACGTTCAAATTTATAGGGAGCTAGAGGGCTTTGCGACGATTGTGCTGCATACCCAAGTACTTGAATAGTCATATTTTTCTCCAATATTTAATCTGTGATTATTTACCTTTTAAGTCACATTTAACGTGATTGATCTTGAAAAATGACATTGGCTTTTTTAAAGCGTTGCCCTATTTCTGGATTTACTTTCTCAGTTAATATTCTTTCTATCTGTTCTAAATGGCGAGCTGTAACACCTTGATTTCGCGCGATCCCAAGATGGGATTGAAGTTGGCTATCTACACCTTGCATTGAGATCAACATACCCAATGTGGCTATTTCACGATCTTGCCAACTCAATACATCTCTCGAAAAAATATCACCGAATAAGTGAGCTTTCAGATACTCATCAATCTCAGGCGCAAATTCAAATAAGGGGCCTTGAACAGATCGACCCACCAGTTGAGTTTGATTTTCTGTTCCTTGTACCTTTGCCTGATAATCCTGAGGCAATGCCTGACTATTTCTTCCCTCTGCATCGATAATACCTTTAGCTTTACGCTGTTCAAGTAAATGCATAAAGATAGTTAACGCATTGAGACTACGAGGAAAACCCACATAGGCATAACTTTGTACCAAGATTGCCTTAATTTGATTGATGGTTAAACCTTGTTCAAGCCCATGAACGAGAGCTTGATTCAAGTTATCCATGTCACCTGAGGCGGCAAATGCAGCAATCGGAATAATTGCCTCTTGCTGCTGAGATAAAGAATCTTCCACTTGCTGAATCTCCTTGATTTTTAAACTAGGCGATACAATTTCTGCCGCATAGCTCCTAGGTAATAAAGCTCCTACCAAAGTGATTGATAAGAATAGGCTTACAAATTTCAATGATTCGCCTCTTGGTACTGCTCATCCGAAACAGGTTCCAGCCAATCCACGTTATGGCTATTTTCATCTGTGCCAGTAAGTGCCAAATGAGTCATGGCTTTTTTGCCACTTGCACCATGCCAGTGTTTTATTCCAGGTGGACAATAAATCACGTCACCTACAGCAATTTTTTCAGCAGGTTTGCCCCATTCCTGTACGATGCCCTCACCCTCTGTTACAACCAGATATTGACCTTTTGGATGGGTATGCCAGAATGAACGGGCATTTGCATTAAAACTCACATAGGCACTGGGCGCATTAATTCCTTCTGTCACGCTGGTGAGAGGCTTAATCGCAACAGAACCGGTAAAGTTCTGATCAGAACCATTTATCACTTGTTGCTCACTGGCTTTTTTAACCTTTTGAGATTCAATACTAGACTGTTTATCCATTGCAGGTACTCCCATTGAAATCATTAAGCTGGTCACCAAAGTGAAGATTTTAATCTTCATATTTCTTTCCCAAGTTGACAGCAAGCCCTGCATTAAAAGCAGAAAATCTGGCTGAAGCGTTGTTATTTCCCAGTATAGAAATCAATCTTTGAATACGCTGTTCCATTTCTCTTGCAGATTTGCCTATTCCTCCAAATTATTGTAATTCCCTCTACAATTCCGGATTGAAATACCTAGAATAAAGAGGTAGAAATAAATAGGTAAAATCTGAATGACAAATGTATTTTCAGGCAATAATGAAGCATTGATTCAGTTAATTGATCAATACACACAGCAAAACAAGAAATTTGAAATGGGCATACCTGGGCTGACGTTGTATCGTGGAGATGCTCCTACCCAGCCGAGCAGCAATATATTGGATGCCAGTTTATGTCTAATCGCTCAGGGAAAAAAACAGGTTATTCTAAGTGAGGAAATTTACACTTATGATGCCAATCATTTTCTTTTTACCGCAATCGATTTACCTGTAATTAGCCAGATTATTGAAGCCGCAGTTGAACAACCCTATCTTGCTTTGGTACTCAGGTTAGATCCTTATGTATTGGCTCAACTCATGCTTGAAGCACATATTCCTTTCAAGCAGACAAATAACAGTAAAAAAGGAATGGCTGTCGGGCAAGTGAGCCCAGAACTTAATGATGCCTTCGTACGTTTATTAAAATTACTGGACAAGCCACAAGATATTGCGATCTTGTCTCCCCTGATTATCAAAGAAATTTTCTACCGCTTACTGATGAGTCCGCAAGGTGAAAGGCTTAAGCGAATTGCGGCAACAGGTACGACGGGGCATCGTATTGTTAAAGCGATTGAATGGCTAAAAATCAATTTTGCAAAGTCTTTTAATGTTGACGAACTCGCCAGCACTATGGGGATGAGTGCTTCAAGTTTCCATCAACACTTTCGTGACATTACCTCAATGAGCCCATTGCAATATCAGAAAAGAATCAGACTGACTGAAGCTCGGCGTTTATTGGTGACCGAAAATCGAGATATATCCTCCGTCAGCTTACAAGTCGGGTATGAAAGCCTGTCACAGTTTTCCAGAGAATATAAACGCTTTTTCGGAACATCCCCTTCAGTCGATTATAAAAAACTATAAGTTTTAAGAATCATTTTAATTGATACTACTAGGCTACTTCGGACTGCCTATTCTTAAAGCATCAATTACTAACTTCAAGGCAGGAGACTGTTGACGTCGATGCGGATAATACAAGTGGTAACCTTGAAACTCGATGCTATATGGTTCTAGTACCCTGATTAAACGACCATTTAATAGATCATCCTCAATCATATCCTCAGGAATATAAGCAACTCCTAAACCTGAACGTACCGCATCTACACTATGATAAGACTCATTAAAAATCCACTGACCACTTATTTTAATTTTGACGTCCAATCCCTCATGCTTAAACTCCCAAGCATATATTCCCCCTTGGCTGGTTAAACGAAAACCAATACATGAATGATTGTATAAATCTTGGGGGATCTGTGGCAGACCATTTTTTTCAAAATACTCAGGAGTTGCAACAACAGCCATCTTAACATCAGGGCCTATTCGAACAGCGATCATTCCCTCAGCAACACGACTGCCAAAACGGACACCTGCATCAAAGCGTTCCGCCACGATATCCACCATGCCACTATTCGCAGTCAGTTCAATATTGATATCAGTATAGAGTTGGGTCAACTGCTGTAATTTAGGCAATAAAATGAGTCGAATTGCATGACTACTGGCATTAATTCTTACAGTACCCGCAGGACTATCTCTCAGTTTGGTGAGTAATGAAAGCTCATTGTCGATATGGTCAAAACTAGAACTGATTGTCTGACGTAACCGCTCACCAGCCTCCGTTGGGGACACGCTTCGAGTGGTTCTGGTAAGTAACAGCATCCCTAAACGTTCTTCCAACCCACGAATAGTATGACTCAGAGCAGATTGTGAAACCCCTAATTTTCCTGCTGCCTTAGTAAAACTTCCTTCCCGAGTCACCATAAGAAAAGCATATAGATCGTTGTAATTTTCTCTTGTAATCACAATTGATGCCTATTTAAAAATTACTTCAAATCAGTATAGGGCCTATTCATTAATTTTGTTCATGACACTATTCATTTTTAAATCATTAATATCATCTTTTATGCTATTTCCTATATATTTCACTACGCCAAAAATCGTCCCACAATAATAACTCCCGTCTACGCAAAAGCCAAAATCAATGCTGAAACTTTTGCCAACATTGACATGAAGCTTGCATATCAAATGTACTTTATAATCCTGTATTTCATTCAACTGTAGCTTAATCACGGCTAAATTCAATGCGTACATTTCCTCGTCCAAGAAGGTCAGCTAATTTATCAGGTTGGTTCACCTTACCAATACGAGTATAGGAATAGGCAGATGGAAAGGTTTTATAAAACATAACTAGAGTGGATGAACCATAAAGCATCAGGTCACCATTATTGATAATGCCTGGACGACTTGCATCAGTTGGCAAAGTACTCGGTAATTGAGTATGTTTTTCATTGCCGTTCAACTCTTCCATATTTAAAGACAATGGCAACTGTGCAGCAAAGGCACGGGCTGTGGCATTATCTTTAAAAGTAATCCCAAAACGGTGTCCATTCACTGTCATCCACATATTCATTTGCTCGCCCTCAGTATTGGGTTGTTCTGGATTATTCGGATTTTCCGTACCGCTTGCATTATTTAGACTTTCAGTGACAATCGGTGCATTAGAGGAAGAATTCTGATCCCCACCACATGCGCTCAGCCCAAACATGGCAGTGAGTACAACCATCGCTCTAATTTGATTACTCCAGTTCATTTTTTACAGCTCCTTATTAAAATTGTTATCTGGTGGCTAAACGTGATGTCAGAATTGCCGATATAACCAGCAATACAGCACTCATGATAAAGGTCATCTGATAACCACTATGGTCAAATAAAATTCCACCTAATACCGAACCTAATGCAATGGCAAATTGAATCACGGCAACCATCAGCCCGCCTCCTGCTTCAGCATTTTCAGGCAATATACGAGCAATCCAGCTCCACCATCCCACAGGTGCCGCAGTACCCAGCAGCCCCCATAATCCCAATAGAACGGCCACAATGATTGTCCATGTACCAAACAGGATCAAAGCTAGGGCAATCACAGCCATAATGACTGGGATGAAAATCAGTGTCGGATAAAATGCAGGTTTCAATAGGAGACTGATTACACTCGTACCAATGAGCCCCATCACCCCAACGCCCAGTAAAATGAATGAAAGTGTTGAAATTTCAACCTGTGTAACAGTCTCCAGAAACGGACGAACATAGGTATAAAGTGAAAACTGCCCCATAAAGAACAGGCAAACTGCCAGCATACCTATCGTAACAACAGGGTTTCGAAACAATCCAAAGATAGATGAACCTTGCTTTGTATTTTTAGCTTCTACTCGCATAGGTGGCAGGCTTATCCACTGCCATATCAGGACAAATACAGCCACAGGCACCAAACAGATGAACGCACCACGCCAGCCTATAATTGAGCCTAAATAGCTGCCTAAAGGTGCCGCTACCACCATTGCCAAGGCATTCCCACCATTAAAAATCGCCAGTGCACGAGGTACTTGTGCTTCTGGAACCAAACGCATTGCCATTGCCGCAGACATTGACCAGAAGCCACCAATCACCACACCAATCAATGCCCGCCCTAACATATACACAGCATAGTTTTGTGCAAATGCCACGATTAAGGCAGATATAGCCATTAGGGCAGTTAGACCAAGCAACAAGATTTTTCGATTGAGATTGCCTGCGATTTTAGAAATTGAAAGACTGGTGATCACAGCAAAAGCACCAGAAATTGCAATACCCTGACCTGCCATGCCCTCAGTGATTTTCAGATCAGCAGCAATCAGGGTAAGTAAGCTCACTGGCATAAATTCGGAAGCAATTAATGCAAAAACGCATAAGCTCATTGCAAATACACCACTCCAGTAAGTTGGCTGATTTTTTAATGCAATGTTCTGGTTAGCAGTTGACATTCAACTTCTCACAGACAAGATAGATAGTTGAATAATTATAAAAATATGATTGGTTAAGAATAAGGGGACTTCATCGAATAGAGTTATGAATATATTTCATCAATGAGTTCAATTAAGATTTTTTAGATATAAAAATTTTAGAAATATTATTTGTAGTCTTAAGATTGCAAACATATCTATTTTATTTATGAATCTTTCTCATAAGTCTATGCTGTTTTTTTAGACTAATCCTCTTATGTCAAATTAGATAGACTCTAAATCTGACGGGTCTCCAGCAATCAAAGCACCTTGACGCATACCTTAGTGCTTGTGGTCTTTTTACGATTTCTAAATTACAAGTAACAGCCAATTTTTTTTCAGAAACACCAGAAGCCAAACGAAGACAAGACTGCTAATGATGTGGCAATGCAGAAAGCTCTCTTGATGTTTATGCAAAAGTCACGGGTAATCCAATCGAAAAGTAAGTTGACATCAAAATTTCTAGGAAAATCTTATGCAAACTCGACTAAAAAAAACCTTAAGTATGCTTGTACTTAGCATTGGAGCATTCAGTATGAATCAGAATACATTCGCTGCCCCCGAGTTAAAATTGACAGATAAATGGGACAAAACATTTATTCAGAGCAACAAAGTTGAACATAAAAAAGTCACTTTTAAAAACCGTTATGGCATTACTCTAGCCGCTGATTTGTATATCCCTAAAAATGCCAAAGGCAAACTTCCAGCTATCGTGGTCGGTGGCCCTTTTGGCGCTGTAAAAGAACAGTCCTCTGGACTCTATGCGCAAACAATGGCAGAACGAGGTTTTGTTACTTTAGCATTCGATCCATCATATACTGGTGAAAGTGGTGGTGAACCACGAAACGTAGCTTCACCGGACATCAATACTGAAGACTTTAGTGCTGCGGTTGACTTTATTGGTTTGCAACCCAATGTTGATCAAAATCGTATTGGAATGATTGGAATTTGTGGTTGGGGCGGTATGGCTTTAAATGCCACTGCAATTGATAAACGAGTGAAAGCGGTTGTTGCAAGCACGATGTACGATATGACACGCGTGATGTCTAAAGGGTATAACGATGGTGTTACTCCTGAACAACGTGCTAAAAATCTTGAACAACTCAGTGCTCAACGTTGGCTCGATGCAAAAAATGGTATGCCTGCCTATCAGGCATCTTATAATGTATTAAAAGGTGGCGAAGCCCAATTTCAAGTTGATTACCATGATTACTATATGACTCCGCGTGGCTATCATCCTCGTGCAGTCAATTCAGGCAATGCATGGACGGTCACTACCCCAATTTCTTTTATGAATATGCCAATTTTGACTTATATTAAAGAGATTTCACCGCGCCCTATTCTTTTCGTTCATGGTGAAAAAGCACATTCACGCTATTTTAGTGAAACAGCGTACGAAGCAGCATCTCAACCCAAAGAGCTCTATATTGTTCCGAATGCCAACCATGTTGATCTATATGACCGTATTGATTTAATCCCTTTCGATAAATTAACTGACTTCTTTACCAAAAATTTAAAGTAATCTTTATCTTAGCCAAGTTGCGTTGACTCAAATCAACTTGGCTTTTTTACTAGTAGCTCAGGTTATATTCCAACTATGATGAGAAAAAAATATAAAGTTTCCTTAATTCTGTTTGTATTTGGTGTAGCCATACTACTTACTGCCTGTGTAACTTTTAATCGCCCACAATTTGGACACTTACCCGAACAAGCACGTCTTGAACGTATCAAGCAATCTCCTCATTATGTTGATGATGAATTTGCCTATTCCGTTGCAACACCAATGCTACGTGATGGAGAAAATACTCTAAAAATCTTCTGGGATAATTTCTGGACAAAGAAACAACAGACTGCACCCACACAGGCCATACCAACTGTTAAGACCAATTTATTAGCTTTAAATCCACGACAAGATGTCGTGATCTGGCTAGGGCATTCAGCTTATTATATTCAGTTAGCTGGAAAGCGTATTCTGATTGATCCTGTACTTAGTGAACATGCGGCACCTTTTTCATTTTTAGTGAAAGCATTCAAAGGGACAACACTCTATAAAGAGGAAGATATTCCAGAGATTGACTATCTACTCATTTCCCACGATCACTATGACCATCTGGACTATGCGACTGTAACCCAACTCAGGGATAAGGTTAAAAATGTCATCGTACCGCTTGGTATTGGTTCACATTTTGAATACTGGGGTTATCCTTTATCAAAAATCCATGAAAATGACTGGTTTGATACCTTGAGAACTGATACTGGGCTAAACATTTATACTTTACCTGCTCGTCATTATTCAGGGCGTACCTTGACTCGTAATAAAACCTTATGGGCCAGCTATGCGCTAGAAACGCCGACCCACAAAATTTATTTCGGCGGTGACAGTGGCTACGGTCCACACTTTCAACAGATTGCATCCCAGTTAGGCAGTTTTGACCTTGTGATGCTGGATAGTGGGCAATATGATCCTCGTTGGCCACTCATTCACATGAACCCAGAAGAGGCCGTACAGGCAGCGGTGGATTTAAAAGCTAAAGCCATGATGCCAATGCACATTGGGCGTTTTTCTCTTTCACCACATGCTTGGGATGAACCTTTTAAACGTGCAGTTAAAGCCAGTGAGAAAGCGAAGTTGCCAATATATACACCTAAGATTGGGCAACCAATTTGGCTAGATGGCCAAAGAAATGAGTTTTCAATGTGGTGGGAGAAATAAAGAATTATTCCCAGTTTCTAGCTGAGTGTTCTATTTTTGATATATCAGCGCAAAAGAGGTGAATGTCTCGCCTAGAAATTTTAAGTCATCTCTCAATCCTGATAAGAAATAAAAACCATTACCGCACTCAATACAGTGAAAATGGTCATAATCACAATCATGGTCTGTGGTGTACCTGTTGAAAGCCAAGCGAGTAACAGCGAGGAAATAATGCCACTACCGTACTGTAATGAACCAATCAGAGCAGATGCTGAACCTGCCATTTCTGGCACTCCATCCAATGCTGCTGCGGTTGAATTAGCGGCTATCATGCCATTCATTGAAAAGAAAATAAAAACCATTGCAATGATGCTATAGATTCCACCAACATGTTCGTAAAATAAAATACATAGTGTGACTAATGCCACGGTAGCAATGGCGGTAGTGCATTTGAGTAGATGATCAAGGCTAAACCGTTTAACCAAGTTACGATTAATAAAACTGAGTCCCATTACTCCCACAATATTCAATGCAAACAGCCAACCATAATGCTGGGCATCAACGCCATAGAAAGAAATATAAACAAAGGGTGAACCCACAATAAAAGTAAAGGCAGCTACGTAAAAGAAAGTGACACATAAGGTATAACGCATAAACTGCCAATTACCCAATAACTGACGGTAATTGGCAAAGGTATTCATCACAGATGCTCTGGTTCGTTTCTCCACTGGATGTGTTTCAGGTAAAAAGAACAGTGTTAAAAACATGACTCCACCAATACTTGCCAACAACCAGAAAATGCTATGCCATGTACTGAATTGAATGATCTGCCCCCCCAAGAGTGGTCCTGCAATCGGTGCAATTGCCATAATCACCATCAATGTTGAAAGCATTTGTGCAGCTTGGGTTCGGCCATAAAGATCACGAATCATGGCACGTCCAAGCATAGGGCCAGTACATGCACCAAAAGCCTGAAACACACGCCAAAATACAATTTGCTCAATGGATTGAGACAACGCGCAACCAATTGAACCAATCACAAAAAGAATCATGCCTATAAATAAAGGAATTTTTCGTCCAATGCGATCGCTCATTGGCCCCCAGATCAACTGTGCCAATGCAAACCCAGCCAAAAATCCTGTGACTGTTAGCTCAACATTTCCATTTAACTCTTGTGCCATTTGAGGCATTGCAGGTAAATAAATATCGGTTGAGAGTGAAGTGAATGCCATTAATGCACCCAAAATCCCCATAAAAAACCAGCTTGAAGTGTTCAATGCAGTATCAGGATTTTGAGAGTGTGTGGGAGAAACAGGCATTTTAGAGACTCGATTGATCATGTTTAAAGGATAGCTTAGTTTATTGCATGGTTTTGCAAAAGTTGTTGAATAACAGGATTGTTTACCGACAAGTCTTGCAACCATTGTGCGATTTCATTTTTGGCTTGGGTGGCCCGATCACCCTCCATCACAAATAAAATTCCGTCCCGTTCAATCCCACCTCGTAGCTCAACACTTTGCATGATTTGGCATCCACGACAGTACTGGTTAAACTGGGCAAGACTTTGTCCCATGCCATAGCCTGCATTATTATTGAAAGGCACAATCATTTTACCGTTTAAATCTGCTTGATATTTGTTCAGGAAACTTTTGATTGGTGGCGGTAACTGCATATCCCATGTTGGAAAGCCAACAAAGATCACATCATATTGCCCAATATTTTCGACCTGAGTTTTGAGTGGCGGTAGATAACCATCCTGATTTTCCTGATCGACTTGCCTAACAATGGCTTGATAATTTTCAGGATAAGGTGTCTGCAACTCTAAAGCCACCAAGTCCCCACCGACTTTTTCCTGTACCATCTTGGCAAGTGCTTCGGTATTTTTAGTGCGGGACAGATACACAATCAGGGCTTTAGGATTGTCTGTATTCACGGGTGGATTTGGTGAGGGAGCCATGTTCTGCGCTGTCTGTGAATTTTCCGCACTTGGACATCCCATCAAACCAATTGCACAAATAAACAATAGAATAAAACGGATACTGATAAGCATCGCCCATCCTCCTTAATCCAGTTTATTTTTATGCAACCATTGCGAAAGTAGTTCTGCAATCTGCTGATTGTTTAAATCAGAAAACGGAAAATGGGTATTACCGTAAACCCCAATATCAGGCAAATGCACCAACTGGGCTTTTCCCCCATGCTGATTGATTTTATCCACCCATAACTGTGCCATTTTCAGGCGTACACGCCAGTTGTCCTGTCCCGCATTTTGCTGTCCTGCATAGCCATTTTTCTCAGTAGGAATATTATCGCCATAGTAGATAATGATTGGCATTTTGGTCAGCTTCTGGAAATCTGCCATTTTGACTGGGGTTGGTGACAATGTTCCTGTTGCACTTGGCATGGGTTCGGGCAGTTCATTTTCAGGAAAGACAAAACCACTACCAGGTTCATAAGCAACGATGCCTTTGACCTGATTTGATTTGATTGCCGTCCACCAGCCTGGCCCTCCACCTTGTGAATGGGTAATCAGTACCGCATCACCTGATTTTTTCAGGACTTCAACCATCGCATCACTAATCACCTGCTCATCATAGGCTCCTGTATTCGGTGTCATTTGACGGAAATACTGGTTTAAAGCAGTTGAATCTTGTGAAAACTGCACCCCTTTAAAAAAGTTGGGATACTGCCCCAAACGAAACATATTAAACCATGCCTGATCATTGGTGGTGGCGGGCACTTCTGCGGCCACAGTCGATTGTCCTGCCTGTCCCCGACGTGGTTGATCGACCACATACACAGGGAAATGCTGGCGTAGGAAAAGTGTTTGGAATCCCTCTCGACCATCAGGTGTATTTCCCCATGTTTTCGCTGACTGTCCTGCACCGTGTAAAAATACCAATGGATAAGGATGAGCATGTTCAGGAATTTGATAAAATACCGAAGCGTGATCACCATGCAGGGTTTGGCCTTGCGGTTTAAATAGTTGTTTATCATCAAACTGTCCCACACTTTGAATGACTTTACCACCAGCTGCAAAGTTGCCTTGCTGGGCAATACTTAAAGCAGTGGATTGATGCGGAGTTGTAGAACAGGCTGAAATGATCATCACAACTCCCATTGAAAGCAGGGTATTTCTAAATCTGATGTTGAGGCGTTTATTCATTGTCATTGTTCCTATTGCAACTGTTGTAAAACATCCTGTGCATTATTTGCCAGATCACGTCCAACAGCCTGCTGTAAGGTGCTGATGATTTTTTGCATCTGGGTAGTATCCACCCCCAGATTTCGGGTAATTCTTAAATGCGAACGCAGTTGGGCATTGACATCACCCATGGCAGACAATGTACTCACCACTACAATTTCACGTTCCAGAGGCGACAAGTTGTCCTGACTAAACAAATAGCCAAATAAATGGGCTTTTAAGGCGTAATCCATTGTGGGTGAGAAGTTTTCAACCAGTGGTTTTGAACTTTCCTCAATGGAGGTCTTGTTGAGATCAGCCAACTGTTCTATACCAAGTTGATAGTAATCAGTATCATGTGCTAACGTGCTTGGCAGTGCACCTTGTATATCCTTGATGCCTTGTTTCTGGCGTTCCTCAAGCAGGCTTTTAAAGGTCAATGTGCCATTTAAGGCTCGGGGAAAACCTGCATAGGCATATTGGTGGGCAAACACTTGCTTGATTTCATTTACTGTTAAACCATTTTCCAATCCCTTGGTTAAAGCAGGTTTTAGCTTTTCCAGATCACCTGTTGCAGTAAATGCAGCAATGGGGATTAAGCTTAATTGTTTGGCGCTGAGCTGTACTGTTTCAGCCTTTTCAGGTACTTTTAAAGTTTTTACTTGTGTAGGTAAATCCACTTTTTCCAGCCATGTCACGCTCTTGCCATCTGTTGCCACAGGGGTCATGGCAATATGCGACATCGCACTATGCTCACTTGCCCCGTGCCAGTGTTTGACATTCGGTGGACACCAGATGGTATCGCCCTTATGAATGGTCTGGATGGGTTTACCCCATTCCTGAGTACGCCCCTCACCCTCTGTCACAATCAGGTATTGACCATGTGGATGGGTATGCCAGTTGGTGATCGTACCTACTTCAAAATTGACAATGGCAGGTGCAACATCACCTTGCGAGGGCATCACTGGGTAACGGGCAAAGTTTGCCTTGCCAGAGAAATTACTTGTGGGTGCCTGACTAATCTCGTGCTGATTTGCTGAAGTAATCTGCTGGCCCATTTTATCCTCAGCCCAGACCATACCCGAGAGAGAACTCATCACCAATAATGCATTAACCTGATGTTTCATGTTATTTCCCATTATCCCTATTAAAAAATAAGCAATGATTCAAAAAGCCATTCAATCATTGCCCATCATCCAGATCAGCAATCTTTATTTCAGGTGCTTGCCATAAAATGCAGTCAGTTGCTCCATCGCCTGTTTGACATATTCAGGCTTCCAATAGGTTTCAATATGGGTGGCATTGGGAATTTTGAATAAGGTTTTGTCTTTTGTACCTGTAGCTTTAGCAAAGGCATCTTCGGTCATGTAAAGACTGTCTGCCTTACTGCCTGCAATCATAAGTAACGGCTGATTGATCAATTCAATTTGATCTGTTGCATCCCAACGCATCAGGTCAAGCAAGCTGCTCATGGTATATTTAAAGGTTGAATTTGGATGGGCATGAGTGCGCCAATAGTATTCATATCCCTGTCGGTACATCTCAAATGGCAATGCAGCGATTTGCTCGTCAGTCATATCTGCATCACCTGCATAAAGAACTTTGCCACCTGCAACTTCCTGTGCACGAGCATCCGTGGCTTGTTTTAAACGCTGTTGAATGGTATCCAGTTGCGAATCTGCAAAACCGTTACGACGCACTCGTCCAGAATTGAACATACTGAGCGTAGCTACCACTTTAAAACGTTTATCTGTTTCTGCCGCCGCCAATGAGTAGCCACCACCGCCACAAATGCCAAGTAAGCCTAAACGGTTATTATCTACTCCAGCATATTGAGTAATAAAGTCCGCCATGCCATGCACATCGTCAATACGGTTTGCAGGCTTATCAACACTGCGAGGTTGACCACCACTACCACCCTGATAGGCAGCATCAGCAGTAATGGTGATATATCCCTGTTCAGCCAGACGCTGAGCATATAAGCCTGCAACCTGTTCCTTGACACCGCCATTTGGATGCGCTACCACAACCGCAGGATATTTTTTACTTGGTTCATAATTGGCAGGTGTATAGACATTGGCAACAATAGCCAGTCCATTCAGTTTATAAGTCACTGGATGAATATTGACCTGACCTTTGACATTTTCAGTAAGCGCACCGCCATATACCAAGCCAAAAGAATTTTCTTTTTTGTCTGCAGCAAAACCCGCACTTGAAGTCGTAATGGCTGCCGACATTAAAACAGTTTGTAGAATTTTCATGTTCGCTCCTGAATTTTAAGTTTAGACATCCATTTTTCGACCAGCCAACCACTCAATCATGGCGGGGTCACGATGCGAGAAAAAGGAACTGGTGGCGGTATCCATTGCTGTGATTTGAGTCATGTCCTCAATCGACAGCTCAAAATCAAAAATATCAATATTTTCCTGCAAACGTTCTTGACGTACTGATTTAGCTAAGGACACAACATTGCGTTGCAGTAACCAGCGTAGTACAACCTGTCCAACGGATTTACCGTATTTCTTGCCAATCTCAATCAGTACAGGCTGGCTGAATAAATTATTTCGTCCTTCTGCAAAAGGTGCCCAAGCTTCTGGTTGAATATCGCGGGACTGCATCCACGGTACGGCATGGAGTTGCTGGTTAAATGGATTGACTTCAACCTGATTCACCGCGGGTTTGACCTGATTAAATGCCATCAGATCAGCTAAACGATCAGGATGAAAATTACTGACCCCAATAGCACGGATTTTACCTGCGGCATACAGCTCTTCCATTGCTCGCCATGCCCCATGTACATCACCAATCGGTTGGTGAATCAGATACAGGTCAAGATAATCCAGTTGTAAACGGTTTAGTGAACGCTCAAATTGAGCTTTCGCACCCTCATAACTGGCATCCTGTAACCATAATTTAGTGGTCACGAATAATTCTTCACGTGCAATCTGGCTTTGGCGAAGTGCATTACCGACCTGAGTTTCATTCTGGTAAGAGGCTGCGGTATCAATCAATCGGTAGCCTGCATCAATCGCATGTAAGACTGCCTGTTCACACTCCACAGGGTCGTTCATCTGGAAGACACCAAAACCAGCGAGGGGCATTTCAATATCATTGTTTAATCGAAGTGTTTTCATTGCTATCTCTCACCACGTACATGCAGAACATCGGTTAAAAAATAACTATACCTCGACAATTAACGATGTATTAGTTAGGCAATTTCGATTACATTTATATTGATTTTTGATTAATTACATCCGATTAACAAAATAATCGTATTTTGAGGTAAATGATGTCTGAGAATTTAGATGACTTAAAAACGTTTATCGTAGTCGCCCAAACTGGCAGTTTTACCAAGGCCGCGGGACAGTTGGGAGTTTCACAATCAGCCCTGAGTTATACCCTCAAAATGCTGGAACAACGTCTTGGAGTTAAATTACTCAATCGAACGACTCGAAGTGTTTCTACCACTCAAGAGGGAGAACAGCTTCTGAATGATATTGCCCCACTCATTACGGGTATTGAACAAAAACTCTATAACCTCAACGAATTTAGAGATTCACCTCGTGGGCGATTAAGAATTAATGGAACTGAAATCAGCCTTAACTTTTTATTATGGGATAAGTTATCCAAATTTTCTCATGATCATCCCAATATTCAGCTTGAATTGACTATGGATTATGCCTTTGCAGATATTGTTAAAGATCGCTATGACATTGGTATTCGATTAGGGGAAAATGTCCATAAAGACATGATTTCGGTTAAGATCAGTGATGAACTAGAAATGATGACTGTCGCCTCACCTCATTATTTAGAGATTTATGGGACACCACAAACTCCTGATGACTTACATCAGCATCGATGTATTGGACTTCGCTTACCTAGCCATGAACGCATTCAATCATGGGAGTTTAAAAACTCAAAACTGAATCCAGAAGTTCAAACTATATCTCCGGAATGTTCCATGGTCGTCAGCCATGCGAGATTACAACTAAAGGCAGGACTAGATGGACTTGGAGTTGTATGGCTACCTAAAATGATGGTTGAAACAGAAATACAAAAAGGAAATTTTGTCAGGATACTAGAGAACTGGGACATAAGTTATTCAGGCTACTATATGTATTATCCAAGCCGTCGTGAATCTTCGCCCTTGTTTCGACTATTAGTTGATGCCTTACGCTTATCTAGCGACTAGACTTCACCAAAAAAGGATACTCTTCACCTCCTTGTAATCAATTCAGAGCTTGAACTGATGACTGTCAACATGGGTAATATTTTGGTGTAGATGGCGTCAGTTGAAATAGATTAATAACGTTTTGTTTTATTTATATTTTATTTTTATATAGCTCAAGTTTACCCAATCTTGACCCATTACCCTTTTGTACTTTTTAGATGGTTTAAAATTTTTGATCGATAACATTTAAGAGAGAAAAGGAACCTCGTATGCCTTTGTCTAGAGAATCAAGTGCTTTGCTTAAGTCAATTCAAGAGTATTCTCAAGCACAAGATTTCATCATCTCTGCTCCACGAAATGGTGAGATGTTTTCTGATATGTTATTAACTACAATATTCAAACATATGCATAAGTAGAAGCTTAATGAAAAAGGCTTAGGCTATTTTGACCCTAAACAAAACCGTGTCATTACGGCGCATGGCTTTCGATCTACTTTCCGTGACTAGTCTGCTGATAAGACAGATTATCCTAGAGAAGTTTGTGAGCATGTTCTTGTCCACAAACTCAGAGATGAAGTAAAAGCCTCATACCTACGTGGAGCTTATCTTAAAATAATGTAGAGGTTTAATAGCTGATTGGGCTCAGTATTTCCATCATTAATAATTGCTTATATTACTGAATAGAAAATTATAAATGGTATGAGCAAAAATAAGTTATGATGATATTAGCTCAAAATCTTTTAGGGTGTTTAAATCACTTATTTCAAAGCAGCTATAGTGATTATTACGAATAATTGAGCGCCACTTATTACCTAGCGAGTAAAAAACCATAACTGTATTAGTTATGGTTTTTTTAATTATCCAAAATTCAATATAGAGTTAATCAATTTTTATAAAATAAACATTTTCATCAACTTGGATTGGTTGTTCTGAAAAAGGAACAATGACAATACAGTTTGCAACCAGAAAAGGTTCTATTTGATAAGCATGCTGCTTTTCAACTATCTCTAAGTCATATTGACCATCATCATGAAGTTGATATTTGCCCCATACTAGTCTCTTTTGAACAGGATCTGTTTCAATTATTTGTTTAGTGCGACCTTTTATAAATATTTTGTTGAGAAAATCTGGATCATATTTATTTAGAATATACTTCACCATGAAATGCATAAGTAAGGCAATGTCTTGCATATCACCAGGTAGATTAATGATCGTCGTTTTATCTTCTGTGATAACGGTCTTAGAGCCTCTAGAATTACCTTGATCATCAATGAACGGTACGATTTCACGTAGTTCAGGCGTTCTAGGCATACTTCTAATAATACCCATTTCAGCAGCAGGGATAGAGCGTGTTTGGAAATTTGAGGGCATACTGCCAGGATCAAAAGTCGTAAGTCTACCGATTGAAAATACTGAACCACCAATATTCTTGTGAGAACAAATAATCATTACATCAAAATTTGGAATATGTTCTTCAAAAAAACGATTATAACTTTCCCAATCTGTTGTTAATGTCTCATCTAAAGTTGGGTCTTTCTCTTTCTTACGGCTATTGTATGCTGAATCATAACGTTGTGGCTTAAGTCGCTTTATCTCAACGTTATCGTAACCCCACGTTTTCAATACGTCTTTAACGTACAAGCTTTCTTCACAAAATGAATGCTCCTCATCAAAGGAATGCATACTCACAACCATAATTTGTGGATTTTTATAAATTGTGATTTCTTTAATTCCAGCGCGTCTGAGTGCAATCAATTTTTCTGGTGTAATTTTTTCATTTTTAGCTAAGATTAGATCACCTTGTTGAATTACGCTGCCTTGCTGGATAACGCCTTGCATTGTAGATACAGGTGCTATAATTTTTTTATTATCATAATCAGAAATATCTAGACGCTTATCTTCTTCTGCAATAACAGCATCAACAGATTCAGGTAATTTTGTATATTGTGGAATTCTGAGTAGATTTTTTCCACTCAAATCCAGCTTATATGGGTTCACTGAACGATAAAGTTGCGATCCCCAGCAGTACAGGTTATCGATTAATATTGGTCGCTGTTTACTTGCAGCTTGAGTTGATTCTGAATTAATAGTCCAACCGGTGTAAGCAGATATGTTATGAACTGGATAGTCTTGTAAAGCATGAATATCAGTTGCATTTACTTGATTAAGTGCCATTTCTAAGTTTACAGTATCCTTTAGTTCCCCCAGAGGAAGCTGCATAAAAAGGCGATAATAAATCGTGGTCAGATCATATGGAAGATCTTCAGGTACGGGAAGTTTACGCATAAGTATAAATCCAAGAGGTAGCTCTGATTTGAGCTACCTCTTTAAATGAGTCATTAATCAACTTTTAAAAAGAATTCATCTTCATCTAGCACTCTTTCCGCACTAAAAAAAGCACCTAAACGAGCACCTGCTCTCCGATTATCAGAGGCATCAATCTTTTTCACGGAAGCATCTGCTCCACCTTCTTTTGTCGCAGCAAAAGGAAATTCATCACAATCGCAATCCGTTGCAACTTCATCAGAATCACCTGTAAAGAAGCATTTCGAACCCACAGTTGGACCATATTTTGCCTTACAATTTTTGACGGAAATGGCTCGATGTTCTTTGCGTGTTCCAGCATCTCTAAGACGATGTAAAGGTGTCGAATTTGACGTTCTAAATAGTGAGTTTGGTGCACTAGCAATAAACTCCCCCGGTTTCCCTGCTAAAAAAGCTTCTTTAATATGCTTTGCAGATTCATCTACATCAGGATCAGTAAGTTTAATTGTGGTCATAATCGCTGGTGCATTGGGATAGACACAGCCCTGTGTGTTTAATTTGGCCTTCCCAATATCACATCTTACACTAGGATTATAAAGGCCTGGGTCCAAATAACCTGCATTATCAAAAGATTCTTTTACTTTTGCAACCTGAAAACTAACACTGGGAGATAAAAATAAAGGATTTGATGTTGCAAGAGATGCTTTTGAGGGTGTAAATGTGGTAGTTGACTCTGCAGATAAACCATTAACTAAATTAATAGGATTACCATATACAGTTTTTACAGTACATTCATAACAATATAATTCCGGACGTACTTTTACAGATTCACCAGGCTTTCCAATAATTTGAGTACGTAATTTATATTTATAAGTCCAGGTTAACGCATTTTTTGGATTATCAGAATAAACATATGCAGTAACTTTTGCCGTACCAACATTCAGCCCTTGTGCATCAGTTAAAGCTATTTCTCGCTGTTCTGACATTAGACAATGTGACCCTCTACTTATAAAACTATCAAGATCTTTACCGACTGTTTTACAAATTGGTGATACATCTAAAGCACTCGCTGCGTAACTACTAGATGCTATAAAAAAAGCACTTATGGCCATTATATATTTAGTTATATTTAACATAAATTTTCCAATATTTTAGTAAAAAAATTCCAAATAATTTCCTTTAAATTATTTGGAATTAGAACAAATAATAAATAAAAAAATTATAAAGTAAATTTATTTGTTAAAAATTATTAGTTTAAATTTACCAACTGATCCTTTATTGCACAACAAAACAATTGAAATAATAAAAAATACTTTATATTTCACACAATTATAATGATTTACCACCGAAATTATTTTATTAATTTAATTTAAACAATAATATCTATCTATTTTATGAATCTTAACAACCACCTTTAAATACAAGTATACTTACAAGTTATGACTAAAAAAATTTTTAGATTAGATCTATTGGAACAGCACAATGATATTTTTTATTTGCAATTCACTCTTAACAAAAATACTGCTCAATACTAAAAAAGAATAGGATATTTAATTAAGCAACAAGCACCTATAATTTATAAAAAATATTTTAAATTTTTAGTATTATCAGTTCTTTATTCATCTTTAGTTAATTAAAACAGGAATTAAGATTTAAACAATTAATCAATTAAATTAAGAAAAGCTTAAGTTATTTGAGGATATTGTCTCAGATGTTTCACTGATAATCTTACTAATGAGATAGAATCTTGTTCAAATCAGTTATTCTGTTTTTTATTGATTTATAACGTATATATTAAAAACCTCATGTTTTTTCATGTTCTTTAAGAAACTTTTGACAAGCAAAAGCATCGGCCATAGGTAAAGGCGCCAATATAGAAGCAGTGTTGTAATTAATAAAAGTATGATGATAATTGAAATGAATTCTTGGCAAATGCTTTTCGTAAACTTGGTGGTAAGCTTGCTCACACCATTCGACTGCAATGTCTACATCACTTTTAGCCTGTTTCGCTAAAAAAATTGAAGAATTCACATAGCCTGTAATCAAACTTTCAAATAAGAAATGTCTGATCTTTATTTGCTGTTCAAATCCCTTATCTCTTTTGGTATTGCAGCCTTGAATCTGAATTTTAGATTTTTCCGTATTCACTTTGAAATCAATTCGACAACTTTTTAAATGTAAATTGAAGAATTGAACAGCCAATTCAATCGCCTGTTTTAGGTTTGTGCTACTCGAAATTGCAAAACCTAATGGTCCAATAGCAGTCAATCGAAATCGAAGTCCAAACTCATATCCCAACCCAACGTCACCAGCTAATCTTAAGCATTCCTCCACAAGACAATACCATTGTTTAAATGAAATATATGACCCCGTATCGTTCAGATTTTCTTGATTCAGCCTACATTGATGAATTAAATCAATCCTTGAATATCCCCTTTCATTCATTATATCTAATAATAAAAGGGCATAGTAAATAGGTAACTTTTTACCATTCGATAGAGAAGAATTTTTCATTTCAAAGTAAAACTCAATCGAGTAAACACACCAAACCCATAGATTTTTTTGAGGAATGGTGTGTTCAAAAGATTATAAGGAAAATCTACATTGACCAAGAAAATACATTGGATGATTAAGCCGATGCTGACTGTACAGGTTTAAGATCTTTACGCAAAATCTTGCCTGCAGGCGATTTAGGAATCGCATCAATAAAATCAACCATGCGAATTTTTTTATGAGGAGCTATACGCTCTCCAACCCATTTAATAATTTCATCGCTTGTTGCATTTATCCCTTTTTGCAATACGATGAATGCATGAGGTATCTCTCCTGCTTCTTCATTTGGATGTCCTACGACTGCCGCATCAGCAATGGCTGGATGTCTGAGTAAAAGTGCCTCTAATTCTGCTGGCGCTACTTGATACCCTTTATACTTAATTAACTCTTTAAGTCGATCAACAATATAAACTTCCTGATATGACCCTACTTCTACAATATCCCCTGTTCGTAACCATCCATCAGCCGTAATCGTTGCGGCTGTTGCCTTTTCATTGCCCAAATATCCTAGCATCACATTTGGACCGCGGATTAGCATTTCACCTGAAAGAGTACGGCCTCCAGGAACTTCTGGTACATCTTCACCGGTTTCGACATCAACAACTTTAAACTCAATATTAGGCAGGACGATACCAACAGAACCTATTGAAATTCTGTCATCGCCAGGTGGTGCAATATGTGAAATAGGACTGAGCTCCGTCATTCCAAAACCCTGAACAATAGGTACTGACAGACGTTTCAACAGTGTTTTACCTAAAGCCTCATCCATAGGCGCAGCCGCTGTAAGAATCAAACGAACAGAGGATAAATCATACTCATCTATCATTGGGTGCTTAGCCAGAGCAACAGCAATAGGTGGTGCAATATATAGATACGTGATCTTCTGACTTTGGATCAATTCAAGAAATGCAGGAAGATCCATTTTCGATAAAGTAACTAAAGTCCCTCTTCGATATAAAGTCAGATTCATAATCATATTCATACCGTATATATGATAAAACGGTAATACAGCCATAACTTTATCATTCTGGTTGACATTGATTCCTACAGCACCCTGTACAATATTTGCTACTAGGTTACGGTGAGACAACATCACGCCTTTTGCTAAACCCGTGGTACCAGATGAATAAGGTAAAACAGCTAAAGAATGGGTTGGTTCTAAATTAATTATAGGCGCAGGCAATCCCTGTGCAAGTAATTCTTTCATTGATGAATGGCCTTCAGCACCATCAAGAACGATTATCTTATCTTTCGCGATACCTGCTTCAGCACTCGATAATAAAGCACAAGATAAAGTCATTGCATTAGTGACATAGGCCTTTGCATTTGAGTCTTTGAGTTGTCTGGCCACTTCTTGTGGTGAGTACATTAAATTTACTGTTGTGACAGTTGCCCCTGCTCGTAGAATACCAAAAAAAGCAATGACAAATGCAGGGCTGTTAGGCACCTGCATAGCAATAACATCACCCTGTTTAATACCACGTGCAGCAAGCGCACCGGCGAATGCATCCGCACTTAATTTCAGATCGCCATATGTCAGTTCTGTAATGCCGTCAGTCACGGCTACTCGATCAAAATCCTGAGGAGTTAATGTTCCAAGAATCTCAGTGTAGATGTCACCTTCTGGAATATTGACCGATGGATACTTACTAGAATAAATCATGTCTTATACTCAATTATATGGGGATAGAAATCAGGCGCGAAAAGCCTGACTAAAAATTCCTGGAAGCTTGCCCAAACTTGGATCAGCTGCAAAACGGGTGAGATGCTGTGCCACACTCTTAGCAGTCTTCGCCGTAACAAACCAAGCAGGTTTAGGCGATAGAGCTATTTCCCCTTTGGCTACAGACCTAGGAAAAGGCCTAAATGGTCCAGTTATCACGCTTCGTTCAATATTTTTTAAAAGATGTGAATTATGAACAAACCCTATTCCTGAGCCGACATTATCGAGTGTATTTCCAGGATAAGCCCCCCATGAAAGTGCTGGTATAAGGAAACCAATCGCACTCCAAACATTTATCCCAATAGTTCCATAACGTAGGTCTGCTATTGCAAGCTCAAATGCTGACCCCATTATTTTGCGATCTTCAGGAGCAACAATGATGCTGGCACCTAAAGTACCGTCCAACTCATTATTAGAAAACTCAACTGCTGTTTGTAGAAATTCTATTCCTTCACCAGTAAGTTCGATATGAGCTAAAACTGGCCCGAAATACTCAGTTGTTAATGCTTCCTGCGAGGTTGAACTATCGACTTTCAACAAGATACGTCCGTTGATATGCTCGGCATTTGGATAGGCATTTTCAGCAGCTTGAATTTTACGTTCAGTGCCAGGATACCAAGAAGCTTTGGAGGGCAATTCATTAATGACACGACGGATTTCAGTGAGGAAAGCCTCTTTATGTTTCCAGTCAGCTGAAATAATGAGTGCTTGCCCACCAATACAGTTATGACCACAGTTATGAAATCTCTGTGTCGCCACATGTTCAGCCTGATATCGCAAGTCATCCTCATCCCAATCTCCTGGGACAACGATAATTGGTGAAACACCACCAAGCTCACTTGTAATCGATTTATTCTGCTTTGGCCCGCCAGATTTATCTGTCACAGATCCCCAAACGATCATATCGTGAGTGATGCTACTGCCAGTAATATGTATATGGTTAATACCTGAGTGGCCAGTAAGATACTGTCCAACATCGGTCCCACCATTTACGATACGCAGAAAACCAGCCTTGATTAGGGGGGCAAATGCAGACTCATAAGCTGCAGTTAGTCCAGCGAATGTTGGATTCAACTTAAGTACACTAACTCGGTTATAGGCGATCAACTCATAAAGGACATCTAAAGGACCTATTGAAGATACATTACCAGCACCTAGTACTAAACCAACTCCTCCATTTTCTCCTAGACGCTTAGCTCCCAAACCTGCAAGCTTCCTTGCCTCTTCTGCACTTATTCCAGGCTTAAGCCAAATTTCACCTTTGAATCCATGAAAGAGATTGGCTTCATACAAGTTTTCCGGAAGCATTGTAAATGCTGTCCTATTACCACAAACCTGACGAGTTTTTAGCCCAAGTGCTGGCGACATGCCATTAGCAATTTTCGTTAGACTTTCATTAACTGCAGCCAATCCATTGAGAGTTGCATAAGGGCCAGCCATCCATTCCTCACCCTCCATTTGTTCGTCGATAATGTCCTTTGCTTCAATTGCTGCCGTTGCCCACTCTTCTGCCGCTTCTGCAACAGAACGATGCGTCCTTTGGAGCAAAGTGATACGTTCCTTTATCCCCATCGCTGCCCACTTTGATGCGCCAAGAGTAAGATCTGCAATTGCTGAGTCCAACTCTTGCTCTGTGTTAAACATGGATTTCAATATATTGTTCATACATAAATGTCCCTTTATGAATCTATGATGCCGAGGAACTTAATTATTCATCGGTTGCTTTATTCGCAACTGGTGTACCTCTATATTCGGCTTTAACACCTGCCAGACCTTTTTCTATTGCAGAATCCAATATCTTTTGACCATTCTTATCAAAATAATTTCGTACCACCTTTAAGCGGGTAATCTGATTAGGTATCTTCAATAAAAATGACATTCCTTTAACAAATGCATCAGCAACGGGTACAGGTGCAACACCCAGACACTCGCGCAAGTCTTTATCAGGTAACGTTTTAGTCATTTCAGGAGAAAGAAGTAAACGGGCAACAGCTTGGTTAATAATTTTTGAACCGCCAAATTGTCCCATAGCCGCAGAACCTGAAATTACGGCATCTGTAAGCTCTGCACTTAATTCTGTCGATTCATATAAAAAAGAAATTTTTCTTAAACCGTTAAAGCCATTTCAACAAAGTTAAGGTGATCTACTCCCCAAATCATCTCATTATCGATAATCCATGTAGGTGCGCCAAATATCCCTTTTTGAATTGCGCTCTCAGTAACCATTTTAAGCTGGGCCTTAACATCTTCATCACCTAACCAACCCTCTACGACTGAAAGTTCTAGATCTAGACTTTTAGCCACTTGGATCAAAACGTTTATATCATTTAAATTTTGAGGTTCACGGAACATCGCATTGAAAATTCCCTTTACTACACTAAGGAATCTTTCTGGCTGAAACATCTGAACAGCGGTAATAAGCCGCATCATTTGTAATGTATTAATCGGTAGAAAAGGATTTATAGTTACTGGTATATCCCAGATTTTTGCCCATCGCTGTATATCCATCATTGAATATTTAGCCTTCGCAGGAATTTCCAAAGGGCTGCTATTGCCATGAGCTTTTAGAACACCGCCCAATAACATCGGTTTCCAAATAATTTCTACCGGATGTTTTTGAGCAATCTGTAACATGCGATACATTCCCAAATAACTATAAGGACTGCCCACATCAAAATAAAACTCAAGTTCTTTCATTGCTATTTTTCCGTATTTAACCAAAATTTAAAATAAACCCAGTATCGATTACCAACGTTCCATATAAGGTCGAAGATCAAGTTCATGGGTCCAGGCATCACGAGGCTGTTGAGTTAAATACCAGTAGTTTTCTGCTATATGAGCGGGGTTCAAAATTCCATCTTGTTCTTTCAGTGCGTAAGCCTCAGGAAAAGTCTCTTTGATAAAAGCAGTATCAATAGCTCCATCTACTACCACATGGGCCACATGAATATTTTTAGGACCTAATTCTCTTGCCATACTTTGCGCTAATGCCCGTAAGCCATGTTTAGCCCCTGAAAATGCGGCAAAATTTGCTGAACCCCGCAATCCTGCTGTTGCACCTGTAAAGATAATGGTACCTTTTTGGCGTGGAACCATACGTTTAGCAACTTCTCGTCCTACTAGGAATCCCCCAAAACATGCCATTTCCCAGATCTTGAAATATTTTTGAGCTGTTTCTTCTAAAATACTGCATGGAACATTCGCTCCAATATTGAAGACCATGACTTCAATTGGACCAATCGTTGATTCAATTTTTTCGATTAATTCTATAACTTGTTCTTCTTTTCGTGCATCTGAGGCAAAGCCATAAGCCTGACCATTTTCCGATTCAATTTCTTTAATCAGTGGCAACAACTTGTCAGCATTT
The DNA here is from genome assembly GCF_904886855.1 of Acinetobacter sp. 'aerobic (ED)'. Lineage (NCBI taxonomy): Bacteria > Pseudomonadati > Pseudomonadota > Gammaproteobacteria > Moraxellales > Moraxellaceae > Acinetobacter > Acinetobacter sp. 'aerobic (ED)'. The sequence goes on from NZ_CAJHGI010000002.1 coordinate 455,516, forward strand.
CGGCGAGTCATACAAGTAATGTAGCCTCCCTGCGCAAAACGCTTTGCAATAGCTCCACCCGTAGCGTCACCTGCCCCAATTACCAAAGCTACTTTATTACCTTGGGTTACTTGTTCATTCTGGACTTCCATTAGCATTCTCCGATAATTGCCCATTAGATAACGATCGTTACCCAATAAAATACTATGTTATATTTATGGTCTAAGCAAATTAATTTTTGGAAATCAGAAATGCGGTATAAAGACGGTTATAAAGTCCAGAAACGTCAAGAACTTATTGCTATCAGCGGGAAGCTAGCAAAAAAACAAGGCTTTTATGCGACTGGGATTGACCGTTTTATGAAAGCAGCAGGCGTGACAAGTGGTAGTTTTTACAAACATTTTTCGTCTAAAAATGATTTATTTAAGGCATTAATTGAAACTGAATCAGAACGTAGTATCCGCATGTGGTGGAATAATCCACATGAGAATGTTGAGGATTGGATTGATTTTGAACTAGATCGCTACCTTTCCCTATCTCACGTAGAACAACCCGAAAATGGATGTTTTCTTCCCTCATTGGCAAATGAGATCGCTCAATCAGATAGTGAAATTCGACGATTGCACCAAAATGAATTAATGAGAGGTCATGCATTATTTGCCAAGAATTTGGGTAGTGAGGAAAAAGCCTGGGCCATGATGAGCCAGTTGGTAGGTACAATCCTCATCGCTCGTAGTATTGAAGATGAAAATCTAAGAATGGTAATTTTAGATTCAAATAAACAATTGATGAAACAGAGTTTAAAAGGTGCTTATACTAAAACTAATAATTTAAAATGAGCTGGTATGTCCCGCTCATTTTTTACTTACTTCATAATCTGAACTGATTGTTTCAATCCCTTCTGAACATAATTCTGTTTACGATTCTGCTGAGGCTGTTATGTTTTCATGTTATCTGCATAAAACTTAACGACAATATCTAGCTCTTCTTCGCTTCCTGCCTGAAAGCAGGCTTTGCCATAATCCTGCCTAATATGATTTAAAACTTCTAAATAAAACCTTAAGTCTTAGTTATTCGAGTTAGTAAGATTAGCTGAATTAATAGTTTCTTATCCATCGGGTTATAAAACATCTTTTGCTTCTATATCAGTAAGATACTCTCTATCCATTATTCTTATGGTTTTATTCTTGAAATGAATAACATTTAACTTTGATAAATCTTTAAGTATACGATTTAGTTGTCTGGTCGAAATTCCTAATAAAGCAGCAATTGAGTCTCGTTTTTCCAAGTGAATAACGCTCCCCTCGGTTTCAGCCCTCACAGATAAATATTTACGAACTTTAGTTAATGCTGGAAGCGTTGCATTTGTTAACAGTTGAGTTGAAGCATACAACTTTTTACTAAGTTGTATGCAGATAAAGCTAAGAAAAGCTGGATCCTTAAACGCATATTGCTCAATTTTACTCAGAGAGATCTCAAGAAGATCCACTTTTGTAATCGCAGTTACCGTACTCACGGTACCTATATTGTTATCTAAAAAAAGCTCCAAATCCCCAATCACGGAAAAAGCTCTTTCAATAGAGAATACAGCACAACTTCCGTCCTTTTGGTAATTTTCTACTTGCAACTTACCCATTACAAGTAAATACAGACTATTTAGCGCCCCCCCTTGAGCAACTAAATATTCCCCTGATTCCAATTGTTTTAATTGAAGGTTTTCTAGCAATATGGGAGTGAAATATCGAGATAAAGCAAACCTATCGATATAATTCTGCACTAACTCATGGTTACCAACAGTCTTCATCTTTTGTCACTGCTCCTCTAAAGCTCTCTACGTTATAAAAAGTCTCTATCAATATTTAAATATTATCCCAGTGGATACAAGGACATACATAGTTGATAAACTCAAATTTTCACTTTTAGACCATTCATTTTACTCTTAACCCAAAAAAGGTCATCTGTCCTTTTTTGATTTTAATTTGAAGCATAAGCTGTAGAACATATTTCAATAAGCTGAGTTACATCACTACGAGGTTTTTAGTGGTTCAAATAATATTTCGATTGATCGATTTGCGATGACACAAATTGAAAGCGATAGTGAAAATTCATTTGGACATTATTCTAATAATTCTCTCTATCTAGCACATAAACCGTTAGAGGTTCTTACGACTCGAATCAAATTGAACCATTTAAAAAGTATTTATTTAGCTTATTCAGTTAGTTTTAATTCTTCATTAGTAGAGAAACCTATGAAAATATTTGATCCTCAAAAATTAGCTAAGGTTGAGTTGCATGTTCATCTAGACACAAGCCTTAGCTATTATTGTGCTAAGCAACTTCTTCCTGAGATGGATCTGAAAACATTTAGGGATACTTTTATCGCTCCTAATAAGTGTAAAGATCTAGGGGATTTTTTGAGTAAAATAGAACCTACTCTAAATATTTTACAAACAAAATTAGCTATCACATTGGCAGTAGATGATCTTTTTGATCAACTTAAAGCTGACAATGTCATTTATGCTGAATTTCGTTTCGCTCCTTTATTACATACGCGATTAGGATTATCAGCAGAAGATGTAACTCAAACTGCACTCGATGCCATGCACAAAGCATCGGCGAAACATGAAATAGAGGCTGGACTACTTTTATGTACACTCAGGCACTTTAATGCTGAAGAAAGCATGAAAACGGCAAAGCTGGTCACCAGCTTTATGAATCAGGGCGTTGTTGGCCTTGATTTGGCTGCAGATGAAGCGCGATACCCACTTGACAATCATATCGCAGCTTTTAAACATGTTAGAGATTTGGGTGGTAATGTAATCGCACATGCAGGGGAAGCTAAGGGTGCAGAAAGTGTCATAGAAGTACTAGACAAATTAAAAGTAACCCGTGTTGGTCACGGCGTACGATGTATAGAGAATGAAGCTGTAGTAACGAGATTACGACAGCAGAATGTATTACTCGAGATCTGTCCAAGCTGCAATATCGTATGTAATGTATTTGAAAATATCGGAAGTCATTCGGTTCAGAAGCTTAAGCAAGCGGGCGTTAGATTAAGTATTAATACAGATGCCCGAACTATAGCCCATACAACCTTAAATGAAGAATATCAGCTACTACATGATATGTTTGGTTGGCAGAATGAAGACTTTATTCAAACAAACATCGATGCTTTAAACGCAAGCTTCATCTCATCTGAAACTCGAGATAAGTTACTTCCCCTCGTCCAAACGTACTGATAACTATCAGAGTGTTATTCATTTTCTGATAAATCAATCTGCATTGTAAAATCTAAACAGGAAAGCTTAATGAATACTGATCTTATTAAAGGACGTTTACTCTTTTTGAAGGAAGCTGAAAATCTTAAAAATGTCATGCGTTCCTCCCACACATCGAATGGCCGAAGTGAAAGTACAGCGGAGCATACATGGAGACTCGCCTTATTAGCACTTGTATTTGAAGATGAGTTGAACTATCTCGACTTTTCAAGAGTTTTAAAGATGTGTCTTGTTCATGATTTAGGCGAGACAATCCATGGTGATATTCCTGCGACTGAAAAGCAAAGTCATCCAGATAAAGAAGCTCAAGAACGTAATGTTCTATTATTACTTACCCAGCCCCTTGATGCGCCCCTTAGAAATTCCTTACTGGAGTTATGGGAAGAATATGAAGCAGGTCAAACGCAAGAAGCAATTGCGGTAAAGGCTTTAGATAAGCTAGAGACAATTTTACAGCACAATCAAGGTATGAATCCTGACGATTTTGATTATGAGTTCAATCTTAGTTATGGTGAAAAATACACAGATAAACATCCATTGTTTAAAAGTATCCGTGTTTTACTCGATGCTGAAACACTGGAAAAAATGAATCGTTAGCTTTATGCGTGCTCACTTTTAACTTTAAAGCTATCAAGGTAATTTTGAAATGGATTCGTTTGAATATAGATAGCTTTATAACGAAATTTTACCTACATTTTTGGTTTACTACAAAAATAAGCCAGCATATCTCGGTACTATGCTGGTTTATTCTTAATGATTTATATCAGACTAGAATTAAGCAAAAGAAGCTGTTAAAGCCGGAAAAAGTGACTGAGTAAACTGTCTAGTTCCCCACAAACCAGCTTGCGTATTATGGATATGAGGTGCGAGATAAGGTATTAACATATTCATACGCTTTTGAAAATCCGCCTCATTATTATAAGATTTTTTAAGAAAAGTCAGTTCAAAATCAAACGTATTTTCTAAGTTCTCTTGAATAACATTTCCATGATTAGGTTGCCGATTCCATCCCTTGAGATTCGTTGTACAAGTGTTATCTGAACCTTGAATCCAATCATAGATCATCTGTTTTTCAGGATAACTGAAAACACCAAACATCTTACCGCGATCATCATCAATCAGTTTCCAAAAACGGCTTTCCTGCACATCTTCGCCTAACTTAATCCAGTTTTTACGAATCAAAGCGTCCAAAAAGGCGACTACACTTTCATCATCCCGCAACCATTCATTAATGTGGCGATTCTCTATACGACATTTATCACCATGAATAAAGCGGCCTACTTTAGCTTTTTTAATTAAGATCTTTTCGACATTGTTGCGAAGATCAAGATTTTTTATGATCTCGTTAGAACCAATACCTACATCATTTAGGTAGTATCCAATTTTTACACGGCGAAGAAATTCTTCTTTATCCTGATAGCATTCGGCAACTTTAAATACACCTTGCAAGGCTTTTTGAGCGTGGCCATTATCAAAATTATCAATCGTAATATGCAAATTAAAATAGTGTGAATCAATGCCCAGCTCTTTCAATTCATAATTACTGACGAGTAAATGCAATGGAAGCTGCTCATAGCCTAAATTGAAACCTAAAATTTCTGGTATATATTCAGCTGGTGCATAGGCCAATGCAAGTTGTACTGCTGCCTGAATATAATGTTCATCACTCAAAAAATTCTCAAAATCATTTAATTCCAGCTGATCCAGCAATTGCTGATAAAGACAAATATGATTGAGTGTTGGTGAACCGGTCCCTAGTTCGTCTAAATAGATCGAAATAGCTTCACTATACAGTGGATTTTGCCAATATTTACATAAACTATATAACCAGGATCCATCGACCATTTTTGTCGGGCTAATTTTGATTAAAAATTCTAGCGCTTCACCAACATTGGCAAAATATTCACGCCCTCCTTTTTGTTTTCTACGCTCCAGATAAGCCTGAAATGATTCACACGCCTGAATGTTCTTGTTCTTAAGCCAAGACCCTAAATCCTCTAACTTTTCAGGAAATTTTTGTTCATCTATGCGTCGAGCCTGCATAAATCGGTGTAAGCAAATTTCAGCAAATTTTTCCTTTTCAACTGTATCCCGCCCATGCTCATTAAAAAATCTGACGATTTCTCTATAAGATAATGCCATGCTTTTCTGATGATTCGGCTTTCGTACTGGTTGCATTGTTGTAGTAACCATATCCTATTATCTCTTTTACTGCACTCTATTAAGAAAAACGTATTTACTTGTCTTTTTAAACAAACGTTATGTTATCTCTAAGTTAAGAATGCATAAAAATACTGCCTATGATAACCATTTCTTACATTTCAATATTTTGTCATCTTTAAGCTTAAGAAAGATTATTTTTTTTGAAATCTGCACTATCAAAATATGAAACGATCTCCTTATAGGCATTGCTAATATTATTTTTGGCAAATATTTCATGATCCTCAACTTGTGGCAAATTTCTTTTACCTTTAAATGTAAACGTAAAGTCTTCAGGTATATTTTTGTATAAAGGAGGTAGCTTCTTAGCTCCACCATCTGTCATTTTTTCTATAAATCCAGCCAACCAAAGTATAAATTCTCCTTTATTTTTGTAATTAGGAATTAAACTCAGATCAAACTCAGACTCTCTCTGCTGAGCTTTTATAAGCCCTTGCTCCATATCAATAAAATTTACTAAGAGTTTGAGTTCTGTATCTTTTAGAACCTTTCTTAATCCCTTAAAAATTAAATTAACTAGTTCTTGAGAGTCATAAGTAAAAGATTGTTTTTCCTCAAGTAAACTATATAATTTGTCAGCTAAGCGTAGATATTGTGCCATTCTTATTATCCTGAAGTTTTAACTTATTCAAATTAAAGTATGACTTTTCAAGTATTAATAAATGTAAAGGTTTAAGTGTTGTATGTTTTTACTATAGTATTAATGTAAGTAACAAAAAATAAAAATCACATTATTTTTATTTTGTGTGATGCATTGAATGAAATTTAAGCTTTAAAATAATAAAATATTACAACTATTTTTCAATGTTTAAAATTTACACATCTAAAGCTTAGTATAAAGGTCGACTTTAAAAAAGTAAAACAATATTTAGCGCCATCATATAAACTTATATTTTTTTATTTTATATCAATCAATTAAACCTACGTTAATACTTTTATAACCATAATAAATAAATTACTACTCATCTCCACCATTTGTTACTAAAAAATCTTTATTTTTATGGATTAGAGAAGGATTTTTTGAAATAGGAATAAAAAAGATGGATCTTTTTAAAATTTTTATTGGTGATACTACTTGGAGCTTTACTTTAGAAATCATAATCCGATGTCTGGTTATGTTCTTTGTGATTATCAGTTTTTTAAGATTGTCTGGTAAACGTGGTATTCGACAGCTCTCGATTTTCGAACTTGCAATAATTTTATGTTTAGGTTCGGCAGCGGGTGATCCAATGTTTACGGAAGATATCCCAATCATCCATGCCGTAACTGTATTTATTATTATTCTATCTCTCTACCGGCTGACCACCTGGAGCATGGTAAAACAAAAAAAGATAGAGGACCTATTAGAAGGAAAAGCTCTTTGTGTAGTTAAGGACGGTCTCCTTGTCTATAAGGACTTTCTTAAACAAAGTTATTCTCATGATGAGTTCTTTTCAGAAATGCGCCAACAAAATGTTGAGCATTTAGGTCAAATTAGAACGGCCCTTCTCGAGACAGATGGTGCATTAAGCTTGCTCTTTTATGAAGATAGAGAGGTGAAATGGGGCTTACCTCTTTTCCCAGAACATTACTGTAAAGCAACTACGCTTAAGTTAAATACTTTTTATTCTTGTATGAAGTGTGGTGAAACTAAAATATTAAATGCAATCGATCAGGAATGTACTCGCTGTAAACATCATAGCTGGGCTGAGTCTTTACGTACCTATCGTATTGGTTAATCAATTCATATATTGAATGCTCGCATATGCTATGCTAGTGCCTGCAGCAATAAATTACTTTTTAAGAAGAGTTCTCTCTCTGCTGCACGACAACGAACCGAGCCTTTCATTATCTGTCTACCTCATTTGTCTGGTTAGTTCCAGATTGACTAGCCCTCCTCCCAAGAAGATAAAGAAATAGGAACGGTTGATAAAAGCAATGGAATTTGCTCACTAGATGTCTGAAAAAAGATAGGGATAGGCCCTTACTTTGTGCCTAATATTTTAGTCGTATTTTTTGAGAAGCTCTTTGTTATGAATTTCAAACCTCCGCTTATTTCCGGTAAATTTCACCGGTCATTTCTTCTACCCAAATATTGGTTTATATGGATTGCCATTGGTTTGTTAATATTTTTGTCGTATTTACCATGGGCAATACAATGGCGTCTAGCAAAAATACTATCAAAAGTAACATGGAAAATCTTAGGGTCACGACGTAGAACAACTCTTCAGAATTTACACTTATGTTTCCCACATAAAACATTAAATGAAATTGAATTAGATGCTAAACAAGTTTTTTTTTAATGGAATCCTCGGATATTTTGAGGCTGTAAATTCCTGGTATTCTCCCCAATGGTTTGCTAATAGAATTCATATACATGGGATAGAAAATCTTAAAAAGCATAGAGGGAAAGGAATTTTATTGCTCGGAAGCCATACTACACTTTTAGATGCTGGAGGATTTGTATGCAGCCAGTATTTCAATTTAGATGTTGTATATAGACCCCAAAACAATTTTCTCTTAGATTTTTTGATCACTAAATGTCGCTCTAGAATTTATCAGAATCAAATTTCTAAGAATGACATGAAGGATCTCATTAAAAACTTAAAGCACGGACATGCTATTTGGTACAGCCCAGATCAAGATTTTGGTTTAAAACAAGGAGTAATGGCTCCTTTCTTCAAAGTTCCTGCAGCTACAATAACAGCGCATAGACGTTTAATGAAAATTACAGATGCAGTAGCGATACCACTATTCTTTTACAGGACTGGTGATTTAAAAAATCCTCAATACCATGTTCTCTTAGAACCCTCGTTAAGTAATTTTCCAAGCGATGATGAATTAATGGATGCCACCCGAGTTAATCAAATACTTGAAAACCAAATTGGAATGTATCCTACACAATACATGTGGTTTCATCGCAGATTTAAGACACGCCCTAGCGGTGAAAAAAGTCTGTACTAAATTATTAAATTCTGCTTATGTATGAAAATAAAAAAGCCCACATATAGTGAGCTTTTTTTAATATATTAGATGGTTTTAATAAAAGTAGCTTGAGGTCCTTTCTTTCCTTGACCAGGAATAAAGCTTACGCGTTGACCTTCATTAAGCACCTTAAAGCCACTGCTTTGGATCTCGCTGAAATGAGCGAATAAATCCTCTCCTGAATCAGCTTGAATAAAACCAAAACCCTTAGCTTCATTGAACCATTTAACTGTACCGGTAGATGTATCAGACATATTTAAAACCTTTAATGTTTTCTTTATTTAAGGATAAGAATATAATTTTCATTATACTTTCACCCAATTAATCTTTATTAAAAAGATACTACAAATGTATAAATTATTCAGGCCAATCGGTAAAGTTGATTAACATCAGTATAGAAGCTTTTCCCATCTAAATTAAAATCAATCTCTTGACCAGAATTTAGAAGTACTCTTTTTCCAACTTCTACCCATTTAGAACCTTGCAATGTATTTTGCTGACGTTTTAACGGAATAATCTGCACACTAATTTCATTACCATTACTGGCTTTGGCTACATGCCATTTATTAATAATTTTTAACACCAAATCACTCATTTCTGAGCTCATGTGAATATTTTGATTTACTATATGCTAGACAGATGAGAAAGGATTACCGCATTTCTAGAATTTAATAATTTTAGCTTTATTTAGGATTATGTAAGCTAGTTTAATTGCTATTTTTTCTTTCCAGAATAACAACTTTAAATATATCACAGAGCAAAATTAATTTAGCCGGTTGGTAGCGGGAGCTGGATTTGAACCAACGACCTTCGGGTTATGAGCCCGACGAGCTACCAGACTGCTCCATCCCGCACCGACAGGTTAGGTTTATAGACTCTTTAACTTAATTAAGCAAGTTTAATATTGATTAATGATCATATAAGCTCAATTAAAGCTCGATTTATCTATTTTCAAGAGACTAATCACATTTTTCAGAACAACTCATGCTTACTTGCCTCGGGAATAGCAAGTAAGTCTAATAAGTTTGCTACTATCCTTATTTCCCTGTCGAAAATGCTCTTCACAAGGACAAGCTATCAAAAATTCTCAATCTATAATTTTTATCTACTTGTCTTTAGCTGATAGTTAGTTGCAGCTATAAACTTAAGAGTATATTGAGAGTCGTAGAACATGGGAAAATTACTCATAATTTTTTAAAGCCGGAACTATCATGATTACATTACACCACTTAAACCAATCACGTTCTTTTCGAATTTTGTGGTTACTTGAAGAAATTAAAGAACCTTATCAGTTGAAATGCTATTATCGAGACTTAACTACTCATTTGGCACCTGGATCACTAAAAAGTATCCATCCTTTAGGAAAATCTCCCGTGATTGAATGGCAAGGTAAAGTCATTGCAGAATCGGGCGCTATAGTAGAGCTATTAATTAAAAAACTTGCCCCTCACCTAGCGCCAGATATAAATGACACTGCCTATGCAGACTATCTGCAATGGATTCATTTCGCAGAAAGCTCTGCCATGGTCCCATTTTTACTAAAAACGTTTAATGCAATAGAAATGAAACAGGGAACCAAATTGGCATTTCTAGAAGACTATGCTCAAGTTGAATTTGATAAAGTCTTTGGTTTTTTAAATGATTATCTAAAGAATAAAGAGTTTTTGGTAGGCGATCGCTTAACTGGAGCTGATTTTATGATGGGATTCGGACTGCATGGCTTAGTCCATAACATGGGCCAAGGTGAAAATTATCCGCATATTCAAAGCTATGTTGAGCGTTTGTCCCTTCTTCCGAGTTGGAAAGCGGCAGAAAAGATTGAAAAAGATAGCTTAATCTTAAAAGATAAAAATTAAATCATTCTCTAAAATATGATAAGTCCCCATATGTACACTTCCCGCGAGTGCAAGTTCTTCCGCACGTGTATGGGGCACGCCTAGTTTTTTGAATAAAGCTGTTAGAGCTCCACAGCCAACAATGTCATCATCATTAAGACTTAATGCTTTCTGTAAATTTTTTAATGCTCATCACTTTTCATTAGACATAAAAAAACCGCCTTATGGCGGTTTAGAGTTGGTTTTCTATTTATAGATGAGATAACGTCCATCTATGACTTGATTTAATCTTGGTGCTTTTAACAGCTCTTGCAGCTTATCTGGTAAGAGGTCCTCATCTTCTAGATACAGCCATTTAGTTTCTTGAGTAATTACAACTTGACCATTTTCACTGTAAAAAACCTTAGGATCCTTTAATGATCTAATTTTAATCATCTCTCCCGTTGCATTATCCTGCAAGGTGATGATGGGCATTGAAAGCTCCTGTGTGGAGAGCCATTGTACCTTTTAAAGCAAAGACCAAATGATGTTAAATGTAAGGATTAAAATTTACCATTGAAATTCTTACTTTATAGTTGTGCTTAATTAGGGCTATCTTTATTCTTCTCCTGCTTAGAAATACCGAAGCAGAATCCACATGCGGTATCATTGCTCTAGCAATAAAGCCCAATGCTGTATTAATCAGGTTGCTGTGCAAGCTGGCATGCTGATCATCCTGACGTGCACGAAGGGCTACACTGAATCTCTAATTATTACTGTCAATGACTTTCGCACCGGCTTCGAGTGCTGAGTTTTTCTGGACATCCATTTCCTTCTTGGCCATATCGATCCCATCACCAGATATCTCCAAATATATGCAAGTTGAATCCTTAGGTAAATTCCAGACTGCCATGACTCCCGTCACACTAATATCAGACTCATCATTCCGACTGCTGATCCAAGGTTGAGAATGTGCTGTAGGTGGTGCAATAGACGTGCAAAAGCCCACCTTCCGATGAGCTTCATAATTAAAAAATTAAGATAGATAGTTGTCTCTTTATACGGAACTTGTGCACATGAGCAAAACCAAGATTGCTTACCCATACTTATTTTATAAAAAAACCGCCGAAGCGGATCTTTTATTTTATATAGTAGCTACTACCATCAGAACTATTAAAAACCCAATCTAAGGTAGGATAAATAATTTCACCTTTAATCAAAATATATTCAATTTTTGCACTTTGGATACGTTTTCTTGAAAGTGTAACTTCTGTATTTTCTTCTAGATAGCATGCCTGTGCACTTCTCTCGCTCCCCTGATAATCAACAACTGTAATATCTTTTAGCATCAATGTGCTCCAGTTTAATCAATCATACTATGCTTAGCTGCAGACTAATACAAACTATAATTTTAAACCTATCAACATTCTTCAATGTTTCTATGTACCTATACATTAAACTTTTGATGAGCCGTATTTTTTGTGAGAGAAATTATGAAAGATATGGGTATTTTTTGGCTAAGTAACTATTCGCAATCCGTGTTGTTACTGCATATGGCAATTCAGCACAAAGCCAAAAACGATATGTATTTTCACCAATGATATAGCTTTGCCGGTTGTATGTAGACTGTTTACTAGAATCTATCTCGCTTGCTTTAAAGTATGTTCCTTCACGGTTAGTCACTACTATACCGTCTAAATCACCACCTATACAGATGTGCATCATACTTATCCTTAAAGTTATGATTCACAGCTTAACACATAAAGCAAAAAGCCCTGCCAAAAACATGCATATCAGCATTGGTTTTTATCAACTACGAATATGACTTACAACTTTAAACCTTAAAGAAGTGCTTGACTCTTTAATGGGATAGACATCTCTTCCTTCTTTCAGAATTCTTTTACGTCTCTCATGAGCTGCCTCATATTTAGCAGTAATCAAACTTTCTTCCTCTTGATCCGGGTCAGGGATGTATTCAATCACTCTACTCATCCTTTTTTAAATTCCTGCTCACAGTATTGATAAAACATGTTCTTAAAAGATGCAAGTAATTTACATGTTATAGCCAAGATAAAATTTTTATTTAATTGAATACAGCAATGAAGGCTCTATCGTTCCTTCATCAGTACATAGAACTCAAAAGAGCGGTGTTACTTAGCGCTGCAATCGAAATTTTTGGCGCGAATGTTTTTCTGTAATATTAGACTACGTCTTTCCAAAATCTACGTATTCAGGATTAAAAGGATAGTCACACATTGACTAATGGTCAAATTTCAAACAGACAAAAAGGAAACTACTTTGTGCTCATTGTTGATTTTCTTAGAACTAAGTCACATTTTCTTTAAAAAAAGATAAACATCTTGTGCATTGAAGAAATTTATGAAAATATAATTTCGTTTTAATGCTAGGGATGAGCATAGGAAAATTTTATTCTTAGGCGTTTAATACTTAAATATAAAGATAGCCCTCATCATAACAAAAATGTCTTAATTATAGAATATATGGAGATTTTTTATGAATTTTTTTAAAATTCCTGTTATTTCTTTAACGGTCTTAGTTGTTCATCTGACTCATGCAGCAACATCTACCCCAAGTCTTCCACAGAATGCTTCTCAAGCATCAGGAATTATAAAAAACCAATATATTGTTATACTGAATAAGGAAGCAGGTTCTTCTACTGATTTTGCTCAAAATGTTATTAGAACACATGGTGGGAAAGTACTGCATTCTTACAACAATGTGTTTCAGGGCTTTGCAGTCTATTTACCAGAGGCCGCGGCTTCCGCTTTCATTGAAGCAATGAAGAAAAATCCCAAAGTACTTTCTGTAGAAAACGATTCAATTATGAAAATTGACGCGACCACACAAAGTAATCCTGATTGGGGATTAGATCGTATTGATCAAAAATCCCTACCTTTAAACTCTTCTTATTCTTACACGCAAACAGGTTCCGGAGTTACCGCCTATATCGTTGATACCGGCATTCTATCTACCCATCAACAATTTACTGGACGGGTTCTGGCTGGTTATACCGCAATCTCTGACGGAAAAGGCACCAACGATTGTAATGGTCATGGCACCCATGTGGCTGGTACTGTAGGTGGTAGCACCTATGGGGTTGCTAAAAATGTAAATCTGGTTCCGGTTCGGATTTTTGGATGCGACGGATCGGGTGCATCAAGTAATGTGATTGCAGGATTAGACTGGATACTGAAAAACGGGAAAAAACCTGCCGTTGTTAATATGTCCTTAGGGGGGTCGGCAAATGCTTCTTTAGACTCGGCAGTTGAAAATTTATTTAACAATGGTTATGTCATGGTGGTAGCCGCAGGAAACTCTAATACAGATGCATGCAGCTCTTCACCGGCCAGAGTCAGTAAAGCTGTTACCGTGGCCGCGACAGATGCGACTGATACTCGGGCGAGTTATTCCAATTATGGAAGCTGCGTTGACATTTTTGCACCGGGCAGCCAGATTAACTCTTCCTGGATAGGAGGAAATACGGCGACAAAAGTGTTAAATGGAACCTCTATGGCAACGCCTCATGTTGCGGGCGTAGTTGCAGAAATGTTACAAAGCACACCGACAGCCGCACCTGAAACCGTTTCTACAACTCTGATCAATCAGGCGAGTAGTAATATGGTAAAAAATCCTTCTGGCAGCCCAAACCGATTATTATATAAATCGCCCTAAATGATTTTAGCCCATTAATACAAAGACCACCTTATTTTTGCCAATAAGGTGGCGAACCATAGACCTCTGAAAAATAGTCAATTATTACTCGTATATTCAGCGGTGGATGTCTCACATTTGGATAAATAGCTGCTATATGCTGGGTGTGCGGCTTAATTGATACCTCGTACTGAGGTAAAAGCTGAATAAGCTCTCCTTTCTTTAAAGCCTCTCCAATAAGCCAATCAGGAAATAAAACCATCCCCATACCACCAAGCGCTGCGGTCATTAAACTTTCGGCATTATTTGAACTCAGGGCTGGTATAACCGGATAGTGTATCCATTCGTTATCACCCATTTTGAATAGCCACCGATTGGGCCCTTCAAAGCCACTATATACTAGACATTTATGCTGATTGATTTGTGCCGGGTTCTCTATAATTCCATATTTGGCAATATATTGGGTAGAGGCAGCCAAATGATATTTTTGTATTCCAAAAATTCGTGCATGAAGTGAAGAGTCTGTAAGTGTCCCTATGCGGAAAATGAGATCAGTAGTTTCCCGAAATGGATCTATAAATTCGTCTGTCTGTACCAACTCAATCAATAAACGCGGATAACGTTCTGATAATCCAGGCAACCACGGAGCAATATGTCTTTGCCCGAAAAAAACAGGCGCATTAATTCTTATCAGACCAGAGGGCTCAATGGTTTTATCGTGCAATGCTTTTTGAGCCTCATCAAACTGTTCTGTTATTTTTTTAGCATATTCAAAAAATAATTTGCCCGATTCTGTTGGCGTGATGGCCCTTGTATTACGATAAAAAAGTTGCTGCTCCAGTGCATCTTCCAGTTGCAGAATTGTTCGGGAAATCATTGAAGCAGACACATCCTCTTTTCGTGCAACAACAGAAAAATTTTGAGCATTATAAACACTTATAAAAAAGCGTAGAGTTCGGATATCAATCGAATTTGCAAGATTCATTTGTGCAATTTCTGCAATAGTGATTCATGAATTATGCTATTTTTTCACTCAGTTAACCATCCTAATATTCATCGCCTCGACCAGTTGAGGCAATTTAAATGCAAATTTTCTTATTATTCTTAGCAATCTTGGGTGGAATGGGCTTATCCGTAGAAGCTGGATTATTAGGCCCCCTCGGCACAGAGGTTGGAACACTGTGGGCCACTTTAAGTATCTTTGCCGTAGGAGCGGCACTCACTTTTTTATTAATGTTATTTTTTAGTCCGCGCGACAGCCCTTCATTTTTCACTCTCCCATCCTGGCAATTGCTGGGCGGAGTAATTGGTCCTATCTACGTCATTATTCTCACCACTACTGCGCCAATCATTGGTGTTGCCATGACCATGATTGGTATTTTGGCTGGTCAGGTCTTTAAAAGTATTATTATTGATCATTATGGCTTGCTAGGTAGCCCGCAAAGAAAAGTTGATCGTAAACGTCTTTTTGCACTGCTTTCAATTGTGATAGCTCTTTTATTAGTAGCTAAAGCTTAGGAAAATAATATGACTATTTTAATGATTTTATTAGCCGTAATTGGTGGTGGACTTCTTAGCGTTCAGGCTGCAATTAATGGACAGCTTGGAAGCACAGTTGGTGTATTCCGGAGCGCATTTTTAACTTTTTCTGTAGGAGCTTTAATTACAGCATTACTAATTTTTTATTTTGAACCCAAACAGGCTATAACTCTTCTAGAGGTACCTAAATGGCAATTGTTAGGTGCAATGTGTGGGGTGCCCTACATTATAATTATGGTCTTGGCTGTACAAAGAATTGGGACTGCCTTAGCTACGATTGCTGTGATTTTTGGGCAGCTTTTAATGAGTATGCTGATTGATCACTTTGGTTGGCTCGGTAATGTTGCGCTTTCCTTTTCTATATATAGATTAGGAGCACTTATTTTCTTAGGTTTTGCATTATATTTAATTTACTCTAGTAATAAAATTAGGGAAATAAATACATAAAATATATAACTTCCAGAGCTAATAGGAGTGCTAAAGTTCTTATCAGTAGATTTTTTACACCTAACCTCATCTGGATATTGTTCTAAACAATAAAGAAAAATGCAGATGCAAAGATTAATATCATTATCGAACGCCGGCTGTGATGAATAATTAAAATTAAAACGCTCTTTTAAGACTGAAAAGAGCGTTTTAATAATAGATTTAATTCTATGAACCTATATTGAGGGCTGATTCACCCTTTGGGAAAGCTCTTCTGCCGACTCTTTTCGCTCTGAATAACGATCTGTAAGGTATTGACTTTGTCCACGAGTGAGCAAGGTGAATTTATATAGTTCTTCCATTACATCAATAATTCGATCATAGAAGGATGAAGGTTTCATTCTTCCATCTTCTTCAAACTCTAAAAAAGCTTTTGGAATAGATGATTGGTTAGGAATCGTAATCATGCGCATCCAACGGCCTAAAATACGCATCTGGTTTAAGCTGTTGAAGGACTGCGAACCGCCACTAACCTGCATTAATGCCAAAGTTTTTCCTTGCGTTGCGCGAATTGCACCGCCAGCCAAGGGTATCCAGTCAATTTGTGATTTAAAAATCGAACTCATTGAGCCATGACGTTCAGGTGAGCACCACACCATTCCTTCTGCCCAAGCGAGTAAATCATGCAACTCTTTCACCTTTGGATGCTCAGTGTCCGCATCTTCAGGTAAGGGCAAACCTTTAGGATGAAAGATTCTTACTTCTGCACCAAACTGCTCCAAAATACGTCCTGCTTCCATTACTGCCAATCGGCTGTATGAACGCTCACGATTAGAACCATACAGCAGCAAAATACGAGGTGGATGATCCAGCTCCTTTGCCTGTACTTTCTCTAAAGTAGGTTGATCGAGAAGATTCATATCTACATTTGGGAGAGTCATAAAAATTACACCTCTTCTTTAAAAAACTTTTTTCTAAGCCACAAAGACACACTGACTAAAGCAATCAACACAGGTACTTCAACCAATGGACCAATCACTGTGGTAAATGCCACAGGTGAAGCTAAGCCAAAGGTTGCAATTGCGACAGCCAAAGCCAGTTCAAAATTATTCCCAGCAGCAGTAAACGAAATTGCTGTTGTTTTAGGATAGTCATTCCCCATCCATTTGCTCATAAAGAAGCTAATGAAGAACATCACGATAAAGTAAATCGTCAATGGAATAGCAATACGTAAGACATCCATCGGTAAGCTCACCACATCGTTACCTTTTAGGCTAAACATCGCCACAATCGTGAACAATAAAGCCAACAAACTCAGTGGACTGATCTTAGGTAAGAAGACATTTTGATACCACTCCAGACCTTTAGCTTTCACTAGAGTGAATCGCGTAATAAAGCCAAGGAAAAATGGAATTCCCAAATACACTAATACCGCATGGGTAATCGTCCAGAAATCGACATTGATCACTTGCCCCGCAACACCAAAATAAGGTGGTAGGAACGTCAAGAACAACCACGCATACGTACTAAAAAATAAAATTTGGAAGATACTATTAAATGCTACCAATGCAGCTACATATTGGTTATCACCGCAAGCTAAACCATTCCACACCAAGACCATTGCAATACAGCGAGCTAACCCTATCAGGATTAGGCCTGTCATATATTCTGGATAGCTATGCAAAAAAATAATGGCTAATGCAAACATTAGTACCGGTGCTATCACCCAGTTTTGTACCAAAGACAAAGTTAAGGTTTTTTTGTCTTTAAACACTTGTGGTAGGGCTACATAATCCACTTTGGCTAACGGTGGATACATCATCAAAATCAAACCAATCGCAATTGGAATATTGACGGAATCCACACTCATTTTATCTAAAGTGACGGAGGCTTGCGGAAAGAACACACCGATCGCAATCCCCAATGCCATGGCCATAAAAATCCATAGAGTGAGGTTACGATCTAGAAAGGATAATCTTTGTTGAGCCATGATGTTCTCATTCAATATGAGAAATTTGATTGATTGCTGCAATCAAATCAGGGCGAGTCATATGAATTGTATCTAGTGCCAATAAAGCGTCTAAGCGGCGATTGATATGATCAACAGTAACTTGGAATGCTTTTAATTTTTCTTCTTTCGGCAAATCTAAGTGTGAAGGATCAGCCAAGCCCCAATGTGCCTTGATCGCTCCACCCAAATAAAGTGGACATGCTTCCTGAGCTGCTGAATCGCAAACAGTAATCACTACGTCAGGTTGGTATTGTTCACAGTCATCAATGGTTTTGCTCAACAAGCCAACTGTTGAAAGACCAAGATTTTCTAAAGTTTCTATAGTCAATGGATGTACTTGCCCTGATGGCTTACTACCTGCACTGTATGCTTTCCATCCCTCAGGCGCACGGCTGTTAAAAAGGACTTCTGACAGGATGCTACGGCAACTATTTCCAGTACACAAAAAAAGAAATTTCATATTCTGTTACTCACAATAACTATTTATTTGGATATTTGGAGAGTCTTTATTCACAATGGTTTGATTGCTTACCAAAAGATTCAGAACGTCATGGCACCACGTTGGTAACTGCGGATTAATGCTGTAATACACCCATTGGCTTTGTCTTCTGTCCTGTAAGAGACCAGAAGAACGTAATAACGCTAAATGCCTAGAAATCTTTGGCTGACTCAGTTGCAACTTTTCAGTCAAATCACAAACACATAATTCTTTATTCTCAGCAACCAAAGTCACGATATTGAGTCGAGTTTCATCTGATAAGCATTTAAAAAAATTAACTTGGTCCATTCTTAATTCCTACTCACTTATTTGGATATACGGATAATCACATATAAAAAGTAAAATTTTTAATTCACTCGCTGGCCATTTTCATCAACCACCTTTTCACCATCCTCTTTCGTAAAGGCACCCTTCTGAGGTAATGGTAAAATTTCTAAGACAACTTCTGAGGGACGACTTAAGCGAGTGCCTAATTCAGTAACAACAAATGGTCGATTAATCAATATTGGATGATCAAGCATAAAACTAAGTAACTGTTCATCACTCAAATCACTACGTTCGAGGTCTAAATCCCGATAAGGATCTACATTCTGGCGAATGGCCTCTCTTACTGTTAATTTTGCATCCTGAATCAATTTAACTAATTCGTCATGGCTAGGTGGTGTAATAAGATATTCAATCACAGTTGGCTCAATTCCTGTATTACGGATCAAAGCCAAAGTATTCCGAGATGTTCCACAAGCTGGGTTGTGATAAATCTTCACAGTTGATGAGGTTGTCATCGAATTAAGCTCTTTTGAGATTTTATAACACCTTTATATACGAATCATCATATATATGCAAATTCATATATTGAAGAAAATAATGTTTTCTAATTCTCTAGCTTGGGTTACTCACTCATATACAATTGCTTACCACGCCTATCGAAGATACTTCTGAGACTAATCATTGTAAAGTATATGTAGAGCTTGAATGAAATATGGAGAAACCAAAATATTGAATGCTATCTATCAAAAATATTAGCGTTATAAACATCATAGTTGGACTGAGCCCTTACTTACCTATCGTATTGGTTAAAGTTTTGACACTAAAAACAAAAAATTCTTCTTAATTGAATATTGTGTGAACTTTCTCACTTTATTTAACTCTATTCTGAATATAAACTTACAATTTAATATTTAAACATCATTTTTAGTGAGCCTAAAAAAATAATAGGTGAAAATTTATTTTTTCCATGAAAAATATTTTACTTATTGGTAAATATATAAAAGGAAATCCTTAAATTTCCTTTTATTTTTTTAATTTAACTTGCTGCAGGTAATACAGCTTTATTCTGATCTAACATTACAAGTCTTTCGATGTAATTCCAAGACTCTTCAATTTGCTCGTAATTCCGACTCATATTTGCGTATACTGTCATTCCATCTAAGATGTTAATAAACATAGAAGCTAATATTTGAGGTTGAGAAACGTTTAGTTTTACAAACAAATCCTCAGACAAGTTATGTAGCCATACTCTATAACTCTCAATCGGATGTATAACAGAAGGATACTGCTTTAGTACTTCAACAGTCGCTTTTTGGAACATACATCCATTGAAATCCTCTGACTTAAACCAATTCAGATACCATGTGTAAATCGCCTTAATCCGACCTAAAGAATCACTTTCCTCAACCATCTCAAGCGCATCCATAATAGCAGACTGGATATTCTCATTTCTCCTTATTAAACAAGCCTCTACCAACTTTTCCTTAGATGAAAAATACTTGTAAAAAGTCATTTTCGCTACGCCAGATTCAAGGATAATTCTATCAACCCCGACCGAACTATACGTAAATCTATTAAATAAATCTAAAGCTGTTTCAATAATGTCTTCTTTTTTTGACATATCTTATTATCCCTTAATTTTACACTTACATAAGCTTAATGACAGAGCTAATTATGGCAGCCATTCCGCTTGATCCTATCAAGTGATATTTATCATTATACGTTAAAGACTCCCTTCAAGACAAAATATTAATCTCTTATATTTTGTCTAGTCCACTCTAAACTACTCATATATAGACTTTCAAGTCTATTTAAGACATTCTTAAGTAAAATTTAAAACATTAACCAATACATCTAAAATATAATCATCCTTAAAAAAAATTATATTTAGTGACATTAAAAATTGATTTTAAATAAAAATGATTTTATATTTTCTCCATCCAATAAAAAACAGCTTTGGATTTTAGCCTAATCAACAATAAGCCAGATCACAAGCATACAGGATAGTAATAATATCAACAGATAAGGAATAGATCATGACTGTACAATTTGAGAACTTTGATAACCCGAGAAAGAATGCAATTGAAGGAATGAAGAAGAGCATCCCCTCTGAAGCTTGGGAAAAAAATATAGCTTTTCTGGATCAATTGCGTAAAGATATTTCTAAACACCCTGTTTCAAAGCATCCAGCGATACAAATTCTTAATGATGGGGTAATTGATAAAGTTTCTTTAGAGAAGATTCATTTAGAATATCGTCATGCAATTGTACAAGTGTTTACTGATGCCCTACTCATGGCACAGTTTCAAACTAAACAGCTCGAACCACGTTTAAAATCCGGTTCCAAAATGTATCCACGCTTTCTACTGACTTTAAATATTCTTGATGAATTTGGTTTTCGACCAGGCCTAGATGAAGATGGATACTATTCTGGCAATCCTGAATACGCTCATTATCCTCTATTTGAGGATGTTTTAAATGATTTTGAAATTAGTCAGCAAGAAAGGAATTTTTATCAACCTTCTGCAATTTCAGAAAAAGTAAGATCATATCTAGAAAACTCTTTTAATGACTATAAAGCTGTAACCGCTTTATTAGCAGTTGCAGAAGAAGAAGTGATTCTATTTAGCCCAGCGTTACGTCAAGCTACCCATGCTATTGGTTGCGATGTAAATAGTGGTTATTACTATGTTCATGGGGTATCGCATGATGCTACCGCTGAAGCAGCAGATGATGACCATGAAGATGACTTATGGTTTGTTTTAGCTCAAGCGTGTACTGAGGACGATTATGAATTCATTACAAAAATCTGTTTTGAATACTGCGATCTATGGCAGCAATTCTGGGATAAGCAAATTGCAGATCTTCAATATGAACCATATAAAAAGTTAGCTTAAGAATAAAAATGTCTCTGTGCATGAAGTACAGAGACATTCTCTCAGAGCCTAATCTGTTCCTATATTCCTTTCTAAAATAGATCAGTCTGCATATTGTCTAATATTGCCATTTTTTAGCCTTACTATTTTTTACTTTCTTATAAACCGACTTATCTTACTTTATTCGTCCATAGACTTGATTTAAGTGATAGCTTCTTGCGGATTCACACTACCACGTAAAGTTAAGGTGGAGGTGGCGTCAGTTGAATTAAAACAATATCTTATTGTTTTATATTAATTCTATTTAAAAAAATACGTCAAATTTACCCTGTTGCATCCCTCTTCTTTTTGAACATTTCTTGATAGATTAAGTTTCTGCCAAATGAAGTTCACCATATAGAAATTTTTATAATATATATTTAATAAACCAAACCCACCCATTCTCAACAATAGAAAATCCATAAAATTACACTTATAAAGTTACAAAAAAAATAATAAAAATCTCTTTGAAATGTATAATAGGATGACTACTCAGATTCCAACATCACTAACAATAGAAATTATAAGTATATGAAAAAAGTACTGACTCAAATTTAAAACGAAGGTACAACTTAAAAAATGTAAGTTGTTAGATCAAATTTGAGCTAATAAATTTGAAAAAATATTATGTAACTGCAACTAGTTTTCTCTTACTTAAATCAATAACAACAACTTTGATAGAATCTATTCCAATCCACTCATGGGCAATACTATACCAATATTCTTGAAGTGTTTTCTCCAAATCACTCAAACTAATTGTATTACCTTGAATTATCCAATTCTTGTTCGTTGACTGAGATACTAATAAAAATATTCCACAACCAGCAGTCCTTTCACGCAAATAATCACCAACCAATTGATTTCTTAATCTTTCACATAAATCAGTCCCACTCCAATCTTTATCAAGAATTTTTAATTCAATTGGTACTGGACTGTTTACAATAGGGTTATCAAGCCTAATATCAGTTCTTTGGCTATTTGCTAATTCATTTTCTTGGGAAATTGAATATTTAGATTGTGCCTTTTTTCGTAACTCACCAGCAATTAGATTTCTCATCTCAGTTTCTTTTTCAGCTCTTTGCCAAGTAAGCCAAGGACTATCATCACCGTTTTCAAGCCAGTCTTTTAGTTCAATTATCCTAAGCAATGCTAAATCAAATAATTCTTTATGTGTTTTTGGCTGGATATTCCCTAAAGCTTCAAATTGTAGTACTTGCTCAATGCTCCATGGCTCAGAATCACCACAAGACAAGGCAATATTGTGAGCAGTCTTTTCCAACCAAACACGTCTATTTCCACTTGGATGCTCTTTTAACAAATCTTTAATTGCATAATAACTTTCAGCACTAGGAACTTCTTTCAAATATGTAAAAATCAAATCTCTAGCCTCTTGTGCATCATCTCTAAGCCCAGGTGAATATACTCCTGAATTAGCTCTCTCTATATCATCATCTAGCTTTATATATTTATGCATTAAAGAGTATAATTTCTTTAAATACTTGACCTCTTTAAACTTATTATTTCCTGATTTTCCATTTATTGAATCTCTTTTACCCATCAACTGACAAATAAAAACTTGAGATGCTTGTATAGCATCTTCAATAACTAATGATTCCAACCAAGTAGTTAAGGATAATATTCCTTCTTCTGGGTCACAATCTACATAAAGTGCATACCACCATGCCTTGTGTACAGGTAAACTTAATTCGTTAATTTTTTGTTGAGCCAGTAAACTAAAATCTGATTCTTGGATATCAGAATTTAATAAAATTTGTACTGCATATCTGTAAGTGTCTTTATGAAGTAATTTTGAGTTTTCTTTTAACCATTCAAAAATTCTATGTGCTATATCCGTATGTATCCAAGGCGCATGATAAATAAGGTCATGCAAGACATGGTTATAATTGTGGTCAGCTTCAGGATCTGATGATTCTAGTTCCCATACAATCTCTTTGTTTATAGCTTCAACAACCTCATTTGGAAAAACTTTATAAAATTTTTCTAGCCATGATGGAAAACCGTTTAACTCCCATGAAAAATACCTTAAGGCATTTTTGATTTCCTCTGAATTTAATTTTTTATAAAATTCAGGATCCTTTTTATACTCAAGTTCCAACCCTATTAAACCAAATATTAGATCGCAAGGTGTACTGTGTTTTTTTAAGGCTTCTTCTGAATGCAATTTAGGTTTATAAACTCGCCAAAATTGTATAGCTGAATCGCGATAGGCTTGTGCTACTTCTTGTCCAAACTCAGAAATTAAATCTTCCCAATTCTGATATCCATAGCGATCTGTTGATATTCCACCATAATCAAGTTCACGCATCAACCCGAGATGATTGTTTGTTAATTCACCATTTAAAATATGAGGGGAATTTGTGAGCTGTCCAGGATTATTTTTCAATCGCTGAATCCAATTTAATTTATCATTTTTTTCTCTTAACTCTCTTTTTTCAAGTTGAGACTTTCGCTTTATCGCATCTTCTTCAACTCTTCTTTGTATATCACTTTTAACATGTATAGGTGTTAATAAAGTTGCTAAATGATCTAAAAGTTGAGAATGGCTTTTACATGCCTCTTGTATTTTGGTTAACATTTCAATTGGTTGGTTCTGCTGTGAGTATATTATAAATGCTCGATTCAAGCAGATTAATTTATCATCAACACAATCTTTAGTATCTATATAACTCAATAATCTATCAAAACTATCCGCATTAAATCCCCAAAAGTGTCCTAGACCTAAAATAACCCTATCATCAGTTAATCTATTCTTTTCTTTTCGAAATAAATTTTGACGTTCTATTTCAATTGAATTCCAATATAACTTATCATTAAGATCCGACCATGTAGGTATAACTTCTCTCAATTTATTCTTTTCATTGAAATCATCAAAATCCCTTTGATACTCTAGAGCTGTAGCATTAATTAATATTTCTATTACTCTATCCTCAAGTCCTAAGGGATTACGTTCTCTAACTAATTTTTCAATAATTTGAAAAGCTATTTTTAAAGTCCAGGCATATTCTTTCGATATTTGATATTCTTTTGTATTAAAAAAAGGTCCTAAAGTTAATATTTTGGCTATACCAATAAGTAACTCATATCCTAATATAGCATCAAGTTTCTGTACAAATTTCTCTAAGCCCGCAGTTAACCCACTATGTTCAAATCTTTTATATAAAGTTGCATTTGCTAAAGACTCTATTAGTAAACTGATATACTCTTGATCAGGAACAGTTTCATCGATAAGTTCTACAATTAACTGTCTATCTAGTTTTTTCCCGCCTTGATTTAAATTGGTCCAAAGATTGACTTTTTGTTCTCTTTGCCCACATGCCATAACTGCGCGAGTCGATACTCTCCTAGAGTACATATTTCTTTTAGAATCAAGCGCAATGGATGTAAGTAAAGAAAGACATTTAGTAAACTTTCCTTTCCACACCATTCGTCCCAAGAAGAAAATAACATCTTCATTATCATAATAAATTTCTATTAGTGATAAAACTTCATCTTCTAAATCAAAATCAGCGATTTTTGCAATAGAGTCATTATCTCTAATTGTTCGATCATCTTGGTTTTTTGCAATTCTTTCAACAAATTGTGAAAAAAGTTTTCTACGTACATCTAATGATAACTGTGCTGGGTCACCATTTTCAAAAGCAATTTCTGGTTGAAATTTTATTATATCTTGACAAATTTTTTCATCCAACAATATTAGCCAAGGAAGTATTGCTCGAAGTGAAGGTACTACAATTTTTTCACCAAATTGCTCTTTAAAAAAAAGCATTTCTGTTGGAATTCTATTATCCCCACTTAATAATTTTGAGAACCACTGGGCTGCAAGAAACTCTCTAATATCTCTATGTCTAAAACGAACTGCTTCATATATGATATCATTAAAAATAGCGCAACTTAATAAAGCAAATATTTCTTCATTAGTCCAATCAGGAAGTACTTCAGTAGGATCTAAGTTTTTAGTATTGTGATTGGAGGAACGTACATTAATATTAGCTTTACGGGTCAGTATAACCGCAGCTGCTAGACGTTGGGCTCCTTGAGTAAGTTTTTCTGGACTTATATTGATGTTACGTCTATTAGAGTCATGTCTATCTGCTAATCTTTGATTAATATTATATTTAATAATTTCTAATCTAGAACCCAATGCCCCGTCATTTCTCCATTTATCAATAATACTTTCTAAATCAAAAGGCCGTTCAGCAAATTCTAGCAGATCATATCTTTCGATTTGATTGAGTAAAACTGGAATATTTTCTACCGATCGAGTTGCACAAAAAATTTTTATATCTTCTAATGTTAAAGGAGAAAGAGTAAAAATTTTTAGTCCACTTTTTAGTTTCTCATCCTTTTTAGATTTATATTTTTCGTCTTTGATACCATAAAACAGTTCCGTATTTAGAATTTCTTCATCACTATCAAATTCCCAACTATAAGGGCGACTTGAAATATAAATATGACTTCTATGTACAGCAGCTTTTATTTTTCTTGCAAATTTTCTTATGGCTTTATGAAATTTTTTTGGATTTTCTAAACGAGCTTCGTCTACTGAGTCTAAAAAAAACCATGCTGAATCTGTAGACGCTAACCACTCATCGAACTGGTCTTCATCTCCTATTTCAAATTCATTGACAAAATCATCATCTATATCCTCTATCCGAATGAAAAACGCGTATTTACCATCTGCTTTAATTCTTCTAGCACACTGTTCAAATTCTTTAGTTTTTCCTGCACCAGCTTCAGCCAAAATCACACATCTGTATTCAGTTAACAAATCGTCCCAACTATTTTTTGCTGCATACCGCATGTTTAGTGAATAATCTAAATTAGACACATCTAAGTTTTGATCTGACAATATTGGTGAGAATTTACGATTTAACTGAATATAGTCATTCATAATCTATTGATAAAATTATTTAAAGGTATTCTCAGTATAACCATAATTACAAAAAATATGGGAGACTACCTATTTTGGAATTTATTTATTAAGGTTTGTGATTGGACGCTAATTTATATTTTTATCAAAAAAAATAATTCAATTAAAAAAAAGGAAGCATCTGCTCCCCTATTCACGACTCGCTAACTTTGCTTCAATCCATTGATGAATCTCCCAAGCAGACCAACCAATACGTTTTTGCGAGATCGTGACTTTCTTCGGAAACGTTGGATCATAGTAAGGTGAGTTTTCATCCATCATTTCGTATATTGTTGAACGACATACACCTGTGAACTCTATAACTTGTTTTATATTTATAAGTTGATTCATCTGAAAAGTTTGACCTGTGAACGCATTCATGATGTTTTCTCCTAATCATTGATGCGAGCGGTAATTCGCTCAAATGATAGGTCAATCCAGTAAAATTTTACGCAGTCCAATGTTGTCCAAGCTCATCTAATTCAAAGCCTGAACTGATTGCTGTAACTCTTTCTGAATATCCTGAACATGAGTCATGTCATTAGTCTGCTGATGCTGCTCTGGTTTAGATTCTTCAATGTAAAACTCCTCAACAATATCCAGCCCCTCTTCAACGCCCACCTCAAAACTGGCATTGCCATAGCCCTGTCGGGCTACATGATCCAAAGCCTCCTGATAAAATCCTGCCGTCTTACTCTTTTCCTCAATCTGCTTGGCTGAAGTAATCGCTTCTTTGAGATTAGTACCATCACGTAGGGTTAAATCTACATAATAGATCGGGGTACGGTAGCTTTGTGTGGTGCTCTTACCTCTTAAAGTCAATTGAAGAGGCAGACATGAAAGTAGATCACCTGAAGCGGCATGATAGTAACGAAGCCGTGCTGCCAAAGTCCGGATGCTGTTAAAGCCTGTGGTTCTAAAAATGAATGTACCCAACTCATCCGACTCATCTAAGTTGACGTACAGTCTGCCATAAGGTTTGCAAAGTCCACCTTGAGCCAAAGGACATAAATCAGGTGATGGACATGAGTGTTGTTCAACTCCGTTCTGTCCAAGTCGCTGACAGGTATCTCCATTTCCTGTGCAGATCGGTCGGCCAGTTTGTCGATCAAATAAGGTGTACTCAGCTCGTAGATTCAGTTCAGGATCATTAAAGATCATCCGTACTGGAATGGTTCTGAGTTTTTGGTTTTGTGCCTTGGCACGTAGTTGCTCATCAAGTGGATGTTTCACCCAGCCATCCTTGTTCTGGATCTGGCTGGTAATCGTAAATTGGTCATCCTTTTCAGGTATACGTTTGCCATTTTTCTCGACGATCTTACCGATACTGATACGACCTAATACAGGTGGTGTGATTGCTAAACCTTTAATCATTTTATTTTCCTCTACGGTAATTTTTAACGATTGCCCCTTTGATATGTGTAAGAAGCAAATATTTTTAAATGCATAAATTCTGCGCAGAACAGTCCATTTAGTCGTCAGCAAGTACTTCACGGTACTTGCTGGCGACGGGGGCTGTTTTGCGCTTTTTTGATAAAGTGGGATTCGGAAGTGATATAGAAGTTCGTAAGATTTGCTTAGGCTAATTTGGTTGGATTAATCAGCATCTGTATAAATCTGGAATCGACGTGTGCCTTGTTTGTTTTGTGGAAACTGTTGTAGAAACTCAGGATGCTGTTGCAATAAGGCTTTACTGTCTAAGCTGACCGAATCTTTCGCTCTCTTCCAGGTGACTGAACCGGCCTTAAATATGGCTCGTTCTGCATTCTGCATCTTGATCTGGATATGATGCTTCAACTGATCAAAACTGCTTTGGTGTTGTTCCAGCAAATGACGTTGTTGCAGTAGTTGCTCAAAACACTGATTGGCTGTGACATCCTCAGATAGATCAGTAGTGCTCAGTGGTATATGGGCTGGATATAAAAGCTGTAACGCTTTGGCTGCTGATTCAGATGCATCGACATCAGGCGGTACATCCTTTTCTATACATTCCCAAAAGTAACGTTCTGCATCGATAATATATTTGATCACCGTTTCACTGCGGGTTACCTTAAAGATTCGGGTTTCATGTCCACAAATCAGAGTACAGATATGCGCTGCCTGTTTTCCTGTGACTGCAAGTTGATGTTGTACCTGGCATAAAACATAAAGCGGCACACCATCTCGCCATAGTTTTGCACCATACTCACCTACTGTTTTACATTCCAATATCTGGACTTCTTCATGCCCCACCACGGCATAGTCCAAATTAGCCAACATAAAGTGTTTGTCTTCGTCAGGATGCTGTAGCACTGCATTGACCCGACGAACCTTATGATTGGTATGCATGCTGTAATATTGCGCCACCAAGGGCTCAAGCTGCTTGCCCCAATATAAAGGTGCATAACCAGCACTTACATCTTCAATGTTTTGCTGCATCCGACCTGTCTTGATCATCCATAATTCCAGCATCGACATATAGGGATTTAGGCCACATGCCGTTGCTGCATCACTGCTGCCAATACCCTGTTTTCTGACCTCCAGCCATTGTTGGTAATTCAACTTTTTGGTGTTGGCAAGACGTTTTGCTGAAGATAGTTGACTGGTTTTCTTTGGTGTTTTCTTGGTTCGTGTGCCCACCTCAACCTTATGTTCAGTTTCAATCTTGATAGGATAAGGCTGTAAAGGTGGATGATTTAGGGTGTTCTGAATTTGGGTATGACTATTCATAGAGAATATTCCTGTATCGTTAAAATCGTAAAAGCTGAATTTCGGGCATAAAAAAAGCCACATCTGAGGATGTGGCCAAAAGGGTATTGCTTTGCTTGCTACGGTTGTTACCGTAGTTTTAGATTAGGACGTTAAGCTTAATTCAAACTGAATAGATGCCTTAATTTAAGCCACCATTCTTAATGCCTGATCAAGTCCTCGTTGTTTAATAGCTGCTCCCATACCGAACCATGCAGAGTCCAGACGATGATCTACACTCATAGCACGACGTTCATGGTCACAGAATTCGGTGATTGAGCATAATAATCCATAGGCTGTATCTTTGGCAGAACTTAGCTCTGCCCCACGCCCGTGGCCGTTAAACATGGTCATGACTTTTGACATGGCTCGTCCATTCGGTTCAGTTTTATTGTCTGATCGAGATGAGTTGGCATGATTCGGCATAGCAGCATTTCGATAGAACTGAATAATGCTTTCATCCTGCTCAGCCATGCTCATACTGGTATTGTTAAACACTGCATCAAAGTAAGCCGCTGCTTCTTGCTGAGTCACTTTACGCTGGCTCAATTGTTTCATTTCATACATGTGTTCATCCCATGTACGGACTGAAATACCCAGTTGCTGTTTCACTTTCTCAGCATCAAATCGGGTACTATGCGGAACCTTGACCACACCCGTATTTCCTTGCTGTCCACGTAAAGCGATGGCTAACGTGTTGTTACACACCACTCGAATGGATGTGAACTGAGCTGTGGTTGCCAATGTGCCGTCACAGGCAGTTGCCAGAAGAATATAGCCATTGCTGACATCCTTCCCCTTAAGTGCTGCGCTCTGTCCAGTCTTCGCCAATGCCCAGAACTTTTTACCACCTTTAAGTACCCCAGCGGTTTCCAGTTCAAAACCGGATTGTTCAGTGAGGTCTCGATAGAATTCCAGAATTTCCATCGGCTGTACTTCCTGAAAGCGCTGGCTGACCACGGATAAGGGTGTATGGTTATCGGAGCGGTATAAAACGCGCTGTTCTTCATAGGGCATGATGATACTTTGCCCTCGCTCATTCTGTGCCATATAACTGACATTAGAAGATTCAATCCGCCAGTCCATTCCTGCTTGCTGTGCCCAGACTTCAATAGGTTGGTTTTGAGTCAGTTGATTGCCGAGCCCATGCCAAGGGGTCTCGCCGACATAAGCCATTTGTTCAAGTTGATGTGCCATAGTGTTATTCCTTTTAAATGAAACTGAAATTTAAATATGTATGTGTGAAGAGCTGTTTAGCTCGAATGCATTTCCTGCAAAAGATAACTTGGAAACTTTTGATAACAGTTGTGGCAGAAGCACAAACTCTGCTGTGTTGGTCCGCTTTGTTCGGTAAATGAATTCAACACACTGCCCAATACTGTTCCTGCGATTCCACCGACGATCGGCGGTAGATTGAAAGACTTTGCTACCGTAGCTCCTAATGCAGCTAATGTGGCTGGTGTTCCAATACTGGATAAAGCTGTATTTGGTTGTTGTGTAATTGTTTCAACCAACATGACATTCGTTGAATGGCAAAAGGGACAGTTCAAGCTCATGGCCCGACTCCTAAATTTTGGGCATAAAAAAGCCTGCTCGAAGGCAGGCTTTGTTTTCATATTTTCATGTGATCTCAAAAGAGCTTCATGATTCTCATTAGGATGTTATGTATCCGAAATTATTTGGAATAAATTAAAATCTATTTTTTCAATTAGTAAATGATCTCTCCAATTTTTTATTTTCAAATATAACTATCGATATTATTCCAACACTCAAGCAGGTTTAAGCTGATGAGTACGATTAGGCTGTGCTGAATCGGGTTTAGCAAGTTCTCTATAAATTTCTAATTGACGATTAATTTCATTAATTTTTGACTGTAGATCAACTGATATAAAATTACTTGATTCACCAATAGCCACCCAACCAGCTTGAACTTTTTCCATTTCATTACCTTTTTGCAACTTATGTAAGATCCATTGGTTTAGATGATAAGCACGCATATAGGCTTCATGTTGATAGATCAATAAAGTACTAAAAACAATAATACGATCAGCATTATTCAACATATGAGTTTCAAAACTTTGTAGCTGTTTTAATAGCACATTTGTTCGATGGATCAATAAATTTTCATTGAACCATGCTGCGAATTCAATGAGTAATTTCACTACTATATCTCTCTGATTACACAAAGCTTCTCGATTCATACTATTTGCACCCGTAGAACCAGCAACACCTCCCATATATGCGCCAATACCACCCGCAACAATGATTCCGACACCACCTGTAGCAAGGCCTGCTAATGTGCCGAGTAGCATTGAACCTGCCATTGAACCTCCAGCAATGGCAGCAGTTTCTTTGCCAACATTTTTTAAGTATTGCTCGCCATCCACTTTACCAGAATTAAAATCACCATAATTACGATATGCCGCTAAACCAATCGTTAATAGTGGGATTGGTAGCATATCTCCTACACCAGCAAAGTCTGCAATCTCCTCTAGTCCTGCCCCTGTGGTTTCCTGAACAGCTTCATAACTTAAAGCTGTATCCACTAAAACCATTGGATGATTACCTAGCTGCTCTGCAAGTTCACTGTTCACAATTACTGGAATATCAGGATACTTAT
Organism: Acinetobacter sp. 'aerobic (ED)'; assembly: GCF_904886855.1. Classification (NCBI taxonomy): domain Bacteria; kingdom Pseudomonadati; phylum Pseudomonadota; class Gammaproteobacteria; order Moraxellales; family Moraxellaceae; genus Acinetobacter; species Acinetobacter sp. 'aerobic (ED)'. The sequence goes on from NZ_CAJHGI010000002.1 coordinate 487,377, forward strand.
CAAAATGACTTAATACATAATCAGCATCCATTGAGCACTTAACTTGCATCGGTGTACCATCAACAATCAAATCATAACCTGCTTGATTTGCACTGTCGGGGAATTCAAGGGTATGTCCTTGTTGTTGTAGATTTAGTGCAACCTGTTGTTCAGCAACATAACCAGTTAAACGTGTCACTGCTCCTGCACTATCTAATGTGTTCGCTGAAATGTCTTGTAAAGTATTAAAGTTCTCAGGATTTCCTTTTGATGCAAAGCTCAATGCATCTAATACAGATGGATCAATATGTGCATAGTCCCAAATTAAGCCTAAAGAATATGTGGATGTCATTAAGCCCACCCCCATCTTTAGTCCTTGTTCTGATAATATTTTTTCGAGCTCTTTTTGTGCTTTTTGATTTTGGTTAAGACACTCAACAATTTTTTGATTTTTCAAAAGTTTTGGGGCACTCGCAATAATTCCCTCACTATATGGAATCTGCGAATCACGCCCTCCAAAAAATGTACCAACTCCCTTACTAAAACTATTTAGCCCACGTCCCATGTCAGCTAAGAAATTAGTATCTTCAGGACGAGTTGCAATAACGTCTTCTGGTAAAAGGGCTGTTATAGCACGATTGAGTAGATTCCCTTGTAATGCTCTATCTTTCGCATCGTCTATAGAGCAAAGTAAATATACAGCATATTGCAAATCACCAAACTCTCCTTTTTCCTGATTATAGATAACATTCTTCCGCATTATTAAACATTCAAGATAATCAAAATATAATGTTTCTTGATAAGGACAATGCTCAAAATAGTACTCAAACTTTTCTATAGCGCTAGTATAGATTTGACTACGTTTGTACACTATCGCCTGTGCTTTAATGACAGCATTGCTAGGCTCACGCTCAAATAAAATTTTTAAGATCTCTCGACTAATCTGTAAATGTTCACTTTTTTCAATCTTCGATAAATACCGACTGACTAATTCAGAAATATTCATCGACGCTTGATGCTTGAGTTTGAATAAAATACATTGCTCTAACCAAGCATAATTTTTTGCATGCCCCTGATAGTGAGGGATAAATACTGTTTCAATCAATTCAACCAATTCTAAAGAAACGCCAATTTCCTCAGATGAATTGATAGAAAATTCCCATTTTTGTGGAATAGTCACACTAAATAAGCGAGAGAAAAACCCCGAATTAAGATCAGCTTTTTCTTGAGTAACTAACATCAACATATCTTCTGGAGTAAGTGTATGTTTTTGAGTTTTAATTCTATCTAGTCGTACTTTAAGTAGTTTAAAATTCATATATCCCCCTAATTTTTTGAATTTTCAGATAATTTACTATTTTAGACACCAGAATTATATTACTTAAAATTGAAAAAGTACTAGTGTATTAAAAATAATAAAATTATTGATTTATTTATATATTTTCATAACCTCGATTGACTAAACTCACCCTTAATTTTATCATTCGACTGCTGACCTACATCGTCAGTCGGTTTTGACAGACCGTTTCATACAGCGCATCAGGGTTTATTCTTCTGAGTATCTCTTATGCGTAAAACCTTCTCGTCCCCCTTTGCGGTAGAACGGGAGGGGGACGCGTTCGCGCGTGCTGGTTCTGTATGTCCAGTCTGTCAACCCTCTTTCGTTCTGCCACCATTATTTGACAGTAAGTTGGTAGAGCTTCTTAATACATACAGGAGTAGTCGCCATGACTAAGTTTTTTCTATCTATATTGTTTTCCCTGAAACGATTTTCTATTCCTCTGCTGTATTAGTAGCATTCATAAATTTTTGCTTATTTGACTGATAAAAACGCTATCTAGCTTTGGAAGGCTTTATGGCATCTACACTTTAGTCCATTCAGCAAAATTTATTACACATCAAATAACACAATAAAAAATTAGGGGAAATGATGAAAATTCAAACTTCACTCATTGTTGTCTCAGTTGCACTTCTAGCATCAGGCTGTGCCAGCAAAACCGAACGTCAGTTTATCAGTGGTTGTAAAACAGGTGGTATTGATGGCAGTACCTGTTCATGTATTTACGACAAACTTAAAAATAAATATGGAGAAGATGGACTTAAAGAAAATCTCTATACCTTGCAACAACCTGAGTCCCTCCAGAAAGATATGGTCAATATTTCCTATCAGTGCATGAAGGAGTAATCATGAGAACACTTGCAGGCATTATCTGCATCATTGCAGTGATTTGCTTTTTAGGTTTGCCATTTATTGGCTTCATGATCGTGATGGGCCTATTTATCGCATTGGCAAAATATGCAATTGGGGGAAAGTAAATGAATACAAATATTAAATCATGGGTGATCAGTGGTTATTTGGTGGTTGGTTTTTTCTTTGCCATCTATCAACACTTTTGGGGTCAATATAACTACAAGCCATTTACCTACAATTTAGGACAAGGCTTAGTTTGGCCAGCAGTAATGTTTCCAACAGTGGGGAAAATCGTTGGTGGAATTTTGATTCTATGTTTGGTCGGTTTTCTGACCATGCGTTCTAAGTAAATGGGTAACTAGATATGAAAAAAATATTTTCCACTGTATTACTGTCTAGCTTGCTCATAGCGTGTAGTCAGAACAATCAACCACAAAGTGCAATAGATCAGGCTGAACACAGCTCATCCAATACTGCTACACAGAAAGAGCAATCCAAATATGCTCCATATAGTAAGGAAGAGGTTGAAGCCAAAGTTCAAGCCTTAACTCAGATTGTGGAAAATGATACCGAGTATCTGCCTGCTGCAGTCAAACAAGCTCAGTCATTTCTTGAGAGTTGGGAAAAATATCCTGAAGCACTCAAATCCATGATGGAGTCTGATCTTGATCCAAACAATGCGGAATATAGCAATCATATCCCTATGGAAATGGAACAACCTGCATTATCAGTTCGTGCCCAAATTACCAGTCGTGAGTCTCAATCTGCTTTTAATGTACCAGGAGCGATTGAATATATTCTAGAAATTCAGTCTACCAACGATCAACCTTTTGTTTTACAAGGCATGAGCATTAATCGTGGTCGTTGTGGTTATTACACCGCAGATTTCCATAGCAAGATGCCTGTGCAAATGAGTTATAGTTCTACGGTATCGTATTTACTGAAATGTCGTGGTGATCAAGTACTTGAAGCTGAATTAACAACCGATCAAGGCAATGTGAGTTTGTCTTTTTGAGGTTAGGAACATATAAAATAGAGAACATGGTATTAACAGTGTTCTCTATTAAAAATCTAATATTTATAAGCCTCTTCGATTATTGGAATCGATTACACCTTTACTAAAACTACGCATATAAGCTGAATCTTTCACTCGAGGATCTTGTTGTTCTTTTTCTGGATTAACGAGATAAGGAATAACATAGTTAAGAAAGTTATAGACTTCACTGTCATTGGTACGATGAATCATACCAATACCTAATGTACCCATTGCTTCATAGATGGCTTTATAGTCAGAATGGTTACAGTTAAAGATATAACCACAGCCATGTGTAATTTGCTTCCAACAATCACCTACCCACTGCCCCATTTCAAAATCATCTCGATGTATATTTCCATCGTACATAAGCAAGAGATGGCAGTGATAGCCCTTACTAACCCCATGCTCTAATGCCCATGCATAACCCTGCAAAGCATTAAAGCAAGTATCCTGATCTGCGATTCGACGAAGCAATGTGTCTAATGCTTTGTTAAATGCCTGAATGTTGTATAAGGCTTGATATTCCTGAAGAATGGATAAATCCACACGTACAACCAACAGTCTTGCATAATGATTGATCAATGAGGATGTATAGTCTAAAAGACTTTGCCGATTCTTTAATTCACGTTGTTGATGTTCAATTAGTTGCTGTTTTACACAGCCTGATAATGACTTGATGTAGGTCAGAATATACCAGACTATCATTTCATCAAAACGCTCAATAGATTCATAATCTGCCTGTGGCATTAGGCTGAGTGTGTAATCAACGATATTCACCACCTCAATGAATATCAGCACAGTATTGCAATAGTATAAATGAGCGTTATAGATTGGCTTAAATGACTGAACTAATTTTTGTAAGTCTATCATCAGGTTTTGATGATATAGATCATAACTACCTAAGCAAACTTCTTGAATGAAATGGTCAACTGCTGCCAATACTTCTGCTTCATGATAAAGCTGATCATATTGAATATTTTGAAATTGAACATTTTGGTACATTTGGATTCTCACTGAAGCATAAGGTTCATATCTAAGTGAGAGATGTAAAATTTTACTGATCATCATTCTAAAGCAGGATGTTGTAGTCATCCTGCTCTACTGAATATGCTTAAAGACTTTGGAACATACTATAGGGTCAATGCAGAATGTTTAAATCATTCGAATTTATACGTTGTTATAGCTCACTTCAATATGGGCTATACTGTAAAACATGATTCATTGCATACACTCATCCATATAAGATATTGTTTATATTAATAATATATATTACCTTCTAAGCGTTTCTATTTAAAATCTACATAAACTCAGTAATAGAGTTAAGAAAATCATCAATATTTTGCGACTTCAAGATAAGCTAAAGTTATGCCTCATATTCATATACAACCTATTCAAAACTATCCAGTACTGTACAGCATTCAGGTAATAGCCCAATCATCTTCAACTCTTCAATCGAGGGGATAAATTCTCTACATTTTAATTTTTTATCTGACTCATCAATATCAATCTGTGTAAATAAATTGGTACTTAGATTATTTGAAGGCTGAAAAATACATAAGGTTTGTGGATCCCTGTGAGGAACAATTGTAAAAGGTCTAAAGTTTTCCGCCATGTGAAGAGCCTGACTAAAAATAAAAATCTTATTCTTAACAAACATAGTTATAAAAATTTCGATAAATTTTTGTAGCTGGTAAGTAGTAAAAGAAGATTCGGCTTTCTGCTGATTTCGCACATCCATTAGCGAATTAATGAATGATTTTAACCTTGAAGTATTTCCATCATTCCAAGAAATAAGCCCATCTTTTGATCTCTTCATTGCCTCCACATTACCAAAATTCTGAACAGTCCACTGCTCAAAGATTGCTTGAATTCGAGCCATAATCGTCATGTTTGAGTTCATGTTACTTTTATGCACACGTATAGCTTTGTATTCAAAATAATATGAAAAGTTTTCAAACCCCTTATAACTAGCCATTATTTCTAAAGCCAAATCAATCAATTGACTAAACAAATATTGATCAGCTTCATCATAGTGTTTTGGCACTTCTTTCTTATTGAGGTTACTGGAAGTATTGGAAAGATCGTACTGCTGTGATCGAATCTGTCCGTCTATGTATTCTGATATAGCTATTACGTCCTTTCTTTCGATCATAGGGAGCAGATAAGAATAGTTTGCTATGAAATATTTAATATATTGATAATTATTATAGATTTCAAAAGAATGCTGGTTTTTACAATTTAGGATATAAAAATGGCCATAGCTTCTTTTTTCCATCCACAACTCATGAGAAAAATTTAAAAAAAATATTGGATGTGTGCTATTTAAAAATTGATTATTCGCGATTCCATCCAATCGATAACGAATGATTCCATATTTTTTTAAGCTTTCAATACACCTGAAAATACTTGGCTTAGACAAGCCTGTCTTATCCCTGAGCCTGGTTATTCCACAATCTTCAATCACACCAAATTCATTAGCATTTCTAATCAGACACAGTAATACTAAAGCATCTTTAAAATCCAATTTATCTTGTAAGCTCGTCTTATTAGCTTGTGTGTGACTAATATAAAAATCATTTAAACGCTCTTTGAAGATATAAGAAAATAGCTCGTTAGATTTATAACGAGATCGGTTGTACCACTCATCCACTGAATACTTGCTTCTAGTACTCACCCGCCAATAACGCTTAAACATCTCCTCATTAAATCTGAGAAAATTTTGGCTATCCAGCAATTCAGTTGGCTTTATGAAAATCTGATAATCCACCAACTCATTTAAAGCAACCGCAACTCTTCTCTCATACAACCCTAATCTAATAGCAAGAATTTTGCTCGAAGCCTCAAATGATGCTCCTGCATACGCTTCTAAAATTTTATATAGCACCCAACGACTGTACGGTTTCACAACTGCTGGCAAAAAATCATGTACCAACAAAAATAAGACGTCAGAATTTTTATCATCCATAAGTAAATTTATATCTATTTTTAACTTAAACAAGCTTACTCAAAATTCCTTTTATGTGCAAAATGAAACTATTGAAATTTATTTAACGTTTATTTAACATTAATTTAAACGTTAATTAAATTTAAATGAGAACAACTTTATGGCTAGACCAAAAGAATCTTTACAGAAATGGTTAGAGACAGATCTAGATTTGAAAACAAAATGGATCCAAAGCAAATACAGTCATTTTTTAAACAACAATGCCCCTATCAACACAAATCGATTTGAACCCACACTTCAAGCAGAACTACCAACACTTGGAATATTGATTGTTCCTATTTCTGAGTATGAAAAACTAAGACAAGGCTTTAGAGCTTTTAAATTCCAACAAGCAAATTCCAATAAAGAAAAGATTCAATTACACGTCAGCAAAAAAACTAAAACAGAGTTAGAACGCCTAAGAAAAAAATTACAACTGGGTAGCCTGTCTCAAACCGTCAGTAAAATAGCTGACAGCTTTGATACAAACCTACTGAAGCAAAAGGAACAAATTGAAGGGTTAAATATACTTATTCAACAACAAAGAAACGAGGTAGCTTATCTAGAAAATAAACTAAAGAAACAGGAGAAAAATCATGAAACACTGGTGAATTTTCTATTAGATGAATGCGCATCAATCATTTCTAAAAATTCATCTAATGAAGTTCATACTGCTAATACTTCGAACAAGTTGACAAAAGATGTGCGGGAACAATTTGAGTCAAAGTTAAAAATTAAGTATCAAGAAATCAATGGACTAAAAAATGATAATAAGATTGCTTCAGTTCAAAATTATACTTCGTCACCTTTAAATTCGGTACCAGTGCCTGTTTATGGAACTCTACCTAGAACATCGAGCTTCGCCCGTGGCCATATGCAAGAATTTGTAGGTGAAAATAAATCATCTACTCAAAATTCTGGTATCCCCTCTAAGTGGCTAGATGTACAAAAGATGCTTTTATCTCATACCCCCAAGGGTGGAAAGATTCTCGCCTTCCCACACGATGAAACTAAAGATGATCATTAATAATCTAACCACAATTTGACTTTTGCTCCATACCACCCCATGATCTTCACCCGTTCATCCCAATATTGCGCTCGATTATATGCTGAGCGAATACGGTTCTGTGGCACATGGGCAAGTTGACGTTCAATTGCATCTGGATTGAATAAATTCGATTCATTCACTACTGTACTAAACAAAGATCTAAATCCATGTGTAGTCATTCTTCCTGCATAGCCTGAACGCTTAATCACAGCCAAAATTGACTCACTACGCATAGCTTGCTTGTTATTTAGTCGGTGTGGAAATAACAGATCCTGATTATGCGTCAGACGCAATGCCTGAAGCTCATCGATCATCATGTCTGTTAAGGGTACACGATGGGGTAAACCGTTCTTCATACGCTCAGCTGGGATGTCCCACTTACGCTCATCTAGATCAAATTCATCCCAACGCGATTGCAATAATTCACTGACTCGAACGCCAGTAAGCATTATCAGGATAATTGCATGATGGGTTTGAGCATCTGCTGGATAGTTTTTGATGCGTCTAAGGAATTCAGGCATTTCGCTTTCTGATAATGAAGCTAAGTTCTTCACTTTTTTATTCTTGAGCGCATAGACCAAATCACTTGCTGGATTATCGTATCTATAGCCATGAGCTATAGCATATTTCATAACCATACCACAACGAGACAAAGTGCGCTTAGCCACCTCTAATGAGCCTCTAGCTTCGATCTTTTTGATTATCTGCAATATATCTGGTGCTTGAATATGATTAATACGTTTATTGGCCAGAGCAATATAAAGCTCATCTAAAGATGCTCGCACATTACTGATATGTTTGGATGACCAAGTCTCTCTTTGGTTCTCAAACCAATCTTCAGCCACCTCTTTAAAGAATGGCTTAATGTCCTCACTCAACACCGACTTGGAATATTTGTATTTCAGTTCAAGTGCAAGCTCCCTTGCTTTCTTTAAACTTATATCAGGATATGGACCAAGCGACTCTGACTTCCGCTCGCCAAGAACAGTAAAGCGTATGTTCCAGTATTTTTGCCCGGATGGCGTCACAAGAAGTGATAGCCCATTCTCGTCTGAAAGGCGATATCGTTTTTCTTTTGGCTGTGCTTTTCTGCATTCTGTATCGGTAAGCTTCATCTGTATCTACCCTTTATCGAGACTCAAATAATTGGGTAAATTTTCCCAATAATTACCCATAGAAGGCAAAAATAAGGTCAAATCAAGTCGGATAATATCGGACGAACAGGCAAATAAAAAAGCCTTTAAGTATTGAACTTAAAGGCTTTTTTATATCGGATCAAACAATCCCGAATAATATTTTGGTGGAGATGGCGGGAGTTGAACCCGCGTCCGCCAGCATTACGCTCGAGAATACTACATGCTTAGATATCGTCTATTGTTTTAACGCTAAGCGACCCGACGAACAGGGTACTCAGCGCGATCCTCTAGATTTGGTATAGTGTCCCGAGGCTCAACACTATACGGACTTGTGTGCGTGCGCTTCAGTCGGGTTCACTGACCACAAGTATTCAGTGAAGCGGACAAGCTGCCCTTAGGCAGCTAGAGCGTATGATTCGTCGTTTGCGACTATTAAAATGCAAATTTTATTTACGAGAGAAAATGCGCTCTCGGCATGCATCTATGAGTTTCATCACCAGCGTCGAAGCCAGAAACATCCCCAAAGTACAGCGCAATCATAACATAGATCGTTAGAATTTAAATCTTAATTTCTAACCAATCAGCAAAATATACGCTTATTGCTGTATATGGCGACTGCACGACATTTTTCAAGCTACAAATCAAAAAGCTGCCACAGGGACAGCTTTTTTCAATTTGACCTATAGAGCACCATTACCTAATACAATGCCCTCACGGCGTGGATCGACACCACCTGCATATTTGCTTTGATTATCAATCTTCACTTTCATTATTGTCGCAATACCGCTGGTTTGTGCCGTATTGGAAATACCATGTCCTTTTGCTTTCAAAGCATCAATCAGTTCAAGTAAGGATAATTGGCTATTTGAACTGTCAATATTGGTATTTGGGCTGTTGGTCGCACCAAAATTCATCAAAGACGTGGCTTGTTGTGCATTCAGGTTCCAGTCCAATGCCCCCACCAGCGTTTTTACCACATATTGAATAATGGTGCCGCCACCCGGTGAACCGGTTGCCATATAAAAATCACCCGGTGCAGTGCCTTTAAAGATCAAGGTGGGTGCCATGGTACTACGTGGACGTTTACCTCCCTCTACCCGATTCGCTAGTAATGCACCCGTCTGATCGACCGGATTGGCACTAAAATCGGTTAACTGGTTGGATAACAGGAAACCATCTACCATATGGAATGAACCCATACTCGATTCAACAGTGGAGGTCATCGACACCACATTGCCATAGGCATCGACAATGGTGAATTGAGTGGTGCCATGTTCCACGGTCTTATCTATCCCTGCATTTGAATTAAATTGACCAACTGGGGCTACGCCCATGCTTTGATCTGGATTGATCAATCCGGCACGTTGTTTCAGATAATTTTTATCAATCAAACTGGCGATGCCCTTGGCTGGTAAAGCTACAAAATCAGTGTCTGCCACATATTTATCACGGTCTGCATAGGCCAATCGCTCAGCTTCTGTGACCAGATGCACGCCCATGACATCCGGAATTCCACCTTCATTCTCTGGGTTTTTAGGCGGATATTTACTCATCTCGAAATTTTCTAAAATGCCCAGTGTTTGTGCAACTGCAATCCCACCTGATGATGGCGGTGGCATGGTACACACATAGTAACGATCGCGGTAAGTGGTGCAGATTGGCGTGCGTTTTTTGACTTTATAATCAGCTAAATCCTGTAAGGTCATCAAACTTGGCGTGATGGGTGTCCGAGCTGCATCATCCCCGACCATTTGGCCCGCTTTAGCCACAATATTTTTCGCCATCGGCCCACTGTACATGGCCTTTGCTCCTTGGCTTGCAAGTGCTTCTAGGGTTTTAGCATAAGCTTTATTGGTCATGGTCTCACCCACTTTTCGAGGGCTACCATCTGGATAAAAATAGGTTGCGACTGCATTGGCATCCAGTGCCAGATGGTCTGCATTGCTGGCAATTGCATCTGCCAGACGCCCAGGAATACGGAAGCCATGATCGGCAAGATCAATGGCCTGATCAAAAAGCCGATCCCATTTCAGTTTGCCATGCTCTTGTTGTGCCTGTTCCAGTAAGCGCATGACCCCAGGGACACCAATCGAACGGCCACTACGACGGGCACTCGGTACAGGTGCCGGTGAGGCCGGATCATGCAGATCCTGTCGAACCAGATAATATTCATTGGCAGCAGCAGGTGCGGTTTCCCGTCCATCATAGGCGGTGACCGTTTTGCTTTCTGCATCGTAGTACATCATGAAACCACTGCCCGCAATGGTACTGGATTGCGGTTCTACCAAGCCCAATACCGCCTGTACTGCAACCGCCGCATCCACCGCACTGCCGCCCGCTTTCAAGACTTCACAGCCCGCCTTTACGGCCAATGGCGTGTTCGCCACCACCATATATTTATCGGCATATTTCACTGTATTGTTTAACCGATAGCCTGAGGCGCCTTCAGGCGCTGCGGGATTACCATTCTGATCCGAACCGACCACCACACTTGAGCCATCTTCTGCCCGTTTGCTACAGCTACTTGGGTCCTGATCAATGATTAGGTTAGGGGTTGAAGGATGGCCTGTATTTGGATCTGTGCCTGATTGATCTGATGAGGAATCATTCCCACATCCTTGTAATAAACCAACAGCCAATACGCTGCTCAACCAAAATGAATATCGATGATTCACGTGATAACTCCACTATATGTGTATGCCAATCCATGCAATTTTCATGCGGGCAACTTTGTTCTCAGGGATAAAACTTTTAATCTTTGCTCAAAATACAATTTTAATAATATTGAATGATTTGGCGCTGACGTTCCTCTGCCAGCAATGCTCCTCCCTGTTTTGATTATGTCTTTTCATCATTTGCAGCTGAATTCTGGCATGCCTTGCCTGAATAAAAACAGGCAAAATCTATCAATTCTGGCTTAAGACACTATTTTTATACATAAAAAAGCACCTCCTGGGAGATGCTTGTTTCGTTCAAAATTTTTAGTGGGTCGGCATGCCACCGCTATTGCCTTTCGGCTTTGGACTCATCCAGATCAAGGCACTGGCAAAGACAAATACAATCGCCAGTAGCATAAACACATGATTGGCTGACATGGTAATCGCTTCTTTATCTACCAAATTGGCAATCACGCCCAGTGTTGCATCGGGAGAAAATCCATTCTGCAGTAAACTGTTTTGCACTTCTTGCGGATGCAGATTATTGACCATTTCACTACGTGCCACTTTGGCATGATCATCCCAAATGGTGACTGCAATTGATGCGCCAATCGCACCAGCCATGGTTCTAAGGAAGTTCATCAAGCCTGCGGCAGATGCCATTTCTTGGGGCAATACCGAGCCCATCGCAATATTCGACAACGGAATAAAGAAGAATGGCACGGCAAAACCTTGCAGAATTTGCGGCCACGCCAAGGCCATAAAGTCAGCATCAGTGACCCAGAATGCCCGCATCAGAGTAACCACGCCGAGCAAGGCCAGCCCAAAGCTTGCTAGTGCGCGTGGATCATATTTGGTCGACAGCTTCGCTACAATCGGTGACATGGTCAGACTACCAAAGCCCATCGTGGCGGTCAGATAACCCGCCCATGTGGCGGTATAGCCGAGATTGATCTGCAACCACTGGGGAATCAATACAATACTGCCAAAGAAGGAACCGAAACCAAAGGCCAGCGCCAGTACCGAAACCGCAAAACCCCGATGCCGGAACACATACAGATTGACCACAGGATGCTTTTCGGTCAGTTCCCAAATCATAAACACGATAAAACCAACAACGGCCACCAACGCCAGAATAATGATACTGGTATTGTTAAACCAGTCGCGCTCATGTCCGAGGTCCAGCATTAATTGCAGTGCACCAATCCACAGCACCAACAAACCTAGGCCAATCGCATCAATCCGCAATTTTTCGGTTTTGGTTTCAGCTACAGATAATAAGCGCACGGCGGCTAAGGCACAGACAATACCAACCGGAATATTGATAAAGAAAATCCAGTGCCAAGACAGATTATCACTGATCAAGCCCCCGAGGATCGGCCCGAGAATCGGTCCAATCACCGTGGTCATGGCCCAAAGACCCATCGCCTGTGCATGTTTTTCGGGAGGGAAAATTCGCATGAGCAGGGTTTGACTGAGTGGCATTAACGGGCCACCGCAGAGACCTTGTCCAATACGGAAAAACACCAGCATTTCCAGCGAGGTGGCTAAGCCACAGAGGAATGAAAAGATGGTAAAACCAATCAGACCGAATATAAACACACGGACTGTTCCAAACCGCCCTGCAAGCCAGCCGGTTAAAGGCACACAAATCGCTTCGGCAACCGCATAAGAGGTAATTACCCAGGTCCCTTGGGAACTGGAAACCGCAAGGTTGCCGGTAATATGCGGGACAGACACGTTGGCAATGGTGGTATCCAGGACCACCATAAAATTTGAAAGGGCGATCACAAAAGCTGCGAGTAGTAAGCGCCCGCCACTGAGTTCTGCAAAAGGAGTTTGCGTTTTCATGGCTGATTACTTCGTTGCGAGATCAATATCCGCTTGCATCGACAACCCGACGCGCAATGGATGTTGTGCAAGCTCTTTGGGATCAAGAGTAATACGTACTGGTAAACGCTGTACCACTTTAATCCAGTTCCCTGTCGCATTTTGCGCTGGAATCAAGGCAAATGCGGCGCCGGTTCCACCCGAGAAACCTTGCACAGTCCCGTGATACACCACATCATCGCCATACAGATCGGAACGTAGTGTGACCTTCTGACCTTCTCTCACTTTCGCCAGCTGGCTTTCTTTAAAGTTGGCATCGACATAGAGTGCAGATAAAGGCACCACAGACATCATCACGGTACCGGGTGCGACACGTTGCCCAATCTGAATATTGCGACGCGCGATTACCCCATCCACAGGTGCACGGATCACGGTACGTTCCAGATCTAGCGCAGCCTGCTCCACATGGGCTTTGGCCACGAGCACATCAGGTGTTGACGCTTCATTTACCCCCTGAATCAAGGCCTCATTGGCAGCGAAAGTACTTTCAGCTGCTTTACGGCTAGAGGTAGCCTGCGCCAAACCGGCCTGAGCCAGATCCAGACTGGCTTTAGCCGTCGAAACTGCGCTTTGCGCCTTGCTTAATTCTTCTTTAGAAATCGCACCTGTTGCAGCCAGCTCATTACGGCGCTTGAGCTCCAATGCCGCACGATCATAATCCGCCTGCGCTTTGGTCACTTGCGCCTGTGCGCTGCTGATCTCATCATTACGCACCACGACCTGAGAATTTAAAGAGCTACTATTTGCCTGAGTCTGCTTATATTGGCGTTGTGCTTTGGCCAGTTCGGCCTGTGCCTGTGCCAGTTGAATCTTGGCATCCCGCTCGTCTATGCGCACCAGCACATCGCCTTTTTTCACCTGTTGGGTATCTTTCACCAAGACTTCAGAAACTTGCCCACTCACCATTGAGGTAATCTGTGCGTTTTCAGCGCCTACATAAGCATTATCGGTACTAACTGAATGATTAAAGAATAACGCCCAGATGCCATACAGAATTGCAGCAAGAATGAGAATGAGCGCGAAAAATCCGAGAAATTTTTTACGTTTTGCTTTCATTGCATCATCTGATGCCGAATCTGAAGCAGCATCCTGTGAATTGGCTTGAGCGTCAGTCATAAGTTATTCCTGAAAATTAAAGAGATTTTTAACTTTTGGTTTAATCAGCCGATCAGTTTAATTTTGAAAACTTAACTGAATGTTAAAAACCAAAGTGCAACATAAGCGCAAAAATTATTTCGCATTTTAACGGCAAAAAATCATATGACGAGATTAAAAAAAATAACTGATGCGTTCAATTCTTATAAATTGATATTTTAATGACGATTAAAAACTTTAAGTTTGCTTATTGATTGATGAAGCGAACCATGCAATCTGGCAGGTCACAGCATTTAACATACCTATAAAGCATAAAGATATATTCCCTACGGGCTTGCGTATTGAGCCAAATTTGTTCTAATAAACCAAGCTGGATCAGAGTTTCTGCTCAATTCCCGATTGCTGGCAATGAGCGTAAATAACGTCATTTATGGAACAAAATGGCATTTTTCTTGCTGCTAAAACAATAAGCACTTCGCTAGGTGAAAGGACGATGACATCACTCAGCCAAAATATGGATCTTATCCATCATTCGCATCAAGCCGATTTTGCACAAAATGTAATGTCGATGATCTGTGGCGAACACCGTCTGGATACGTTGTGTCGGGAGACACTCGACTTTCATTATGAGGGTATGCGACTCCCGCATAAAAAAATGGCGATCGGGACCATCAGTTATGGCGCCAATGTCGCGATCAATATTTCCCACCTGAAAGCCTATAGCATCAGTCTGCCCTTTCATGGCAAGCAGACACTGAGTATTGGTGGCGCCAAATACCAATCCGATGCCCATACAGGGCTCATTGTTTCCAATCAGGATTTACAGGACTTGGTCATTCATCAGGATTGTCAAAAATTTCAGGTGGTGATTCCTGAACAGAGTCTGCATCAGGTCCTTGCAGAACTGCTGAATAAACCGCTTGAGCAGGCCTTGGTGTTTAACCCTGAAATCTCGCTCGGCATGACCGGATTAATGCAAGCTTGGTGGCATAATATTGAAAATTTTCTACAACTGAAATCACATTATGCTGATTTTGCCGGCTTACCAATGTTTTCTGAAGACTATGAAAATTTTGTGATTAAAGCCCTGCTCCTGTCTCAGGAAAATAATTATTCGGCAGCCCTGCATGAACGCAGCAATCAGATGGAACCCGCCTATATCCGTAAAGTGAAGAATTTTATTGTGCAACATGCACGTGAATCCTTCGATGCCGAGAGTTTACAGCGCCTGGCAGGTGTCTCTAAATCCAAGCTTTATGCAGAGTTTCAGCAGCATTATGGTCTGAGTCCGATGGCCTATCTACGTAAATATCGCCTACAACAAATTTATAAAATATTAAGTAATGCCGCCAAGTGTCAAAAGATTTCCATTTCCAAACTCGCTTATGACTGGGGCTTTAATCACCTCAGCCGTTTTGCTCAGGAATATAAAGATGAATTTGGCGAAAAACCGAGTGAAACCCGAAATAAACATGAGTAAGCATTGTTAAATAAAAAGCCCAGTCAGCGTACTGGGCTTTCTTGCCATTAACTGGTGCTTAACACAGGATTGGCTTTGTTGTTTTGATGCATCGCTTTCAGGCTGAGCGCGACAAAGGCAATAAAAGTCGGCAAGGCCAAAAGGTAGAAAATACCACCGAGGCTAATGTCATAGGTAAAGATATACGAACCGAAGAATGCCCCGAAAATGGCGCCAACTCGTCCAATCCCATGCATCCACGACACCCCCACTGCACGACACTGTGATGGATAAAATAAAGCAGCCAATGGCAGTAGTGACGATTGTGCTCCTGTCAGCAATGCCCCGATCAGGAAAATACTGATGCCAAGTAACACGATACTGGAGCTGACAAAGCCTGCAACAATGAATAGCACAAATGCTGTCAGGTAGGCATATTTAATCACCTGAGTTGGATTCAGTTTATCCATATACCAGCCCATGATCACCGCACCAATTACACCACCAAAAGGAAAAATGGAAGCGATCAGGCTAAATTGCTGGGTACTAAAGCCCGCTGTTTTTAGAATCGTCGGCATCCAGCTGGTCAGCAAATAGAATACCAATAGGCTCATAAAACAGCATAGCCACAACATCACCGATCCCCAGAGATATTTGCTTAGCACGGTTCTGACCGGGCTATCGCTATGGTTCACATCAACTTGAGCTAACTCGATTCTGACCGCATCATCAAAAGCATGACCCTGAACTTTTTCCAGAATGCTTTGGGCTGTATGTTGCTGATCTTTTTTAATCAGATACGGTACAGATTCTGGTAATTTCAAGATTAAAGCGACCACTAGAAATAAAGGAATGATCCCGCCCACAATCACCACCTTGGCCCAGCCCAGATTTTCCAGTAAATAGGCTGACAATACCCCGCCACAAGAAATGCCCAACATAAATCCACAACCTGCCAGCCCTGTTAAAAAAGCTTTGCGTTTTGCAGGCATATATTCTGAAACAATGGTGCTGATATTCGGCATAGCTGCGCCTAACCCCACACCGGTAACAAAACGGTAAAGCATCAGGTCTTGGGTAGATGAAGCAAATCCACACAGAATGGTAAATATAGAAAACAATAAAGTCGTGGATACAATCACGCCTTTACGTCCAAATTTATCCGCCAAAGGCCCAGAAATAATTGCACCAATCGACATCCCCACCAGTGCCGCGCTCAGCACGGGCGCCAATTCAGGTTTACTAATCCCCCAGTCATCCAGCAAGGCAGGCGCAATAAAACCGATAATTCCGGTATCCAAACCATCACAGAAAAACACCAGAAAGCCCAAGGCAAACACCAGCCATTGCAAGGGCGATAGCCGATCCCGATTGATCATATGATTCACATCAATTGTCTTCATTTTTATTCCCTTAAAAGTCGATATTTCAACGTATGCTCACGTTGAGATTTTTAATTTTTCAAACTGCTGATTTATCTTCAACAGAGGGATTTCCTCTCCCCCTGTTTTTACATTAATCGTCTGGCAACGCAGCCGATCAATGACCAGCCGTATTGCTCTGTAAAAACTTTTCGCTATACAAACGATAGTTGTCTAAGGCTTGTCCATCCAGCCAGCCTTTAACAGCCTCAATCATCGGTGGCGGGCCACATAGGTACATATCAAAGGGCTGTTCTGCCAGTTGCTCCCGATCCAGATGCTCATGGATATAACCTGTTTTGCCTGCCCAAGCCTCCGAAGCTTGCGTGACAATAGGTTGATAATTGAAATTTGGTAAACGTTCCGCATAGCCTTGCAAACGGGATTGTTCACACAAGTCGGTTGCCTGATTGACGCCGTAATACAGCTGGATTGCAGGTGCATTTGCCTGTTCCGCAATATTGTCCAGCATGCCTAAAAAAGCCGACAGCCCTGTTCCCCCCGCAATAAACACCAGCGGTCGTTCAACCTCACGTAAATAGAAACTACCCAAAGGTGCTTCCATCATGATGGTTTGACCGACTTGGCAACGTTCACGTAAATAATTGCTCATCACGCCATCCGGTAATAAGCGGATTAAAAACTGCAATTGATTAGTCTGATTCGGACGATTGGCAAAAGAATAAGAACGCCAGTCATCCGTTTCGGGAATCTGCAAACGCGCATATTGGCCGGGTAAAAACTCGAGTTGCTTGGCAGATGCACTGGCATCAACGTGCAAAATCGCGGTTGTCTCCGACACCAGCTCAACCTGAGTCACTTGCGTCGCAATTTTCTGTGTTTCGCCAGCGTTGCAGATTTCAGAATTGTGATCGAAGTAGAATGCCGCATTGGATTTGACCCGTGTTTGGCAAGCCAGCATTTTTCGCTCTGCTAAGTCACGTTCACTTAACGCATCTTCATCCACATATTCCTGTTCATAAATGCCTGTTTCACATTGACCCTGACAGGTTCCACACACGCCTTCACGGCAATCCAAGGGTAAATTGATGCCTTGACGAATGGCTGCATTCAGCAACAACTCATTCTCTTGGACTGAAATAAAAAAGGTTTTCCCATCGGCAAAATTAAGTGCAACTGAATGTCCCATCATGATGCTCCCTTAAACATGATAAAAATCCAACACCGAATCAATTTTGTCATTCAGCAAAATCGTGTGCTGACGGCGAATACGGAATCCTTCAGCGGTTTGTCTTAACAGATAAGTGGCATGGCCATAGAAACAACCTTCCAGCCCTTGACGGTTATATAAGGTGCTCCATCCAACTTTGGCTTCAATCAAGCCATCTGGCAGACTTTTGACCTGTACATTTTGAATACTGTGTTGGGTGCGAGGTAAGGGAGTTGCCGAGGCCGCTTTTCCAGTACGGATGCGGAATACACGATCTTCCAGCCCCGAACGGTCTGCATAATAGATATAAGACAAGCCCTGATTTGGATCTTCGACATAACGATGATCATCAATCCATTGCGGAATGTGATACTCACTATCTTCATCATAGAGTTCCAGATAGGCATCCCAGTCATAACGGTCGCATAATTCAGACTTCTGATAAAGGAATTGTGAAACGGCAAAATGTAATTCAGCAGTCATGACTTATACCTCTTCCGTTGCTGTATCAAGTTGATAAGTAATATCCTGCATTTTTAAAGCCTTGCGATTTAAACCATCCAGCATTAAACGTTGCCAATGACCATGCTGATTGACATATAAACCCTCATGCGTCAGTTCACGGCCCGTAATCACAGGTCGGATCCCGAGATCCTGTGCATTTTGAGTCATGTCATAACACCAGTTATGATGACCACGAGAGATATCACTCCAGCGCTCCAGACGCGCCTGAAAACCTTTTTGCTGTTCTCGAAACTCCACCAGATCATCTGGCGTTCCTAAGCCCGAGACATTGAAAAAGTCCTCAAACTGACGAATACGGTTACGACGTGCTTCGGTTGACTCGCCTTTTACCGCCAGACATTGGCTAATCACTTCAGTTTTATTCCATGCCACTGGACGCACAATGCGCAGCTGTGAACTGATCTGATCCATAAAGAATAAACTTGGATAAAGATTCAGGTTTCTGAGACGATGCATGGCCCATTCGGCACGCTTGGTACCATATTTTTCCAGCAGATACGGCATCACCGTGTCATAGCCAGGACGCACCGCCGGATTGGGCATATCGCTGAATAAAACACTATGACCGTTTTTAAAACTGAACCAGCCATCATCCGTCTGGTTATCACCCGCGCCTAATTTGCTGTAATCCAAGGTATCCAGATCATCACCTTTGGCCGCATTGACCTGTTGGCGATGCTGTACGGTGGAGACATAGTTGTAGTGCACGGTACTGACGTGATAGCCATCCAGTCCATTTTCATTTTGCAGTTTCCAGTTTCCTGCAAAGGTATAGGCCGACTTACCTTGCAGGACTTCCAACTCACCAGTCGGTGACTGCTCTACCATTAAGTCTAGAAAAACTTTGGCGTCCCCCAAGAAGTCTTCGAGACTATCCGTAGCCTGTGTATCCAGACTGACAAAGACAAAACCGCGATAACTGGCAATTCGCCCCTGCTTGAGTCCACGGCTGGACTTATCAAAATCTTCACAATATTCGGCAGGCGCTTTGACTTTGACCAGACGACCATCGGACTTGTAGCACCACGCATGGAAGGGACAGGTAAAAGTGGACTGATTGCCTTTGGCCACACGGGTTAAGGTCGCACCGCGATGCTCACAGGCATTGATCATGGCATGCAGTTGGCCTTGACCATCACGGCTAATGATTAACGGTTGGCGTCCAATCTGAACGGTTAGAAAATCATGATTATTGGGAATTTCACTTTCATGGCAGGCATAAATCCAGACTTTTTCAAAAATAAATTCCATTTCCAAATCAAACAGTTCAGCTTCAGTGAACATCTCGCGCGCAATACGGAATACTCCATCTTTCGGGCGAAAGTCCAGACATCCACTCACAAAGTCCTGCCATTCGGCAATATTACGTGTCGTCATTTTTATCTCCTCCAATCCATAAAAATCTTTTATTGATTGAAGCCTGATTTATGGCTGGACTCTATCCACTTTTTCCAGATCTCTATCCAGTTTGTGAATCATTTTGATCCAGCTTGCGGTGCGAATATTCAGGCACAAAAAAGCAGGCCTTAGGCCTGCTATAAAACAATCGGAATGGAGAATAAAATACTTCTGAAATGAAATCAGCCTCTCAAGCATGGCATAAGAGGCCTTCACATCGTTCTAATTTAAGCAGTAACCGGTTAATAGGCATACGATGCGATTGCAGTGGCAATCGGTTTGTCCTCATCATTGACCATGGTCATGCGCATGGTGCAGCCTTTACGACCTAGACGTAAGGTTTCGGCACGGGCAATAAAATATTTACCACGCCCTGGTGCCAGATAATCGACCCGCATATCCACCGTGGCCAGACGGGATACTTTCTTGATGGTATCAGGCAAATCTTCGGGTGCGGCACGGCGATAAAGCTGCTCCATCGCTGCTACACCACCGATACTGTCCAGAATCGTGGCCGCCACACCGCCATGTAAAATCTGGAATGCCAGGTTCCCGACCAGTTCTGGCTGCATTTCCACATAGGCTTCAATCTGATCATCGACCACGCGCATGACCATGCCACTGTATTTAAAAAATGGACAGGCATTAAATGCCTTACATAGCTGTTTCAAGACCACCTGGTGATCTGCCTTGGCACCTAACTGAATATTACCAGTCCAGTTTTTCTTTACATCATTCATACGCGGCCTACACTCAATGGAAAGAATAACTTTCCATTATTTTGCACAAATCTAAAAATATGGGGCTACAATAGCGGGGTTCGTAATTGAGCGATGTCGCTGAACTCTCCCTCAAGCGTGGCTGAATCCCTCAATTATTCCCCTAGTGTAATACTGAACATCGAGATTGTTATGACTTATACGTTCAATCGTCCAGCTTTTCCTGCGACTCGCATGCGCCGTATCCGTAAAAATGACCAACTTCGTGCCATGGTCAGCGAAACGCATTTAACGGCAGATCACTTGATTTATCCAGTGTTTGTATTACCGGGACAACAACAAACTCAAGACATTCCAAGCATGCCGAATGTTCAACGTCTATCGGCTGATTTACTGCTAAAGAAAGCGGAAACCCTGCTTGAACTCGGTGTCTCCAAACTTGCGTTATTCCCTGTTACACCACAACAAGACAAAAGTTTAACAGCGGAAGCCGCTTGGGACGAAAATGGTTTAGTTCAAACCACCTGTCGTCTACTCAAAAAAGAATTACCAGAAATGGTGCTGATTACCGACGGTGCGCTTGACCCTTATACCACACACGGTCAAGACGGTATTATTGATGACACAGGTTATGTGTTAAATGATGAAACGGTTGAATGTCTGGTGAAACAGGCACTCAGTCATGCTGCGGCTGGGGCTGATGTGATTGCACCAAGTGACATGATGGACGGCCGTATCGGTGCGATTCGCCAAGCACTCGAGCAAAACGATTTTATCTATACCAACATCATGGCCTACTCAGCGAAATATGCATCTAGCTTCTACGGTCCTTTCCGTGATGCGGTGGGCTCTGCCAGTAACCTGAAAGGCGGCAATAAATACAATTACCAAATGGATATTGGCAACCGTGCCGAAGCCTTACATGAAATCGCACTGGATCTGCAAGAAGGTGCAGATATGGTCATTGTTAAACCGGGCATGCCTTATCTGGATGTGGTGCGTGAAGTCAAAGATACTTTTGGCGTGCCAACTTTCCTGTATCAGGTCAGTGGTGAATATGCCATGCTTGCAGGTGCGATTCAGAACGGCTGGTTATCTGACAGCGTGATTCTGGAATCTTTAATGTGCTGCCGTCGTGCCGGTGCTGATGGGATCTGGACCTATTTTGCTGAAGATGCAGCACGTAAATTAAAAGAGATGAGATAAATCTCCCCTAGCCCCTCTTTAATAAAGAGGGGAAATCTTTAAACTGGTTTAACTTTATCATGCATATTGCCATCATTGGTGCGGGTATTAGCGGCTTAATGTCAGCACTGGAACTCGCTGAACAAGGCTGCTCTGTCGATATTTTTGATCAACAACAAGCAGGCCTGGCCGCTTCATGGGCAGGTGGCGGTATTCTCTCCCCCATGTATCCATGGCGTTATGCGCCTGAAGTCAATCAACTGGCGCAATACGGCAAATCGCTGTACCAGACCTGGAACGAAAAGTTACTCCCCGTCACTGGCATCGATTTTCAAATCCACGATACCGGCATGCTGATCTTTGATCAGGAAGATTTCGAAACTGGCTTGAATTATGCCAACCGATACCATGAACCAATGCAGCAATGCGAGTTGCTCAATCGCTCCAGACTCCAACAGATTAACCCCCATATTTCCCAAAAATTCCAGCAAGCCATCTACTTCCCGCAACTCTCCAATGTCCGCAATCCACGTTTATTACAATCATTAATTTGCTACTTAAAGCAACATCCGTTGGTGCGTTTTTTTGAACATTGTCCTGTTGAAAAATTAATGATTCAGAATAACAAAGTGCTCGGAATTGAAACCGAAGATGGCCGAAAATTTATGGCAGATCAGGTGGTCATCAGTTCTGGTGCATGGAGTCAGCAATGGGCCGAACAACTGCAATGTCATGTTCCTGTGCAACCGGTCCAAGGACAAATGCTGTTATTTAAAACCCCTGAAAACTGGTTACCGACCATGTGCATGAATCGGGTGATGTACCTGATTCCACGCCAAGATGGACACATTGTATGTGGTTCAAGCATGGCAGATACAGGCTTTAGCACTGCGGTAGATGAACAGACCCAACAGGATATTCTTGCTGCATGCTTAGAGATGGTTCCTGAGTTAGCGCAATTCCCGATCGTAAAACGTTGGGCTGGATTGCGTCCAAGCTCACCACAAGGGATTCCCTATATTGGTGCGATGCCTGAACTGGAAAACCTTTGGACTAATTTTGGACATTTCCGTAACGGCTTATGCATGGGTTCTGGCTCAGCACGACTGTTACGCCAACTGCTGTTAGGGCAAGAGACAATTGTTGATCCCCAAGCCTATTCACCCTTGCGCTTAAAACAACAGAATTTAATGTCTTGTTAGAATTTCGGTTAAGGCTGTATTTAAATCAGGATATTGAAACTGGAAGCCCTGATCCAGCAAAGCCTTGGGAACCACATACTGTCCATTAAGGATCAGTTGTGACTGCTCTCCCAACACCAATGTAAACACACATTTGGGCAGGGTCATAAAAGGTTTGCGCTTTAAAATGTGGGCAGCCACTTGAGCAAACTGTTGTTGATTGACCTGATCAGGGGCAACAAGGTTATACACCTTTTGGCAATGATCCGATTGCAGCAGAAAAAGGATGGCATTCAGTACATCCTGAATATGAATCCACACCACCGGTTGCTGTCCTGAAGCAATTTTGGCAACAGCATTTAAGCGGATCGGTAACAGCATCTGCGGCAAAATTCCGCCCTGCCCGAAAACCACGCCTAAACGAATAATCTTGGTCTTTTGCTGGGTAAATTTTAAAGCCGTTTGCTCCCATCTCTGGCACAAATCAGACATAAAAATCGCCTGTGGTGGCATATTTTCATCACAAACAAGCTTCCATTGCTGTTGAGGATCAATCCCGTAATAACCAATCGCAGAACCGGAAATAATGCATGTCGGAAAAATTTGCCGTTGTTCCAGCCATTGATACAGCTGCTCAGTCATTGCCACACGGCTGTGTATCAACTGCTGCTTACGTTGTTCCGTCCAGCGTTTTGCACCAATATTTTCGCCCGCCAGATTAATCACATAATCAATGTGTTGTGTTTCAATTTGATCAAGATCATTTACCCAACGCAGTGCTGAATGCGACGATACCCGATTGGGCTGGCGGGTCAGTGCAATGATGTAATAGCCTCGCGCTATTAGGAATGGCAGCAAATACGAACCGATAAAACCGCTAGCGCCTGTAATTAAAACTGTCTGTTTCTGTATTACACTCTCATCCTGCATGATATTGATCAGATCAATGTCTAAGTCTTAGCAGAATAAAAGTGAATGACAAGGAAACTTTCTTTAATTAGTGAAACATCTTTGTGGCCATTCTCTGTGCCTGCGGTCCATAAAACCAGTAAGTAATGAGAAATAAAGGTAAGGCAATCACCAACCACATTCCCAATACAGCCAGTAAAAATTGTGGCTGTTTTAAATAAAGCAGGAAGTTCTGCCAGATTTCAGGATCTTTACGCGCAAAAATATATAGCCCGAGTAACAGACCACATGCATTGTACGCCCAAAAAATCAGACTAAAGCCAATGCTTAAGCGCTTTTTCTCTTGCGCATTGGGTGCACGACGCTGTTGCTTGAGAAATTTAAACAAAACAAAAATGATGGCAATGAGATAAGGAATCGCGGTGAGCACACCGCCTAGACTATTTGGTAGAATTGCAGCCAGCACACCAGCAATTAACGTCGAGGCCAAACAAATAATAAAAAACCAGAGATAATACAAACGCAATGAAATCATAAAGATAAACCTAATTAGACTGGCTTTAAGAAATAATTATAAATTTTTTTCACTTTTTTTTCATTTTTATGTCAACCAATCCTCAACCCGCAGCGTTATATAGGGTACAAGGTCGCAGCAACCGATTGGACATTGCACGGCATCCGCAATGTTTTCGGTGACCTTTCATTATGACTCTCCATCTTTAACAATGGTTGTGTTAGCAGCCATAACCATTGAAAAAGATTTTGACCGACGATTTATCATCACTCGAATCGTCGGTTTTTATTTGCCTGCGATTTGAGTTTGTTCAGGTATCGGCAACATACATGTTGATCAACTGACCATCATCTTCGGTGACCTTCGTTAAAAATGTCCAGCCACATTTTTCATAGAAATCATTTAAATCTGTCACCAGATACAACTTTTCAAAGCCAGCGTTTTTCATCTCTGTCCGAGCAAAATCTAATAGTTGTCTGGCAATATTCTGCTTTCGATAAGTCTCTTCAACAAATAAGGCACATAAATTTGGTGTCAGGTCTTTGCGGTCATGGAAGTCATTATCAATCACCCCTGCACCCGCAATAATGCGCTGCCTGTCATCCAGAATCACATACCATTGTGGAATGGCTTGTGACTGTTCAATCGAGGTCTGCATGCTGTCACGGTATGCTTCAACAGGAATCTCCCATTTTTGCGCAAACCAATTGGCAGCCTGATCCAAAAGCTCAGGATGATCGGCTAACTTCATTATCTTCATCAAGGTTTAATCACTCTCCGCTATTCTCATTAAACTCATAAAATTTATTTGAGTAATCAAATCAAAAAGGACAAGTTTACTCATTTACATAAAGCTTTAGCACGCTCATGCCAGTTCTGTCTAGAATGAATCAAGCACAATAAAGACCAAGGAATAAAATCATGAATACTGTTGCCTATTTTGAAATTCAATCATCCAATCCTCAACGCGACGTCCATTTTTACCAGTCTGCATTTGGCTGGCATTTTGAAAAAGTGGAAGGCCTGCCGATTGAATATTATCGCATTGAAACAGAGGGAATTCACGGCAGCTTACTACAACGCCCAGTGGCGACTCCACCCACAGGATGCGGGACCAATGCCTTTACCTGCACCATAGAAGTCGAAAACTTTGATGAAACAGCAGCTAAAATTCTTAGCCTCGGCGGCATTGTGGCAATGGATAAATTCGCAATCCCGAACCGTTGCTGGCAGGGCTATTTTCTTGATCCTGATCATAATACCTTTGGTATTTGTGAGCTAGATGAAAATGCAGTATAAAATAAATTATTAATTTTTAATGAGAAATCACAATGCCTTTTCCAATTACAGAGGAATATATTATAGCGGCAGAAAGGGAATTACAGCTTATATTTCCTCAAGCATTCAAAAACAAAATGATTGAGGAAAATGGCGGTGAATTATTCATCGCAGATGATCATTGGGAAATCTTTCCTTTTTTTGATGAGTCCACTCCAAAAAGAAAAATACGTACATGTAATCATATTGTGAGAGAAACTAAGCTCGCAAGAACATGGGATGGATTTCCAGATTCTGCAATTGCGTTTGCTCAAAATGATTGTGGCGATTATTTAATTTTTCTTCCTGAGCCTTTCAACTCCAATGTTTTATCAGAATCTGTCTATGTTTGGTTTCATGAAACTCATCAAGTCGAACAAATCACTGATCCATTATTTTAAAAATATTATTAATGCCCCTTAAACTGCGGCGGACGTTTTTCTAACATGGCACGGACACCCTCTTGTGCATCCTGTGATTCAAACAATGGCATCAGATAACTGTTCATCTTTTCAAATGCCGCCATCTGCCCTTGAGTTAGCGCATCGGTTGCAGAAGCTAATAAAGCCTGTACCGCAAGTGGTGCGGAGAGGCAAATCTCTTTGGCAATTTCAATGGCTCGCTGCAACTGTTGTCCATTTTCCACAATCTCGGAAATCAGATTGAGTTGATCCGCCGTTTTCGCATCGAAAGTTTTACCGGTTAATAAATATGGCATGGCTTTTTGCCATCCCGCAGCCTGCACAAAGCGCACCGTTGCCCCACCAAATGGCATGATGCCACGTAGCACTTCAAGCTGACCAAAGACGGTATTCTCGCTGGCAATGACCACATCGGCATTCAGCATCAACTCAACTCCTGCGGTATAACAAATTCCCTGTACCGCCACCACCACGGGTTTACTGCGATGCCGGCCCGCTGTTCCCCACGGGTTAATTTGTTGTTCGGCAAAATTAAAGATGCCTTCGGCTATCTTCGGTTGTAACTCAACCAGATCCAGGCCCGCTGTAAAATGGTCGCCATGTGCAAAAATTACCGCACAACGAAGTTCAGGATCCTGCTCATATTCAGTTAACGCCAGAGACAAATCCTGAATCATATGACTATCAAAGGCATTCCGTTTTTCCACACGGTCCAGCCCAATCAACATAATCTGATCCGTCACTTCACGGCTTACTTTACCTAAGCTCATCTTTATGCCTCATTTTTTATTGCATGACTTTATCTTCAAACTAGAGCAACGTTTAAAAATGATCAAGCGCGATCATGTACTACTTTTCTGCTCAGCAAGATTCTCCTTTCCGCTTAAATACGTGCTACCTTATTCTGGTTCAATTCTTTTTTTAGATTCATTTATGACTGTGCGTTTTTTTCATACTTCTGACTGGCATTTGGGGCAATTCTTTTATAATCATTCCCGCCATTATGAACATGAACAATTTCTGACATGGTTACTTGAGCAAATCAAACAGAAACAGCCGCATGCCTTGCTGATTGCAGGTGATATTTTTGATGTCATCAATCCGAGTTCTCAGGCACAAAAACAACTCTACCAATTCCTTGCCGATGCGCATGAACTTGCACCGCATATGCAAACCCTCATGATTGCAGGCAATCACGATTCAGGCTACCGAATTGAACAGGTTGAACCCTTATTGGCCAAATATAATGCCAAAACGGTTGGCGTGATTCGCTGGAAGGAAGATAAAACGCTGGATCTGGAACGTTTAATTCTGCCGATTTATGATGAGCAAAAACAGATTGTCGCGTGGTGTATTGCCTTGCCCTTCTTGCGTTCTGCCGAAATCACGGGGTTTAATGAACACACCACCAATAGCCAGAATGCCATTGCTTATCTACACCAACAATTAATCGAAGAAGCCAAACGTCGTAAAACCGAGGATCAAGCGCTGATTCTGATGTCGCATGCACATATGCAAGGCGGGGAAACTTCTGATTCTGAACGCCCAATTATCATTGGCAATGAAGAAGCACTTTCGACCAGCCTGTTCGATGACAGCATTGATTATGTAGCGCTGGGGCATTTGCATAAACCGCAAAAGGTACAACATCCACATATTCGTTATAGCGGCTCTCCAATTCCACTGTCATTTAGTGAAATCAACTATAAGCATCAGATTGTTGATGTCACCATTGATTCGACCCAACCAGAAAATAAGCTAAATTTTGAAGCATTGGCAATTCCGCGAAGCATTCAACTCTATAAGATTAAGGATGAACTCACAGCGGTCATGCAGCAGCTTAAAAACCTACCGAGTGGCCCCATCGAAAATCTCGAGCATCGTGAATATGTCGATATCGAATATCATACCGCGATTCCCCCACAGCCGAATTTGCGCCAACAATTTGAAGATGCCTTGCCGAAGGATCGCTATCGTCTGGTACGTATTTCCAGACAGTATTTATCCAATGAAAATAATACTGAAACCAAGCAGAGCATCAGCCTGGAACCCCCGACACCGGAAAAACTATTCCAGCAGATCTGGGAGAAAAAGGGCTATCACGCCGATGATGACGTCACCAAAGATTTCTTAATTCTGGTGAATGAAGCACAGAAAAAACTTGAAGATGATCAAAGTTCTTAAGGATTTGCCATGAAAATTTTATCGATTCGGCTAAAAAATCTGGCATCTCTTGCAGGCGAACACTTTATTGATTTTGAATGCGACCCGTTGGCCAATGCGGGACTGATCGCCGTTGTCGGCAAAACTGGCGCTGGTAAATCCACCATTTTAGATGCCATGTGTCTGGCCCTGTTTAATAAAATTCCCCGCCTTAAGGAAAGTGATGGCAAGCTTCTGGATGTGGATGGTTCTGAACTGCTGACCAACTCTCCCCTGACCGTTTTACGTCGTGGTACAGGACACGGCTTTGCTGAACTGTGTTTTGTGGCACAAGACCAAAAACATTATCAGGCGCGTTGGGAAATTAAACGTGCCCGTGAAAATGCCAGTGGGAAGCTGCAAAGTGTGCAGCGCTCGCTTAAATGCCTCACCGACGGTGTGGTAGTAGCAGACAAGACCAAAGCCGTCGAAAGCCATATCCAGCAAATTACCCAACTCAGTTTTGAACAGTTTACCCGCGCCGTTTTACTGGCGCAGTCTGAGGTCACGGCATTTTTAAAAGCCCGTGATACCGAACGGGGCGAATTGCTGGAGTATCTGACCAATTCCAGTATCTTTGCCAAAATTGGACAACTGGCCTTTGAAAAGACCCGAGAAATCACCAATCAGCGCAAACAGCTGGAAAATGTTTTAGGCCATATCGAAATTCGTTCCGATGAGGAAGTTGCCGAATTACAGGCTCAGTTTCAACAGCTCCAACAACAGGTCCAGCAACTTGAGAACGAGCGAAACCAGCTTAAACAACAACAACAGTGGTTTGAGCAGCAACAAAAGCTTAAAAGTGAAGTTATCTTCAAACAACAGCAGCATGAGACGCAACTCAATGCCCATGCTGGATTAGCAACAGATCGCCAACTGCTCGAACAACTGGATATCTTTTCCGAGATTCGCCCTGTTGCTTTTCAACAGCAGCAAATCCAAAAAACACTGCAACAACTTGAACCACAACTGCAGCAGAAACAGCAAGATTTTAGTCGCTTTACCTCAGCGTTTGAGCAGGAAAAAGTCCGCTATACGCAAGCAGAAACGGCGCTACAACAGTTTCAGAATTTTGAGTTGCAACATCAAGATGAGTTGAATCAGGTCCGTAAATATGTGCAGGAACGAGACTATATTGCAGAAGATTATAAAAAGACCAAAAGCAGACTGGCACATGTTGAAACTCAGCAACAGCCTCTACTGCAACAGCAGCAACAGCTTGAGCAACATATTCAGAATTTAAGTACACAACAGGCAACCTGTATTGAGCAATTACAGCGCAGTGGCCACTTCTCGGTTTTGGATAAGGGTCTGCATGCCCATGTACAGCAGCTCGAACAGTTTATTCAGCATTATCAAAAAGTTGAAAATACCCTTGGGAATATTCAACAGGCTCAGGTCAAACTTGAGCAAGATAAACACTTACTTGATCAATTAAACTCGCAGTTTGGTAGCCCGCAGCAGATTGAGTCTAAGCTAGAACAAAAACAGGCACAAAAAGAGCAATTATTGACTCAATTGAATCAACTGGATGTGATTCAGCAAAAATTACAGCATTATTTTCAATTAAAAAATGAAGCGTCAGCACTCAAACAAACCCTGGGCGCACTACAACACCAATCTCAACAGCTTGAGCAAAATACTCAAAAAGCGGAAAATGAATTTCAGGCCGCAAAAACCGAACGGGAAAAATTACAACATATTCTGCAACAGCAACGCCTATTACACGCAGAAAATGTTGAACATTTACGTGCTGAACTGAAACAAGGTGAAGCCTGTCTGGTCTGTGGCAGTACCGAGCATCCCTATCGTGATGATGAAAGTCAGGTGTCTAAGGCCTTATTTACATTACAACAACAGCAGGAACAACAGGCTTTACAGCAAGAACAGCAATGCTTTCAACAATGGCAGCATACACAGCAGCAATTTACCCAACTGCAATCCGAGCACAAGCAGCAGCAAAACGCCTTACAACAGGCCCAGAACAAACTAAACACGCAACAGCAAGAATTACAGCACTATTTGACTCAAACCCAGATCCAACTCGATTTGAATGTTGCGCAACCTGAACTTGAAGTTTACCTGCAAGGCTTAAGCACTCAATCTACACAGACAAAACAACAGCTTGAGCAGGAATTACACCAGCTCAGCCAGGCCAGCAAACAGCAGCTTCATTTAAATCAGTCTATTCAAAATACGGCTTATCAACTGGAAAACGTACAGCAATTACAACAACAGATTCAGCATATTGTAGATTGTCTGGAAAGTCGTGAGAAAACGCTTTGGCTAGAACAACCGCTTCGCCAGTCGCAAAAGGTTGTGCAGCATTTAAAGCAACGCCTGCAACAGCTTGATCATGCGGATGCACTCAGCAAACAACAACAACACAGCACTCAACAACTCAATTTATTCATATCAAATCTGAATGCCTTGAATACCCGGCATGCTGAACTGACTCAGCAATTGCAGGACATTGCAAAAAAGGGGCAACAAAATAGTGAGGCTGCCAATCAACTCATTCAGGCAATGGCCGGTTCAACCGAACTCAAAGCCAATGAATGGTTGCATCAGCATGATCAGCAACGACAGCAGGTGCAGCATCAATACCAGCAATTTAAACAGAATTTCGAACTGGCACGACAAAACTTTGAGCAACACAAGAATGAACTGGAACAGCTCAAAGCCCAGCATCAACACAATCAGCATGCATTGACTCAATGCAAAAATGAAATTAGTGCATGGCTGACGCAGCACACCCAGTTTGAGGAGCTGCAACTGAGTCAGTTGCTGGCCATTTCGTCTACACAGGAACAACAGATCCGCTTGACGCTGCAAAATGCAGAGCGTGTTCTCAGCGAAGCTGCCTATGCGCTCAAAACTGCACAACAGCAATTAAACGAGCATCAACAACAGCAGCCGGAGATCCAGCAGGAACAGCTGTCTGAGCTGATTCAGTTAAATCAGGACAAACTGCAACAGCAGCTTGAACAACGCGATCAATATAAAGTTCAGCTGGAACTGCATCAGCAAAATCTTGCCAAGCAAAAACAGTTTGCCGAGCAGATCCAGCAAATTCAGCAACAGGAGCACCGCTGGAATAAGATTTCGAGCCTGATTGGCGATTCTAAGGGCAAAGATTTCCGTGATTTGGCGCAACAGTATAATCTGGATATTTTGCTGGAATATGCCAATCAGCAATTGGCGATGTTATCGCAACGTTACACTTTAAAACGTCTGGATAACTCGCTCAGTCTAGCGATTATCGACCATGATATGGATGGCGAAATCCGTTCGGTGGCTTCGCTCTCAGGTGGAGAGTCCTTCCTCACCGCCCTGGCGATTTCCTTGGCGATAGCCAATATGGCCTCGGGTTCGATGAAAATTGAATCACTGTTTATTGATGAAGGTTTTGGGACACTGGATGCATCGTCATTGCACATGGTGATGAATGCGCTGGATCAATTGCAAAGTCAGGGTCGTAAAGTAATCTTAATTTCGCATATTCAGGAAATGCATGAACGGATTCCTGTACAGATTCAGGTACAACCTGTTGGATCAGGTTCGAGTCGGATTGAAATTGTGGGTTAAAGCATTTTATGATGATTGAATAATCACAATATTGAGAACTAATGATTCCTAAGAAAGCCGTTATCTTTGACCTTGATCAAACCTTACTGGATAGAACAACCTCCTTGAAAAGATTCTTAAGGTGGCAGATCAATTTTTTTCAATTAGTTGCTACCAAGGATAGAGAGTCATTTATCCAACACTTTCTAGAATTAGATGATAATGGCAAGGTCTGGAAAGATAGCGTTTATCAACAACTCATTCATGAGTTTTCAATTGATCATGTTACACATGATATGCTTTTAGCAAGTTATGTTAATGATTTTAATAAATTTTCATGTTGTTTTAAGGATGTAGAAAATACGATTATTAAATTGAAAGAGCAAGGTTATCTGATTGGACTAATTTCTAATGGTAGAACACCCTTTCAAGAGCATAATTTTTATGCCCTAGGTCTGACGGAGTTCTTTTCAAGCATTATTGTTTCTGAGGCTGTTGGACTTAGAAAACCAGACCCTGCAATTTTTCTATTATCTTGTCAGCAGCTTGATGTTCACCCACAAGATTGTATCTTTGTCGGAGATAATGAAGTGGCAGACATACAAGGTGCAAAGGCTGTCGGGATGAAAACCATTTTCTTTCATCCTGATCCATCAATAAGGTCATTAATCGCTGATGCAACGCTACACCACTATACAAACCTGATCGATCTTTTAAAAACCATTTGAATTGAATAAAAACTATAATTAAAACTAAAAAGCCCCGACATCCTGTCGAGACTTTTTTAGATTCTGCAAAGGTATAACTCCTGTCATACCTGATTCCATTCAACACTCATTATTGTTCTTATACGAAACATCCTGTTCCTGATAAAGCCAGATTAAGTTAAAAAGACCACTATCTATAGTCGCTAAAGAGACCAGTACGTGTAAGTCAAAACCGACAACAATAGTTCTTTAGGCTTTTGCTGAATAATCCCTTGCACCAAACAATGCTGTCCCAACCCTGACCATGGTTGAACCCGCTGCAATCGCTGCTTCCAGGTCTGCCGACATGCCCATACTCAAGGTATTCCAGTCTTGCGGCTGTGCATGTTGAGATTTCACCTGATCAAATAATACTTTAGCCTGTGCAAATGCCGCATGATTGTCAGGTGCAGGAATCACCATCAAGCCACGTAAACGGATATTCGGAAGCTGGCTGATGTGCTGAACCAGTTCAGCCACTTGTTCTGGCTGGCAACCATCTTTTGAATCTTGTCCATCAATATTCACTTGTAGACAAATATTTAACGGCGCTTGCGATTCCAGACGCTGGCCAGATAGACGCTCGGCAATAATCAAACGGTCAACCCCATGCACCCAGTCAAATTTTTCAGCCAGATGCTTGGTTTTATTGCGCTGTACATGACCAATAAAATGCCACTCAATCTCCAGATCTTTGAGCTCTTCAATTTTTTCCAAGGCTTCCTGTAGATAGTTTTCACCAAAACAACGCTGTCCCACTGCGTACATGTCTCGTAAGCTTGATGCAGGATGAGTCTTTGAAACGGCTAACAATTGCACAGTCGCAGGATCCCGCTGAACTTGCTGACAGGCGTGTTCTATTTGATTTAAAACAGTTTGGCGGGATTGTTGCGATTGATTCATTGACACAGTTCTCATTTACGAAATGTTTTTTTGCTTTCCCATTCTTTAAGGTGTTGGTAAGCCGGAATGAAAGCCTTATATTATTCTACAAAATAATGAGACTTTTTGAGTTTGTTTCGGGGAAATTATGGATATTACAGAATTACTCGCCTTTTCGGTTAAAAACGGTGCGTCAGATTTACACCTGTCAGCGGGTATGCCTCCGATGATTCGCGTAGATGGTGAAGTCCGTCGTATCAACTTGCCAGCACTGGAACATAAAGATGTACACCGTCTAGTGTACGACATTATGAATGATAAACAACGACGTGATTTTGAAGAAGATCTAGAAACTGACTTTTCATTTGAAGTCCCGAATATTGCCCGTTTCCGTGTCAATGCCTTCAACCAGAACCGTGGCGCTGGTGCCGTGTTCCGTACCATTCCTTCCAAAGTGTTGACGATGGAAGATTTAGGCCTCGGTACAATTTTCAAGGAAATCTGTGATTATCCACGTGGGATTGTGTTGGTGACAGGCCCAACAGGTTCAGGTAAGTCAACCACCCTCGCGGCAATGATCGACTATATTAATGAAAACCGTTATGACCATATCCTCACGGTAGAAGATCCAATCGAATTTGTACACCAGTCGAAGAAATGCCTGATCAACCAGCGTGAAGTACACCGTGATACACATGGCTTTAATGCCGCACTGCGTTCTGCCCTACGTGAAGATCCGGATATTATTCTGGTCGGTGAGATGCGTGACCTGGAAACCATTCGACTAGCATTGACCGCTGCGGAAACAGGACACCTGGTATTTGGTACCTTGCATACCACCTCTGCCGCAAAAACCATTGACCGTGTCATCGACGTATTCCCTGCTGAAGAAAAAGACATGGTGCGTGCCATGTTGTCTGAATCTTTGCAAGCGGTGATTTCACAAACCTTATTGAAAAAGAACGGCGGTGGCCGTGTGGCTGCACATGAAATCATGATCGGGATTCCGGCAATTCGTAACCTTGTGCGTGAAAATAAAGTCGCGCAAATGTACTCAGCGATCCAGACAGGTGCCAACTACGGTATGACCACCTTGGATCAAAGTTTGAAAACACTAGTGTCCAAAGGTTTAATCAGCCCGCAAACGGCACGTACCGTGGCGAAACAGCCTGAGTCATTCCTATAAAAATAAATGGATTAGAGAAATATCATGGACTTTAATGACTTACTCAATTTGATGATTCAGCAGAATGCCTCAGACTTATTTGTCACGGCGGATGTTGAACCTTCAATGAAAATTAACGGGCAGATTGTCCCTGTTTCAAAAACCAAGCTGTCTGGGGAAATTGTCGGTCAACTGGTACAGTCCATCATGACGGACAAACAGCGTAAAGAATTTGCCGATACCCGTGAATGTAACTTCGCGATCATGAATCGCGAAAAAACGGCCCGTTTCCGTGTCAGTGCCTTTCAGCAACGTGATATGCCGGGCATGGTGTTACGTAAGATCGAGACCCACATCCCCACCATGGATGACCTGAAACTGCCTGAAGTACTGAAAGAACTGGCGATGACCAAACGCGGTATCATCATTTTTGTAGGGGCAACAGGTACAGGTAAGTCGACTTCCCTTGCTTCGATGATTGGTTTCCGTAACCAGAATTCCAAAGGTCATATTATTACCATTGAAGACCCGATCGAATTCGTACACCAACATGCAGGTTGCATTGTAACGCAACGCGAAGTCGGCATTGATACCGATTCATTTGAAGTGGCCTTGAAAAATACCCTACGCCAGGCACCGGATGTGATCCTGATTGGTGAGATCCGTTCGCGTGAAACCATGGACTACGCGATTGCCTTCGCAGAAACAGGACACTTGGTACTCGCGACCCTGCACGCCAACAATGCCAACCAGGCATTGGATCGTATTATTCACTTCTTTGAAGCTGATCGTCACAGCCAACTGTATATGGACTTGTCGCTGAACTTAAAAGCGTTAGTGGCGCAGCAGCTAATTCCAACACCTGATGGTAATTCACGTCGTGCTGCGATTGAGATTCTGATTAACACCCCGCTTCTGGCCGACTATATCCGTAAGGGTGAAATTCACGAGATTAAAGATCTGATGAAGCGTTCACGTGAGTTGGGTATGCAGACCTTTGACCAAGCCCTATTCGACCTTTATAAGGCAGGTCAGATCACCTACAAAGATGCCTTAAAGCATGCCGATTCACCAAACGACTTGCGTCTCACCATCAAACTTTCCGAAGAAGGCGCAGACCAGTTATTGAGTGCCAGCCGTAACATTACCTTCGATGGGCAATAGTTCAAACTAAGCCATTAAAAAAAGGGAAGGTTTTTGTAACCTTCCCTTTTTATTTGTTCAATTTTCGTGAACTTTAAAAATGTTAACTCAACTCAGCTTATTTTTTACGATAAGCCTCTTGGCATTCTGCATCACTGCAATAGCCGTAAAGGTTTAAAGAATGGCCCGTTAAGGCAAATTGATGCTTATCAGCAACCGCATGTTGCTCTTGCTCGATAATATCATTTGTAAATTCAACAACTTTGTTACAGTTCAAGCATACAAGGTGATCATGATGATCTTCTTGCATGATTTCAAAAACAGAATGGTTGTTTTCAAAATGGTGACGCTGAATGATACCGGCAGCTTCGAATTGTGTTAACACACGGTAAACCGTTGCTAGACCTACATCTTCACCTTGCTCAAGCAAAGTTTTATAAATATCTTCAGCACTTAAATGATGTTGTTTTGAATTTTCTAATAATTCCAAAATCTTAATACGAGGAAGGGTAACTTTAAGTCCAGCTTTGCGTAAGTCTTGATTGGAAATCGGCATAAAAAAAGGTCTCTCAACAAATCTTAAGTTGGAATAGGCAATAGAGTTTAGATGCAGTATGATCTATCCTTGAACCAAATGCATCATCATTTATCAGGATAGTGTAGCAAAATGCAAAAAATCATGCTGGCGTTGTTCGTCACTTCAGTACTTAGCGGTTGTTCAGTCTTTGGTGTTTATAAAGTCGATATTCCACAGGGAACACCATTAACCAAAGCACAAGCATCTCAAGTACAAGTGGGCATGAGCTTTCAGCAAGTCCGTTTCTTGCTGGGTAGTCCAACAGTGACAGATCCACTGAATCCACAACGTTGGGACTACATCTACAACTACATCCCGGGTACCTATGCGAAAAAAGCAAAAATACCTGCGGCACACGGCCAGCATCTGAAAGTTTATTTTGATGCGAATGGTAATGTCGAACGTCTGGAAGGCTTGGATACGATTCCAGAATCACAACCTGGTTTACCGGCATCAAAAGAAGCGATTTTGACTGCGCCCCCACTATAACGGCTTTGCCGTAAAAAGAAACCCCTCATCGAGAGAATCGTGAGGGGTTTTCTTTATGAGCTTGATGGTCTAAAGCGATTACCCTTGATAAATCGTCCAACCGGATTCTTTTCTGCCCGTTTCCGACGGATATCTTTGGGATTAATGGTTAAGGGACGATAGATTTCGACCCGGTCCCCGGCCTGTAGCACAGTCTCAGCTTCAATCTTGCTACCAAAAACTCCCAAATGTAAAACTTCTGGCAGGCCCACCTGCTCGGCTAAGCCACTGGCATCAATCGCCTGCTGAGCCGTCATTCCCTCACTAAATGCAACCCTAAGATGGAACTGCTGCTCAGGTGTGGTGTAAGCCACCCAGACTTGTTTAATCGGTTCCATTTAGATCACTTGCCCGATCACTGCAATAATCGCGACCACAATTGAAAGGGGTAACACAATACGGATCGCAATACGCCAGAGGTTATAGAACAGCTCATTGCTAAAGCCCATGGCTTTACGCAGATGACTGATCTTCATGATCCAGCCCGCAAACAAGGCATAGATCAGGCAAATGACCAGTCCCCATAGCATCAATACAGTATTAAAAACTTGCTCAACTTGAGGCACTGCCCATACTGCAACGGCTGCAAGTAAAATTGCCCATTGCACTACAATCGCCAGCTGGCGCTGCGCCAGTTGCTCTTTTGCAAACTGGATTAATAAGGCAGCCGACATCAGGGCAGCAAAACCCCAGGCCAACGCAGGCAACTGAGCCTGAATCGAGAAGAAACCAAATGCAATCACGGCAAGCAGTTGAGCTATCCAGATCGGCAACACTGAAGTGGTTGCAGCTTCCTGCTTTTTCACTATCGCCAGACTACTCTGCCAATATAAGCCCAAACCTAGACCACTTGCGACCAAGGCCAGCACGGTGGCATTGCCCCACTCGCTAAACTCCACACCTGTCCAGTGCCAAGCCTGTAACTGGGTTCCCATCACATTAGCAAGAACGAACGCAGCAACCACACCAATGGTGGTCAAAGCAATCAGGAATTGACGAGGAATAAAAGAAAGTGCAAATGCCACAAGCGCAAGAATCGCGAACAGGATCTGACTCGAAATATTAGATGCCAGTTGCGCATTCACCACATGGCTTGCAGTGCTTAACACGCTACCTGCAAAAAACGGGACGAAAACAACTGCTAACCAGCCAACCAGACGCCATTTTGGTGAAGCATCGGCATCACGGGTCAGGCTTGAAAGGGCTTGCAATGCAGTGGTTTGTGAACGCTTTGCTAAAGCGATTTCAAGATAGCCGATTGGCAGTGCCAATAAAATCATGGTCCCTAACCATAGCAACCAGAAATCGAATTGACGATCAATCTGGATACCCAC
Source organism: Acinetobacter sp. 'aerobic (ED)' (assembly GCF_904886855.1). NCBI lineage: Bacteria > Pseudomonadati > Pseudomonadota > Gammaproteobacteria > Moraxellales > Moraxellaceae > Acinetobacter > Acinetobacter sp. 'aerobic (ED)'. The sequence goes on from NZ_CAJHGI010000002.1 coordinate 525,757, forward strand.
CGTCGGTGCCAATGTGGTAATCATGACAAAAGATAGGCAAAACGCCATCACTGGGGCAAACCAGCGTGACAGAGTTGTGTCCTGCATAATGCATTCCTTGAAAAATCTTTGAACTCATTGCGCTTTATGGTGTTTGCAATGAAATATTCAATCTATTTTGCCTTTCTCACGCTTGAAAATCAAAACAAAAGATCGCAAAAGAAAAAAGCAAATCACCTCGTCAAGATGATTTGCTGCGCACCAGTTATTATTTTATTCATTCGACCCCCTGTATATCACTCATACCAACCTTATTATTTTTTATAACAAGGGATCTTTTTTTATTATCTTATTATTATGAGAAGAATCGAGAAAACCAGTTCTTCCCTTTTTTCTTTTCATTTTCTTTAATAATGCCAATCATATTTTCTTTGACAGCACCGACATAATCGGCATCATCATGACGAATATGATTAATCAACCACTTTGATAGTGCTTCATGTAGCTCACTATCAATTTCCTGCCCCAATTCAAAACGCTGACGATAAGTCTCTATCTTTTTGATAAATAAGTCATGTACCCGTTTATGCGGCACACGATATTTATAATTTGCTTCTTCCTGCAAGCTTTCTTCAAAGGTAAAATGAGACTGGGTATAATCAATAATATTATCCAGAATCCCCTTTAACTTTGCACGATCATCGTCTTCTTTTAATTCATCAATTTCATTAATATAATCTAGAATACGACGATGTTGATCATCGATCACCTCGATTCCTGTATTATATTCGACAGACCATTTCATACCCATATCGAACCCCAAACCATATTTGATTTATTGAATACGGATATAATATCGGTAAAGTATTTAAATAAAAACGCAGCATTTTTGTCAGGTTTGCATTTTTTATTAACAAAACATAATAAACTATTGTTTTATATTTAATTTAATATTTTTACCGATCAAAACACTCAAGTATTTTTTAACCAGCAAGAAAAACTATCTATCTAATTTTATTGATATAACCAGAAAAATGAGCACTAATTTTTTTAATAAAAACAGTTAAAACATATATTCTGGTTATATCTTCGATATTAATATTGGTCTGCTTTAGTGATTCGTTTTAATGCAGGATTTTCTGCCTCGCGGATTAAACGCTCGACGCGGGTTAAAGCATGCAAAATCGGTTTGCCACACTGGAATAAGATCATTTCCCCAGGCTGGTAGGCAGTCCACGCTTCGTTATGCGTTAAAGGTTCTGTGGTAATCACTGCCACACGATCGTCAGGCGTCGTGACCTGACTAAAATCAACTTCGACATCCAGATCAATTAAGTGTGCATGCTGAAAAGGATATTCGCGTACCAGCCAGTGCAATTTGGTGGTGGCATAGCTATACAACGCCTTGCCATTGGACAAGCAAAAATTGAAAGTTCCATGCTCGGCAATTTGTGGAGAGATGCGCTGCAATAGCGAAAAAACTTCTTCTAAACTTGGCTCGGTATAACCAAATGCTTCAACCATCTGATCCAGCAAATAACAAAATGCCAGTTCACTATCGGTATTACCAACCGGTTCGAATCGACCGCTTAATTCAGGTTTAAAGTCATGCAAATCGCCATTATGGGCAAAAATCCAGTGTCGGCCCCACAACTCTCGCAAGAAAGGATGTGAATTTTCTAAATTGATTTTGCCTTGGGTCGCTTTGCGGATATGCGCAATGACATTACGAGACTTGATCGGATAGTTGCGAATCAGATCGGCAATCGGAGATTCGACTGCCGACTGGTTATCGACAAATAGGCGGCAAGCCTTATCTTCAAAGAATGCGATACCAAAACCATCACAATGATCAGACGTGACCCCTGCTCGTTGGGAAAACCCACGAAACGAAAAGGTAATATCTGTCGGGGTAGCACAATTCATTCCTAATAGCTGGCACATATCTTTTAACTATCTAACATCTATGCCTATTGTGCATGAGGTTGAGATCGCTTGTAAATCTGAATATGTGCTCACTATTAGATTAAGAATGATAAAGCACTAACGCTGCACCATTTTGTTCATGACAAAAGACATGGCAATCTTGTTCACTTCCAGAAACACAAAATAATCCAGACATTTAAAGTCTTCATCATAAAATGCCTGTTTTGAAAGTTTCGACTGCATACCCAAATAAGTCTGGAATAGTTTTGGCATGCGCTCATCTTGCGGAAAGCTATAGTCAGGACGTTCTGGTTCAAATATACGCTTTGAGCGGATATCAATACTTTGATGCTCACCCAGTTGCTGAATCTGGCGATGGGTATAATAGGCACGGGCCAGATTATCATCTAAATGGATACTGACACAGCCCATTAAATATTTGGCACGCATTGACCATAATACTTTAGGCACCAGATTCAACCATAGCATGGAGAGTGCTTTACCAGAACGAAATTGAGGGTGAACACAGGTTCGGCCAATTTCTAAAACACTTGGTAAATGAGATAAATGTGGAACAATTTCGAATTCTTGCGCGCTGTAGCTCTGCCCGATTTCATGGCCTTGAAATAATTTCAAACGGGTATAGGCAACAATTTCACCTGTCCATTTCTCACGTAAAACGGCATGTTCACAGCCAAAATCATACAGATCCTGATCTAAACCGTCTTCAAAAGACATGCCAAACTGATGGCTAAATTGCGTGGCTCTAAAACGTTGTACATCTTGTAATTCTTTTAAATTATCCACCCATTCAAAACGGAACTGGTTTTGAGCTGATTTGTGGCGTAAAGGTAAAGTCAATGTCTGGCGATATTGATTTAATTTTTCTAGCATAATGAAAGCTCCTTATGACTAGCTTTACCTTAAGGCGCGTAAATGACATTGAGATGACTAAAACATGAACAACACATGACGAAAAAAAGAGGCCCTATTCAGGCCTCAATTTTTTAATCGACAGAATTAATGCTTGACCCGATTGGTAATTAAAGTCCCTACTCCATGATCGGTAAAGATTTCCAACAAACTTGCATGCGGTACGCGTCCATCAACGATATGCGCACTTACTACACCACCTTTTACCGCATCGAGTGCACAACCGACTTTTGGAATCATGCCACCATAAATCACACCGGTTTCAATCAGACGGTCAACTTCTTGCGTAGTCAGGCCTGTCAACAGGTTCTTATTTTCATCCAGTACACCGCTGATATTGGTCAATAAGATCAGTTTTTCCGCCCCTAAGGCTTCTGCAACCTTTCCAGCCACAAGGTCTGCATTAATATTATAAGTATTGCCCTCTTCATCTACACCCAGCGGTGCAATCACAGGAATAAAATCACTTTGGGTAAACATTTCAAGGACGTCGGTTTTTACACCTGTGACTTCGCCCACCATGCCCAAGTCAATCTGAGAAACGGAACCATCCGCTTCCTGCTTTTCCATCAATAACTTACGCGCACGCAATAGGTTGCCATCTTTACCGGTCAAACCGATGGCACGACCACCATGTTTGTTAATCAGGTTCACGATCGATTTGTTGACACTACCGCCCAATACCATCTCAACCACTTCCATGGTCGCTTCATCGGTTACGCGCATGCCATCAATACGATCAGATTCCTGCCCGAGACGTTTTAATAATGAATCCACTTGTGGACCGCCCCCATGTACAACGATCGGATTTAAACCGACTGTTTTTAATAATACGATATCACGGGCAAATGAGCTTTCCAGTTCAGGATCAGTCATCGCATTACCACCATATTTTACAACCAACGTTTTTCCTGCAAATCGTTGGATATACGGCAAAGCTTCAATCAAAATTTTTGCTTTATCAATGCCGATATGCTCATGTGGCATGCGTCTCTCCTTATTAAGCCTGTGCGAGTTCTTGTGCAATCTGTGGATAATGATCTTGCAACATGGAAACAAACTTCTGGCGAATATCGATTAACCGGTCCGGATTGTCTGCATCGAAGCGGACGGTAAAATATTCACCCGTATTTGATGCTCGAATAATGCCAAAACCATCATCAAAATCAAGTCTTACTCCATCTATTTTACTTAAACGTGCGCCTAGACGGTGACTTAAAATCTCTATTTCATTTAAAACCTGTTGCGGATTGGCATCATGGGTACTGATATAGGTATCTTCTGTACAGTAACGTTCAGGATAAATACTCAGTAATTCAGACAAGCTTTTTGCGGTGGATTGGGTCAGATATTCCATCACCCGCAGGGCCGCATAGAGGCCGTCATCATAGCCATAGCCACGTCCGTCGTTAAAAACATAATGGCCTGCATATTCTCCGCCAAAAACGGCTGCACCTTTGGATTGAGATAAATAGGCCCGTAAGAAGCTGCTGCCGGTACGGATCATTTTAGCCTGACCCGCCAGTTGCTGAACCGTATCCGCCACCATACGCGAGCATTTCACATCAAATACAATTTCTTTTTGCGGATGCTGCTGTAAACAGATTTGTGCAAATAGGGACAACAACCGGTCAGGGCTAATAATATTTGCCTGCTGATCCAGTAATACGACCCGATCACCATCTCCATCCAGTGCAATACCCAGTTCCGCCTGCTCTGACAGGATCACAGCCTGTAACTGTTTTAAATGCTCGGCATGGGAAGGATCAGGTGCATGATCAGGGAAATGTCCATTGGCTTCGCAACGTAATGCGATCACCTCACAGCCTAACTTCTCCAGCACTTGCTTTGCACAACGGCCTGCCGAGCCATGTAAACCATCCAAAGCCACTTTTAAGGGACGTGCCAGATGAATATCATCAATTAAAGACTGTTGGTAAGGTAAACAATATTGAGAAATGATCTGATGCGGGCGAATATCGGCGGAGAAATTTTCATTTGCGGCTGGTTGGGAAATCTGAGCAAGCTGTCCAACGGATTGAATCATCTCTGGACTCGGAGGCTCCCCTTTGACAATCCATTTAATGCCGTTATCGGACTTTGGATTATGACTGGCAGTGACCATAATGCCATTACCCCCAAAATCCCGGGCAATGTAATACATCATTGGCGATGAGCAGCAACCGATATTGGTGACTTGCAATCCTTGTTGCTGAAGAACGTGCTGAATAATTTCAGCATAATGAGGACTACTTAATCGCGCATCATACCCAATCACAACCTGATGCTGTCCAGCATTTTTATAGTGTAACGCCAGGGCATGCGCAATTGAACAAATAATATTTGGCGTGAGATTTGAAAGTTTTCCGCGAATATCGTAGGCACGGAAAATATTCAAAGGAAAAGTTTGTTGTATATTCACAGCAAGCCCCTATTTTTATAATCATTCTGATTATGCAAGATGGCGAAATTATTAAGTAATTAACTAACCCTTGTTCAGAAAAATTAAAATAATTAATCAGTTGCTTTGTAATATACTTTAAACAAACAATCAATATGAAAAATGCAACGTTTCCCAGTAAAACATTGCATTTTAAGTGATATTTACCGGAAACTTATTGTTGGCCGGTATGCCCGAAACCGCCAGCACCACGCTCGGTTGCCACAAATTCACTGACTTGTTCAAACTCGGCTTGTACCACAGGTACCAGCACATATTGTGCCAAACGCTCACCTGGCTCTAAACGGAAGATGTTTTGACCACGGTTCCAGACTGAGACCATCAATTCACCTTGATAATCCGAATCAATCAAACCGACCAGGTTACCTAAAACGATCCCGTGTTTATGACCTAGACCTGAACGCGGCAAAATCAAACCTGCAAAGTTTGGATCTTCGATATAAATCGCCAAACCGGTTTTCACCAGAACCGTTTCACCTGGTGCAATATCAATCGCTGCATCTAAACATGCCCGTAAATCTAAACCTGCCGAACCTGTGGTGGCATAAGAAGGCAAAGCCCACTCTTGACCTAAACGCGTATCTAATACTTTAACTTGGACTTTCATAAAGCTAACCTTTCAAATATAAAACTTCTACTTCCAAAGACTAGAAGATGTAATCAACTAATCTTTTAAATTTTTCATAAAATCTGAATATAAATCCCAATCTGGTTGATAAGTTTCACCAATTTTTATTGGATAAATTTTCTTACCCTTTAAAGCTTGGTTGAGTTTCTTTTTCCAAACAATCGGATTTTTTACATACCAAACCCACTCTTTTCTTGAGTTTCCAGTTACAACTAAAACTAGTTGGCCTAGATCTTTGGTATCTAATTTAGAAATATCTTCTTCAAAAGCAAATTGTGCACCCATAGTTGGAGAATCAGGCATTCCACTCTTATTAATATCTGAGTAATACCAATAAATTCTCAATAAATATGGATAATTCGACTTGACTATACCTTCTGCATATTTGCCACGAAATACTAGAACTTTTCCATTTTCAAAACCTTTTGCAGTAAAATAGGTTTCTTCTGCTGTTACGGTTTGGCTAAAAAACAGCAATGATAGAAAAGTAATAAAAATATATCGCTTCACAAAAAACTATCGTTTCAACAATGCTTTTAAATTGGCAAGATACTGCTGCGCCTGCTCTTTTGGATCGACATTCGGTGCCAGTTTCTTTTTACGGCCATGCCATTCCAGATCGTCTTGCGGCATTTCATCCAGGAAACGACTTGGCGTCATCTGACGCATTTGTCCACCGTTCTTACGCTGTTCAGCCAGTGTCAAAGTTAAGCCCTGACGCGCACGGGTAATGCCCACATACATCAAACGGCGTTCTTCTTCGATGGTTTCCGATGCAATCGAGTTCTTATGCGGTAACAGTTCTTCTTCCAGACCGATCATATACACATAAGGGAACTCCAGACCCTTTGCCGCATGCAACGTCAACAAGTTCACCTTATCGGTGTCTTCTTCTTCCTGTTGCTGCTCGAGCATATCCAGCAATACCAGTTTGCGAATTACACTTTCAATATTTTTCTCATCGACATCATCGGTTCGATTTAACAGATTTTGAATACTGCTATACAAACTTTCGATACTGTCGAGCTTGGTTTTTTCCTGAGCAGGTGTCGCCGCCTGTTCGCGGATATAATCGATATAGCCCGCTTCATTGATCATTTGACGAACCTTTGGCATCGGCTCATCATCATCAAGCAACTCACGGGTAAATGTCGCGATAAAATCTGCAAACTCATGCAATTGGGTGGCCGCTTTCTTCGGCAACACCATGCTTAGACGCTGGTCAGACGATGCCGTAAGCAAAGACAGGGTATTTTCCTGGGCAAATAAACCGAGTTTTTCCAAAGTCACCGGGCCAATGGCACGTTTTGGCGTATTAATAATACGCAAGAATGCACTGTCATCTTCAGGGTTAATGATAAGACGCAAATAGCTCATCACATCCTTAATCTCGGCACGCGCGAAGAAGGACTGACCACCCGACAATTTATAAGGAATCTGCATCTGGCGCAGTTGGGTTTCAATCACGCGGGCCTGGAAGTTACCACGATACAAGATCGCATAATCTTTCCAGTTTTTACCGTTCATCAATTTATGCGTGATCAGGTCTTTCACCACGCGCTCTGCTTCATCATCGTCATTTAGGCAGGTAATCACGCGAATACTTTCGCCATGCCCTTTATCACTCCACAATTTCTTGTCGAAAATATGCGGGTTATTCTCAATTACGGCATTGGCCGCTTTTAAAATACGGCTGGTCGAACGATAGTTCTGCTCAAGCTTAATCACTTTGAGATTATGGAAGTCTTCTTTCAATAACGCCATATTTTCAGGCTTGGCACCACGCCATGCATAAATCGACTGGTCATCATCCCCTACGGCAGTGAACTGCCCCATCACCCCAACCAATAGCTTGACCAGAGTATATTGCGCAGTGTTGGTATCCTGATATTCATCCACCAGCAAATAGCGAACACGGTTTTGCCACTTATCCCGTACTTCAGCATTTTCCTGAAGCAAACGGGTCGGCATCACAATCAGGTCATCAAAGTCTACCGCGTTATATGCACGTAAGTTACGCTCATACAGCTGATAAAGATGGGCAAACTGGACGTCTTCAACCGTTTCACAAGTTGAATGGGCTTGTTCTGGAACGATCAGGTCGTTTTTCCAGTCCGAAATTTTCTTCATTGCCTTGGCCAGCAGTTCTTTACTTTCTGCCCCTGACAAGTTGTCACGCTGCATCAAATCCATCAGGATTCGCTTACAGTCGTCCGCATCTAAAATAGAAAAGTTGTTTTTAAGCGGTAAATGTTTTAGTTCAAGACGAAGTAAATTCAAACCAAAGGTATGGAAGGTCGAAACCGAAAGTCCTTTTGCTTCTTCACGTGACAGTAATTTACCGACACGCTCTTTCATTTCACGTGCGGCCTTATTAGTAAAGGTCATTGCGGTAATACGGTAGGCTGGAATGCCACATTGCTGTACCAGGAAAGCCACTTTTCGGGTAATCACCGATGTTTTACCCGAACCTGCACCTGCGAGTACCAACAAAGGCCCCTGAACATATTTCATGGCTTCAAGTTGCTTGTCATTAAGTTGACTGGCAGATGACATTGGTTATTCCTCTCTCGTTTCCGAGCCTGATTTTTCGAGCACAATTATAGACATCTATGTTTTAGAAACCCAATAGTAAATCCAGGGATATGTATAAATTATGATGTCTTGTACAAATGCTGCGCCACGGCTTGTCGCCTGACTGGATCGACAATAAAAAAACCACCCGAAGGTGGTTTTTAGAAATCAGTAAAAATTACTGTTTTGCATAAATGCTGATTTCTACACGACGGTTTTGCTCTTTACCAGCAGCAGTCGCGTTTGAAGCGATCGGGTTAGAAGAACCATAACCTTGCGCATCGATACGGCTAGAAGATACGCCTTGACCAGCTAAGTAGTTCTTCACTGATTGCGCACGTGCTTGAGATAATGGGATGTTGATTGAATCGTTACCGGTATTATCTGTATAACCCGTTACCAAGATCGCACTCTTGTTATCTTCACCTAAAGTTTGCGCTACTTTGTTTAAAGTGCTGTAGAAGTTAGGTTTGATGTTTGATTTGTTGGTATCAAAAGTAATGCTACCTGGCATGATTAACTGAACAGAACCATCTGGGTTACGGCCTACTTCTACGCCAGTACCAGCCATTTGCTCACGTAATTTTTTCTCTTTATTGTCGAGATATAAACCACCAGCAGCACCAAGCACAGCACCGATTGCCGCAGCACGGTTGTTTTGTTTACTTGTATTTGCGTTACCTTTAGATACGCCATAACCTGCTGCTGCACCAATTAATGCACCTAAAGCAGATTTGTCATATTCAACGCCACCGATGTTATTACCAGTCGTTTGGCAACCAGAAAGTACCAATCCAGCCCCTACGAGTGTTGAAATTACTAATGCACGCATTGCGTAGCTCCTGTCTATGTATTTTGTTGTCTGGACAAATAATGAATGAGAAAACGGTCCTAGACCATTGATATTTTGTTAATAATAAACACTTTATTTGTATTTTTGTAATATTTTGATGCATTTTACTTGAATAAAGCATCACAATTTCTTCATGTTTATGCTTTTCACACAATATTTTTTTTATGTGACACTCATCACATGGATACCTTTTCTGATCTCAATCTGGGAAAACCGGTATTTAATCGGAAAAAGTAGCATTATGCCGTTTAAATATATAAAAATTGTCAACATCTGAAAATATACAGTTGTATTTCAACATCTGTTGTTTATAGTTGGAACATCTCATTTTTCAAACCTCTGCACTCAAGGCTCGATTTATGTCTAACGCCAATAAAAAAGCGTCCTTATTGCAAAAAGTCAGTAAAGGATTAACCGTTAGTTCAGTGATTACAGGCAGTACATTTTTTCATGGTCCTCCTGTCCTGGCATTAGGTTTAACCAAATTATTTAAAAAATCATCAAAAGTAGACGAAACCAATATTCAGATCACCAACAGCTGGCTCGGGGTAAATAACTGGTTAATTGACAATGTATTGCCAGATCTACACTGGGATATCAGCATTGATGAAAGCCTTGACCTGAATTTGCAGGGCCGATATATGATGATCTGCAACCATCAAAGCTGGGTCGATACCACAGTCAATCAATATTTTGGCCTAACCCGTATGCCGCTGACCCGCTTCTTTACCAAATGGGAACTCATTTTTATTCCATTTGTCGGGCAGGCATTCAAAATCCTCGGCTTCCCGATGATGAAACGTCACACCAAAGAGCAAATCGCAAAGAATCCGGAACTCAAATCGCGTGATATGCTGGAAGCACGTAAAGCCTGTGAACAGTTACTCAGTCAACCGTTTACCTTACTGAATTATTTAGAAGGGACTCGCTTTACCCCTGAAAAACATACTGCACAGCAATCGCCTTATCAGAACCTGCTTAAACCTAAAGCCGGTGGTCTGGCTTTAGCACTGAATATTCTCGGCGATAAAATTGATGCTTTGGTCGACATGACCATTGTTTATCCAGACGGTGCGCCGGGTTACGGCGAATTCTGGCTCGGTGATGTGTCTCGTATCGCTGTAGATTTACGTAAGATTGAAATTCCAGACTGGGTACTGGGTGGTCATTATGAAGATGACCCGGTTTACCGTGAGCGCTTCCAGAAATGGGTGGACCAGATCTGGACTGAAAAAGACCAGCTGATTAGCCAGATGAAAGCCAGATACCAGCAATAGTTGCACAAGGAATTGTAGTAAGACATGACCCAGCCGGACTCAGGAAACAACTCTAAATATAACTATGTCAATCCGAACAGCAAGTTCTTCAAGCTGTTTCTGGTCTATGACATTTTTATGGTCTTTATTATTGTTTTTAACCTGTTCTGCTTGGGCATGAACTTTTTCCTGATGAGCAATATCGGGAGCTGGTTTTTTAATACCATCCAGCTTCCGGCAGTACTGGAGTTTTACCGGACTCACCTACACCCGTGGGTGATTACCACCGAAGCCTGGTTTATTATCTTTTTAATTGTTGAACTGGTGATTCGCTGGTTTCTGTCGATTGTGCAAAAACACCATGCACGCTGGTGGTTCTTTCCTTTTGTGCACTGGTATGAAATTCTGGCGATCATTCCCTATTTCCGTTTTTTACGTTTGTTCCGTGCAGGCGTGATTGCTTACCGTTTATATGAACTCGGCTATAAAGTGGTACCAGACGGCATCCGCATCAAAGCCGTGTTTTATTATCGCGTGGTCATGGAAGAATTATCAGATCGTGTCGTGATTACCGTAATTGACGGAATCCGCCATGAACTACAAACCAGTTCGCATCATAAAAAAATTATTCATGATCTGGTCGATCATCATCGACAACTGTTTACGGTGACCTTGGCCTCGATGCTACAGGAGTCGCTTGCTGCAGCATTACAACAACAGCAACCTCTGATTACCCAGAAAGTGGGCGTTATTGTCAATCAGGCCATTGAAGATACGCCGGAACTGACGCAACTGTTACGCTTGATCCCGATTGTTGGGGGAAGAATCGAACAACAGATTCAAAGTATTGGTCAACGTTTAGGTGAAAATATCACCGCTGGTTTGATTGATCCTTTTATAGCGGGATCAGCTCAACGGCCAAATGCAAATTATCAATATATTGCCGAGCAGGTCAGCCAGTTGAATATTGATAATCAATATCTGGAAGAACTGGTCGAATCGGTAGTATTTGAAAGTCTGGAAGCGATCAGAAAACAAGTAAAAGTGAAGCAATGGCAGCAAACTTTGCAAGAATCTGATCAATTGGATAAAAAAGCAGAATGATTACAAGAAAAATTACCAATCGAGCTAGAGAATTCGTGTAATTTGTTCTAGCATTTGCTTTTATTTACAACTGCTTTAACACATATAGAGCGCTTAAAAAGCCCTGAAGGATAAATTATGGCTGATATACGGATTACGGGCAGAATGGTGAATTTTAGTCGACTTACGTTCGACACAAATGACCATAATGCAATCCGACAGCAACTTACCAGCACCCTGAATGAAGGTTCCTATATCGGTACCCTGGTCATTATTGACAGTACGGTTGAGCAAGAACTGATTGCCTTGATTCAGCTCTTGATTGATCTAGGTTTACAACCGATGGCAGTGATTGACGGCATCTTGGGTGATGAAGCCCGCGCCATTCAATTCCCGGTTCTACCTGTCGATCAGCCGTTGCAACGTATCAAGGCCTCAAAAGAACAGGTGGTTGATCCTGCTCCGGCAAAAGCCGCAGATAATTCAGCAATACAAACACCACAAAAAAACACATCGAATGCCTATATCAGCTCGTATCATGATGAAATTTTGCGTACAGGCCAATGTTTGGTGCAAGATCAGGGTGATATCATTTTAAATGCAGGCATGAATAGTGGTTCGGAAGTGATTGCATCTGGAAATATTCACATTTATGGCAATGCTCGTGGTAGAGTCATTGCTGGTGCAGGTGGACAAGCTGCAGCACGTATTTTCTGCCATTCGCTAGAAGCCGAACTCATCTCGATTGCAGGGACCTATTGTGTAGCCGATGATATTCCCAAAGATATGATCAAAAAGTCTGTACATATTTATTTAAATAACAAGCAAGAACTTGAATTTGAGGCCTTGCAGTTTTAATTTATCTCATTAAACACCAAAAAAGCCCTTTTAGGGGCGTATGACCATAAATAGGAGTGGATTCGGTGGCCAAAATTGTTGTCGTAACGTCAGGCAAAGGTGGTGTAGGTAAAACTACAACAAGTGCATCTTTTGCAACAGGTTTAGCCCTACGTGGTCATAAAACTGTTGTGATCGATTTCGATGTGGGTTTACGTAATCTTGATTTGATCATGGGCTGCGAACGCCGTGTAGTTTATGACTTTGTCAATGTCATCAATAATGAAGCTCGCTTACAACAAGCACTCATCCGTGATAAAGATATTGAAAACTTATATATTCTCCCTGCGTCACAAACCCGCGATAAAGATGCGTTGAGTGATGATGGTGTAGCACGTGTGATCGACGAACTTTCGCAAGAATTCGATTACATCATTTGTGACTCGCCTGCGGGTATCGAACGTGGTGCGATTCTAGCCATGTATCATGCCGATGAAGCAATCATTGTGACCAACCCTGAAATCTCATCAGTACGTGACTCTGACCGTATTATTGGTATGCTTGATAGCAAAACCAAAAAAGTTGAACAAAACGAAGGTCGTATCCGTAAGCATTTATGTATCACCCGTTTCAATCCGGAACGTGCGGATAAGCAGGAAATGTTAACGATCGACGATATTTCTAAAGATATTTTACGTGTGCCGACTTTAGGGGTAATTCCTGAGTGCCCAAGCGTACTTCAAGCATCAAACGAAGGTAAACCAGTGATTCTGTATTCAGAAGAAAAAGCTGGACAAGCTTATGATGACTTAGTGGCTCGCTTCCTTGGCGAAGACCGTCCTTATCGACACATTGCAGTACAGCCAAAAGGTTGGTTAGCTAGACTATTTGGAGCGTAATTATGGCAGGATTCTGGAGTAAACTTTTTAGCAGTGATGAAAAACCATCAAGTGCACAAACTGCCAAAGATCGTTTAAAAGTTATTGTTGCATCTGAACAAGGCTTGGGCCGTCGCTTAGGCCAGGACAAAATCGACCAAATGAAAAAAGAAATCATGCAGGTTGTGAGTCGTTATGTTCGTGGGGTGGATGAACAGCATATTCAAATGCAGGTTCGTTCAGAAGCAAACATTGAAATGCTAGAAATGAATATCAATTTACCTGAAGATCGTTAGAAGTTTTTTCATTAGCGATTTTTCGTAAATAAGGGCAAAATACGTCGCAGAATTTGAAAAGTATGACTTTTCTCATCCTGCCTCATATTTTGCCTTTATTATTTTATAAGACTGAGGAGATTGTCATGGCATTATCACAGCCAGCAACTTTCAATGAAGAATGGTCAGATGAGCGTGTGTTTGCCTACCTTAACCAGCTTCCTCCAGCTGGCGTAAATGCCGACTTCCATGTGCTCTACCATGCCTTCAAACATATGCGTCCAAATGACTATGAGCGCTTGCTTACCAAGTTTTTGGCAGATGGCCGTGACTTGAATGCAACCAATCCTGAAGGCCAACGCATTCATGATGTGATTGCACAATTTCCTCGCCAGAAAGCGGGTTTTCTGGAAGTTTTAGCGAAATTTGCTTAATCAACACTACAATAAAGGCCACATAATTTATCAATATCAATAAATTGAAGCGTAAATTATGTGGTTTTTAATTAAAATAATGATATTTCTTAAATTCTCTGATAAATAGATTGCCAATAATACAATTTTTATATTTTAGCTATTCTAACTAAGACCATGACTGATCAAAACACAACTGTAATTAAAACTGATCCTGTAAACCATCATTTAGCCGATTTAACCATTATTAGCTTAAAAAGGTTTATCTTTTTATCAATTATTTCTTTAGGGTTATACGAGCTATGGTGGATTTTTAAGGCATGGCGCTTTTTCGCAATTAAAGATCATTTAAATATCATGCCGGCTGCCCGAGCTATTTTTTCCATTTTCTTCTTATATTCCCTGTTTAAGAAAATCCGAGAATATGCCAAAGCACAAGACGATGTTCAGGAATTTTCTGCAGGCTGGATGTATATCGGCTATATCCTTTTCGCCTTAGTATTCGCCAACCTACCAGATCCTTACTGGTTAATTTCATCAGTCAGTTTTATGTTCCTTATTCCCGCTTTTGTAGCCCTTAATCATGCCAAAAAACAGGATGATCAACTCAATGCGGTGATACAGGAAAAATTTAATATTGCTCAAATTTTTGTGATTATTATTGGGTCTATCTTCTGGATCTTGTTATTAATCGGGTTTTTTCTTGAAGTTTAAGGGTTAAAAAGACCATAAGATTGGCGTATATCAGAAAGCCTGCATGATGCAGGCTTTGTTATCCCTGAATTAGCGGCTGCCGATCAGATAAATACCGAGTAAGGTAAATATTCCGCCTGATACTCCATCAATCCATTTGGCAAAGTTTTGGTATGCATTGCGAAATGTTGGCAGAGAAAATACAAAAGCGACCAGGACAAACCATAAAATCGTTTCAATCGAAACAATAATAAAAAGTAAAGAATGATGTTGGTCAAATAATGGATTTGCCAGAAACAGTGAGAAGACACTGCCAAAATAGATAATGGCTTTAGGATTGGAAAGATTGGTCAACAAGCCTTTCATAAAAAATAAATAAGGTGACTGAGGTAAGCTTATTGGATTTATAGTTGGGTTATTTTTAGAGAAAGCAGAGCGAAGCATTTGAAAACCAAGCCAGCACAAATATAGCCCGCCAGCGATCAACAGTCCTTGCTTAAGCCATGCCATTTTTTCAAAGATGATATTGAGTCCCATCAAGGCAAGCAGTGACCACAACATTGCTCCTAGACAAATACCCAGTACCACCAGCAAGGCTTCTTTACGCGAGCGGCTAATTGCGGTTTGTGAGACTAAGAAAAAGTCAGGTCCAGGTGTAATCAATGCACAGAAATGAATAAAAATGAGTGTAGTTAATGCAACGAACACGACTCACCTCAAGGTTGAGATTTTAAAGCGCAACCTTAAATAAAAAACGTGATTTTTACCATATAAAAATTTGAAAACCTAAAACAAAAAAGCCTCGATAACGAGGCTTTTTTTAGATGATATTTAGGTTAAACCAGAATATCCCGTTTACCATTGGCACCCATCGAGCTGACGATGCCATTTTCTTCCATCTGGTCAATGATCCGTGCTGCACGGTTATAACCCAGGCTAAATTTACGCTGTAATGATGAAGTCGATGCTTTGCGTGTTTCTAAAACGAAAGAGACACATTGATCATACAGCGCATCTCGGCTCGGATCACCATCCCCATCTTCAAAACCACGCGATGTAGGCTCTTCATCAAATGGCGTGAGAATCTCATCCACATAATCTGGCTCACCACGTTCACGCCACGCATCACAGATACGGTTCACTTCATCATCACTAATGAAGGCACCATGGACACGCTCAGGTTCAATTTTACCAGGGCCAAGGAACAGCATATCACCATGACCGAGCAAGTCTTCTGCCCCACCCGCATCCAGAATGGTGCGTGAATCAATCTTACTATTGACACGTAATGCCACGCGGGTTGGAATATTTGCCTTGATCAGACCGGTAATTACATCCACCGAAGGACGTTGTGTAGCAAGTAACAGGTGAATCCCTGCAGCACGAGATTTCTGTGCCAAACGGGTAATCATTTCTTCAGCCTTTTTACCGACCTGCATAATCATGTCGGCAAATTCATCGGCCACGATCACAATGGAAGGTAATGGCGTTAAACGCGGCGCACGTTCCCCCACAACTGAGTCACTGGCTTTCCAGGTTGGATCAATCAGATCTTCACCATTGGCAATGGCTTCTTCAACTTTACGGTTATAGTCACTAAGCTTACGGATTTTCAGGAATGACATCAGTTTATAACGGCGTTCCATCTCATTGACACACCAGTTTAATGCGCTAACCGCATCTTTCATGTCGGTAACAACAGGGGTCAGTAGATGAGGAATATCGTTATAGTTGGCCAATTCCAGCTGTTTTGGATCGATCAGAATCAGGCGTAACTGCTCTGGTGTGTATTTCAGCAACATCGACAAAATCATCGAGTTCACTGCAACCGACTTACCCGAACCTGTGGTCCCCGCAACCAGCATATGCGGCGCTTTACCAAGGTCAGTAATAACCGGATTGCCTGAAATGTCTTTACCCATCGCCATAGAGAGCATACCCGCAGGGTCTTCAAACGCTGGTGTTTTCAATAACTCAATCAAGCGTACCATTTCACGGCTGCTATTCGGCACTTCAATTCCGATATATGGTTTTCCTGCAATCACTTCAACCACACGGACCGATGCCATCGACATGGAACGTGCCAGATCGCGGGAAATATTGGTGACTTTAGAGGCTTTTACACCAGGTGCCAGATCCAGTTCGAAACGTGTTACTACGGGTCCCGGCTGGGCTTCGACTACCTGAGCCTTAACGTTAAACTCTTGTAGTTTGATCTCTAAAAGTTCAGAAAGACGGGCTAATTGCTCGGCAGTAAAATTGACCTTTTTATTTGGATCGACTTCATCCAGCAATTCCAGACCCGGTAAGGTCGGCAGATCATGGCGTTTTTGCGCGACTTGCATGGCGCGTGACATTGGACGGCCAAAGGCATCGGTTAAAGGAGCATCCAGATCAAAATCTTCTTCAAGATCAAAGTCTGGCTCGGGTTCAGCTTTACCTGCTGTTTCTTGCCATGCTTCAATAAATGCTTCTTTAGACAAAGCTTCTTTCGGTGCAGACTTCACTTCAATCGGTGCTTTGACGAAAGCAGATGATTGCGCATAACTTGTGGTGCGTGGAGCAGCAGCATGTTCACGCTCCTCCTCAACCAGAAGATCATTGAATTCATCAAATTCCTCTGCAACAGCATGCGGCTTTTCATCGTGTACGGGATTTTGTACAGTAGCAGGAGTTTGAGCAGCATTGTTCTGATTAGATTCATGAATCAGAGCTTCAATGTCCGCTTCAAACTCATTTTCCTGCTCAACAGGCGTATGTGGCATTGCCGGAACGTTTTGCGTGAATGGCGTATGTGCATCTGTAGCAGTTTTACTGTTCGGTACCGCGGCCAACAGCTCATCAAAGATCTGGTCATCATTCCAGTCCAGATGGCTGGCATTGGCTTGCTGCATAACTGCTTCAGCGTGGGCTGAGGGTTCAAGTGCTGTAGTCATCTGAGCTGACTCATCAGCAGCACGGAGTAATGCATCAATCTCCTGTTTATGACTGGCATCATCACGTTGTAATGCACGCCATACTTCACCTGTTTTGACTAAACGCTGACTTTCAGTTTCAAATTGACGTGCACGTTGTAAGGTCTGTTCGAACTCTTCATCTGGCACAGTCGCTGGATGTGGCTCAGCGCTTTGTTGTTGTTCTTTCGCCACCACATCGGCAAATAATTTTTCTGCCATGAGTTGATGGTGTGAATCATCAATTTTAATCAGCTTGGCCTGAACCTGATTGGTTTTGCTCTGGTTTGTATTGTCCTGACTCTCGCTCTCTGCTTGAGCCTTGGTCGTGGCTACTGGTGTTTCAGCCGGCGTCAACTGTTCGGTTAAATCATATGCAGATTCATTTTGTGGCACATTCTTATAGAACAGGTCTTGCAAATACGCAGGCGTATTCTTCAAGGTTACCCAGGTTTTGTTCCATTGAATCCCAAAAGCCAAAGTCAGCAACAAGATACTGAAAGCAAGTAAAAATAAGGTCGCGCCATAAATCGTCAGCAATTGAGAGAGACTTCCCCCCAACTCATAACCGATAATACCGCCAGCGGCATTCTCCAGCGTATCTGCCGGCATATTCCAATGTAGATACAACAAACTTGAAATTGAAAGAATCAGGAAGAACTGGGCTGCATAACGAAATGGGCGGTTCAGAAAGCTTCTCGGCCACCAGACCTGAATTGCTTCTATAAACAGGAACAAGGGAATAAGCAGGCTTGCCCATCCCAGAAAACCAAAGAGTAAATCTGCGATCCAAGCACCGGCCACACCGCTTGCGTTCGAAACCTGCTGGGTATCGCTGGAAATATGCATCCACCCCGGATCAAACGGTGTATAGGTGACTGTGGCAAGAAATAAATAAATGCCAAAGGAAATCAAAAATAATGTCATTAAAAAGCGTTGTGCATAAACACTTGACACCGCAGTCATATACAGTCCTGTAACCCAATTCGTTATTTGTTGGTATCTTTTAAGGCCTAACTTACCTTAATCAATAAGTTTTATATTATGCACTCGTTCTTACAAAAAAGATGCACGATTATTTACTGTTGTTGTTAACATTCTGCACGGATATAGCTCAATTCGATTGAGTTAATCAATATTATCCGGATCGATTTGCCCCACTCCCCTCTCGATTCACGTATAATTTTAGCAGTTTCAATATAAAAAGGATGTTCTTTAATGAGCGCTCGTCACTCACGGTTAATTATTTTGGGTTCTGGTCCTGCAGGTTATAGTGCGGCAGTCTATGCAGCACGTGCGAATCTCAAACCGACACTCATTGCTGGTATACAACTTGGTGGTCAGTTAACCACAACCACTGAAGTTGATAACTGGCCTGGTGACCCTGAAGGATTAACTGGTCCTGTACTGATGGAACGTATGCAAGCCCATGCAGAACGTTTCGGTACAGAAATCGTCTATGATCACATCAATGAAGTTGATCTTAAGACTCGTCCATTCGTGCTGAAAGGTGATATGGAAGAATACACATGTGATGCGCTGATTATTGCAACTGGGGCAACCGCACAATATTTAGGTCTTGAATCTGAAGCTGCCTTTATGGGCCAAGGCGTCAGTGCCTGTGCGACCTGTGATGGTTTCTTCTATAAGAACCAGAATGTGATGGTGGTTGGTGGCGGTAACACTGCCGTTGAAGAAGCACTGTATCTTTCTAATATTGCAGCGCATGTTACGCTGGTGCATCGTCGCGATAGCTTACGTTCAGAAAAAATCTTGCAAGATCATCTTTTTGCCAAAGAAAAAGAAGGCAAAATCAGCATCATCTGGAACCATCAGGTCGATGAAGTCTTAGGTGACAATACCGGTGTAACCGCTGTTCGCATTAAATCAACTCAAGATGAAAGCACTCAGGACGTTCAGGTTCAAGGTCTGTTTGTTGCAATCGGCCATAAACCAAATACCAGTATGTTTGATGGACAATTGAACTTACGCGATGGCTATATCCAGGTACACAGCGGTACGGCAGGTAATGCAACTGCGGCTTCTATTGAAGGTGTATTCGCAGCGGGTGATGTCGCAGATAGCGTTTATCGTCAAGCGATTACTTCAGCGGGTTCAGGCTGTATGGCAGCGCTTGATGCAGAAAAATATCTAGATAATCTAAACTAATTAGACCAAAACAGAAAAACCACCATTCATTGGTGGTTTTTTATTATACCCAGTAGGATCAGGTTAAGATTTCCCCAATTCTCTGTCACAGGCATACACATTCTTCTTGGGCGTGACCCAAGCTGATTCTGCTCAAGGATTGCCATTCCTGCGCAGTTCAGTTAGTTTAGAATTATTCTTATTTACTTTGTTTGCTATGCAACCGCTTCCACCCTCTCAATATATTTTTCCTGATCCTGTTGAAGCCGATCCGGAAGGCCAAGGTTTTATCTGTATCGGTGCTGATCTTAGCCCCTCTACATTATATGAAGCCTATACGCATGGCCTGTTTCCTTGGTTCAATGCCGATGAACCGATTTGCTGGTGGAGTCCCGAACCTCGTTGCATTATTGAACCTCATGCCTATAAACCGAGTAAATCATTACTTCGGAACATGAAAAAACACGATTATCGAATCACCGTGAATCATGCTTTTGAACAGGTGATTCGTTCCTGTTCCTTACCTCGCAGTTATGCCAATGAAACCTGGATCAGTGAAGACATTATTCAAGGCTATTGTGACTTATTTAATGCTGGCTATGCCTATAGTGTTGAAGTCTGGCAGCAACAGAAACTGGTGGGTGGTTTGTATGGCGTCAGCATTGGCAAAGGCTGTTTTGGTGAGTCGATGTTTAGCACTGAAACCGATGTTTCAAAAATGGCGTTCTATACCCTGATGCTGATTGGACAGGAAAATCAGTTGCCGTGGATTGATTGCCAACTGGTCAATGATCATCTTTTAAGCTTGGGTGCGAGTACACTTTCTCGCCAAGCCTATCTTAAATCGTTACAAGATGTAATTATTGCCCCCTCTATCAATTGGAAAAGTTATCAAGAACGTGTATTTTCAAGTAAAACAATAGCAGTTTTTGCCACATTAGACGGTTAACGGATTAACACCTTGGAGGGACAGATTAATGAAATCATACCAACCCAAGTCCCTTTTAAATGACTTACAGTACTACATTACCCCACCGCATGATTGTAGTTATCTCGATAATAAATCTGCGCGGATGGTCTTTCTGGACCCGATTCACCGTATTGATGTGGTGACATTGTCAGAACTTTCTCGTGTAGGTTTTCGTCGTAGTGGTGATTTTGTCTATCGTCCTGAATGTCACCTATGTCGTCAATGTTTATCCTGTCGTGTTCCCGTGCAAGAATTCAGCATGAATAGCAGCCAGAAAAAGGCTTGGAAACGCAATCAAGATTTACAAATGAGTATTCTGCCGACCTCGCAGGCCACTCAGCAACATTACGATTTATATGAACGCTATATCAATGAACGCCACTCAGATGGCGATATGTATCCCGCTAGTCTGGATCAGTTTGAAAAATTTCTGGTGCATAGCTGCACCGAAAGCTTCTTTATTGAACTATGGAAAGACCAGAAATTGGTCGCGGTCTCCACCTGTGACCTGATGGATGATGGACTGTCAGCGGTTTATACCTTCTTCGATCCAGATGAGCAACGCCGCTCCTTAGGTGTGTTCGCAATCCTGAAACAGATTGAATATGTCCGCAGCTTGAATCTGGAGTATTTATATCTGGGTTATTGGGTCCCGCATTCAGATAAAATGAATTATAAATCGCAATATACCCCACTGGAATTATTACTGGATGGTCAATGGCGCAGACTCAACCGCCCACTTGCAGACAATGAAATCCAGCAACTCGGGAATTCATTGATGAGTACCTTACCCTCTGAATGGAATAATTTAATTATTAAATAACGCAGCAAAATCATCTGTGCATGTCTTAACCATAATCACGGCATGCTCTCTGGAACCATCCGGATTCGGATAATAGTTTTTGCGCACATCAATTTGATGAAAACCTGTTTTTTCATACAAACGGATCGCGGCTGTGTTGCTCTCACGCACTTCTAAAAAAATCTGGATCGGATTGTTTTTTAATTGCTGGATAGATTGGTCCAATAATTTATAACCAAGACCCTTGCCCTGCTGACTCGGATGGATCGCCATCAACAATAAATTAGCCTCATCTAGAACGGGCTGCAGAATACAAAAACCGACCACCTGATTAGCCTGTTCGTAAACCGTACATTGATATGAAGCTAAAGACTCCTGAAACTGCTGCTTGTTCCATGGATGGGTCTGGACCAAGCGTTCAATGGCTGCCACACTTTCCAGATCACTGTCTCGCATCAATCGAATCACAAGTTAACACTCTAAAAATTACTGTGGCAGATTATCGACAATTTCAGCTGAAAATTGAATAAAAAAATGGGCAGTTTTACTGCCCTTGGACATTAACTTGGATTAAAGCCCAATTCAGCCCGCCATTTATTCAGCAGTTCGGTCGTATCGTCATCATTGGGATGGAATTTCGGTCTTAAGAAAGACAGCAATGTTGGAATCTGACGTGTCATAAAGCCTTTATAACCATACATAAACTTCAGCATGTACTTGGTATCACGCCAGGTCAGTTTGCCATCTACCTGCAGTAATTTTGCAGTAAAATAAGATTGGGTAATAAAGATCAGCCCCATGGCAATCACCAAGGCCAATGAACGCATAAAATAGGCTTTAGCACCCTGTCCATACATCGACTCATACACATCAAAAGCGACAGCTTTATGCTCATTTTCCTCTACCGCATGCCACATCCATAAATGGTACATGGTCTCATCCATAAACATGGCCTGGATATCCGGATTACTCAATAACTCTTCGGCAATGGTCGAGGTAAAGTGTTCTAAGGCACAGGTCCCGGTCAAACTGATCATTTCCTTGGTGAAACCAAAAGGTTTCAGGAGTTTCGAGGTTACTCCAATGGTTCGGTTAATCAAACGGCCGGTTTGTGCTTCCATTTTACGGACATTGTATCCATATGCCTGGGCAGATGCATTGAAAGCCAAATGCTCTTTTGAATGCATCGCTTCCTGACCAATGAAGGCACTGATTTCTCTCTGCAATCTCGGGTCAGCCAGTTTGGGATCATTACGGACTGCACGGGTACTATTTACAAAGAATTGCTCACCTTCTGGAAATAGTGCTGAAAGCGCAGTCATAAAATGGGTTAAGGCAGCATCTCCATTGGCCCAGTAACGTGGTACTTCACCAAATTCAAAATCCATTCGGCGTACAGGGAAACTGGCGCCAGCTCGGTTTGAAATATTGACTTTAGCATTCATACCCTTTTCTCCTATCCGTGAATATTCTTGATAAATCATGCTGAATAATTCATTTATACGCCCTTTTCAGTCGTTCTCATAAGTGCAGATAAGGTCAGAAAAACATCATATTAGGACATGTCATCACACTAAAAATCATCTATGAAATAAAAGCTACAAAATAAAAAAAGGGCAATTTTGATTGCCCTTTTTTAAACCATACACTTCAAAATGAAAAGTTAGAAACCAAGTTTTGCTTTCCAGTCTTTTAACAGCTGAACTGTATCGAGATCATTAGGATGGAAACCAGGTTTAAAATAAGCCAGCATCTCCCCGGCCATGCCGGTAATAATGCCTTTTGAAGGGCTATAACCATATTTATAAATCATGGCCAATTCTTTAAAGTTCAGCTTCTTGTCCTGTTGCAACAAACGTAAAGTGAAATAAGACTGGAGGATAAAAATCAAGGCCATGGCAAATACCAGCGCAGAGGTACGCAAGCTATAGGCTTTTAAACCTTTACCAAATACTGCTTCATAAACATCATAAGCCACGGCTTTATGTTCATTTTCCTCGACTGCATGCCAGAACCACATATAGGACATGGTGTCATCGGTCATTAAGTCCTGAATATGCGGGTTACGTAATAACTCAGAAGCAATGGTCGCCGTAAAATGTTCTAAGGCTGTGGTTGCGGTAAGATTGACCATTTCTCGGGTCATACCAAAAGGTTTGACCACCTTAGAAAAGTTGCTTAATGCAAACTGGATATAACGCCCTGTGATCCGTTCTAACGTTCTGACATCATGGCCATATTTCTGGGCTGAGGCATTAAAGTTAACATGCTCTTGCGTATGCATGGCTTCCTGACCAATAAAGGCACTGATTTCTTTTTGTAGCTCTTCATTGTCTTTAATCGCCGGGTAATAACGAACCGCACGCACTGCATCAATAAATAATTTTTCACCATCTGGGAACAGCGCAGATAAACCTGTCATGAAGTGGGTTAAACCTGCCGAACCATTCATCCAGTATTCAGGGACCTGATCAAAATCAAAGTTCATACGACGGACTGGGAAGCTTGCACCCGCACGATTTGAAATATTTACTTTAGCATTCATGCTGCCAACTCCTTTTCAGTGAAACTTTCCACTGAGCACTTTTGTCTGTTTCTTGCGTTTTATATTACGTGGTTATGCAAATCAATTAAGTGCAGTTTGGGACAGCAAGCTATCAGTTTAGGACACTCTTACCAATGGATTGTCTAACAATAAACAAAAAAAACACCCCAAAGGGGTGTTTTTTTATCACTCTAGGCGATTATGCAGTTACTTTAGCAACAACACCAGCACCTACAGTACGACCACCTTCACGGATCGCAAAACGTAGACCTGGGTCCATTGCGATCGGGTGGATTAACTCTACTGACATTTCTACGTTGTC